>JANPBK010000104.1:0-16611 GCA_031430395.1 Cyclobacteriaceae bacterium
AAAATAATATATTATGGGAAAAGGTAATTCCGGAGATGCTACTGAAGATAAATTTGGACCTCCTGTGGAGTATGTACAAGCAGAAAGTGAACAAAAACTCAAATCATTATTTGAGGATAATAAATTACAGTCACTTATCAAGGAGTCAAAGTCTATTGCTATTATCAGCTTAAGATGGGGAATATTTATTATTGTTCTAGCCCTCATCACCCTCATTGCTCTTACTTTTATTTCTAAGCGGGACAGCGCCACAAATGCAACTGCAACTGAATGTGCTTGCTGCAATGGTAAGATTACCTGTTTCAATGTATGCTGCTCTACGTATGATCTAAGTATTTATGGATTTATGTTCGTTGCAATCATAGGATTAGGTATTGGTGTCATTCTCATACGGCATTATGTAGCTGCCTCCAAAAAAGCAAATGACCTCAATGATCAACATCTTACAATAAGCGAACTCCAAGTGGCTTGGGAAATGTCAAAAGGCTTAGCCGATTGGATTGAAAATGAACCGGAAACAAAAGTAGAAGAAAAAAAGAACGTGGAATTAAAATCTAAAGAAGGTGATGCTAGCAAGGCTAACCAAACTGATGAAAAAGTAACTACTAAAGGGAAAGGTTATTCTTTCCCACGCCAACGCGCTCAACAACAAATTATTGAAACACTACTTTCTAGAAGTTCTAAGTAACTGGATATGGCAACTAAAACATTAAACGACTATTCCGCATTAGGTGGTTTGTTCAGAGATGGTACACTCGGTGTATTGATCAGCACCGGTGTATTAGGCACATTAGTCCCAAATGGCATTGAATCTATCGGTAAAACTCAAAATTTGAGTTCATTCAAAACTCTTAATCTTTTCTCTGTCGTTTATTTTCTTCTTCCAATCATCATTTTTACAACCTATTGGCATGCTCGTGGCAGTAGACTATTTATAAGCGAAAAGTTAAGTAAAATGGAGGCTAATGATCTTCCTTACACAACAGAATACAACTGGATAAAAACAATAATAACATTTTGTAAACTACTGCCTATAGCTCTATTTATATATGACAATCAATTCTTTTCTGGTTGGCCGGCCGGGCTTATGCTCTTCTCATTGGGTGGATGGTATATTGGTCTAGCTATTTGGCAACAGGCTTTATGCACTTCTATAAATCAAATTTGGCTGCATCCTATGGCTGATTTATCTAGAAAAGACAATTTCATTTATCATTCATACTGCACAAATGCTCTCATTCATTTTTTAGATATTTTAATTGGACTAACTCTAATTGTATTTTCAAAACCATGGATTCTGTATAGTAGCTATTTCTATTTTTTTGCTTCATTTTCTCTTGTGTTCTTTGCAATGGCCTCATGGGCATATTCTGTTTCACAATTTAAATCAGCAAGACTCAAAATTGAAGATTATTTAGTGGCGGTACTATTAGTTAGTTCCGGGCTTCTATTTCCGGCAATCAATTTGAGTTACCACTGGCTTATCATTCTGCTCACACTTTCTTCTTTCTTGATTATTACAATTTGGTGGCTCCTTTCTGATAAGGGTGTGATTCATAATGAGGCAACTGGTAAAACGGTAAAAGTAATTGTGCCCGCCTTTTTTATTCTAATTAGTGCATCTCTTTTACATTATGCTTTTTTCATAGGGTTTGGAAGTCTAAATACTTCTTACTTGAAATATCGATACCTCGCATCACAGCAAATCACAGAAAAAGAGGTCTTTCCTTTTTCAGATGTAAAGAATGACTATGCTGCAATTGATAAAGAAAATTTTGTGTTGCCAACTTACTTGGGGATTAAAGAATTAAAAGATGAATTGCAATTCGCAGATTGTCTGAGAACTTCGAACCTCCGTATGACTTATTATCGCGAGTATTACAATGAAGAGCAAGAGTTTAAGAAAAAAAACAAAATCTCTAAATTTAAAATTGAAAGTGTTATCAAAGGTTTCAGTTCTATTAATAACTTTTATCTAAGTGTTTTTGATGCAGTGGAAAAAATTCCACTCCAAAGTTTTAAAAAGAAGCTAGAAAAAAGCGGGCAAACTAATCTCGAAGTATACTTACATCCAGTCGATTACACAGCATACCGATTGAGTAAACTAAAAGGTCAATCATTAGCAGCTGATAGCATGATCCATTTGACGGAAGGGTTATACCGTCTTTCCTTACTTGAAAAAAATAAACAAAATTCAGTACAGGGTATAATCTCCATCAACAATAACACTGCACAGCTAATGATCTCACGATTAGATGGGCTATATAAAGAATCAGTTCAATTACGATATGATAAAAGTGAAATTCGTGTTCCACTCGATAGTTCACAGCTAATTAAAGTAGTTAAATTTCATAAGCTGTATTATGAGTTAATGGAAATAGAATACATCAAAGCATATGAAGCTGCACAAAAGGTTTATCGAAGTTATTTAGTCGACTCACAAAGAATAGGTATTTGGACATTCCTAACAGCTGTTTTAACATTAGGGCTCGCATCCTACTTTAATAACAAAGCAAATAGATTGTTATCACCGACTGCTGAAGAAGATCAACAAAATAAAAAAGAGTGGCCCTTGGACACCCCGAAAAATGCTCTCCTCATACAAACCATTGCCATTATCATTTTATTAGTCCCTCTGCTTAAGCCGATTGAGCCACAAAACATCGATCCTGAAAAACCTTATTGGATGGTAAGTTTACAAAATTGGCACACCCCTAGTTTTGTTAAAGCACTTAACGATAAAGATCAAGAGTCTCACCGCTATGTATCTAGTAGGCCAATAATTAACAATCAAATACATCTTACAGAATTGCAAGAAGGGTTAAAGGCAATCGGCTACGGCATACAAGACGGGAATAAGAAAATAGATGATGTAATCAGAAATATTGAGATCTATCGCATACAAGCTCAAAATGATGCCAATCAAATCGATCGAAAATGAAAATCTCGAATAATATCTACATGTTGCTTGCCATTTGCTCTGTGATTTGGAGCTGCGCAAAATTGCCGTTTCAACAAGCTATACTCGAAGAAGTGTATACAAATGAAATTGATCCATTTCAAATTAGAAATGATCAGGTTAAAGAACACCTAATTCAACTATCGAAAAAATGGCCACCTCTAATCACAAGAAAAAAGCAAAAAGACCTCGCAGACTATATAACTTATACTGAGAATCAGAAGAAACTAAATATACTCAATGCTGCCCCTTGTAAAATAAATGTTATTCAAGGGAAACCGTTGCCAGATTATAACCCAATATCTCCAATTGTATT
Source organism: Cyclobacteriaceae bacterium (assembly GCA_031430395.1). Classification (GTDB taxonomy): domain Bacteria; phylum Bacteroidota; class Bacteroidia; order Cytophagales; family Cyclobacteriaceae; genus ELB16-189. Next base: position 3,276 of record JANPBK010000104.1, read on the forward strand.
TAATGATCCATCTAGCCCAGCTATGCGCAATCAGATAGAAATAGCAAACAAGAGCAATGAGCAATCTAACCGGCAACGTATTGAGGAGAGGCATTTAAGAGAATATCAAATAGAAATGGATGTTCAAAATAATGTTCGTACCGAATTACAAAAATGCAAAACCGACAGCACTTTGGCCATTATTAAAATCAAGCGTTTGCAATTGGAAAACTACTTGAAGTTACAAGTAACAGGCAATCAAATTAAATCACATTTTTCGAGAGCGAACAGAAAATTACTAATAAAGAAAAACTGACTATGGAATCCGAAAAAATATTTGCCAGCATACTCTCAGCGTTTTCCCCTATTCTATTCTCTTACCTATTCAAAGTAGTCGAGAATAAGCGGCAAACAAGTGTTCGATTACAGGCTTTGGATGAAGCACAAAAGCGCATTTCCTTTATCAATGCCTATTTTCAAACGCAAAGCGCGTTGGGAGAAATAAATGATTTGAAATTGCTAAAATCGAAATTAGCAACTGAGGCCTTGGCCATCAAAACTGAAATTGAAACAGCTTACCAGATTGGTATCACTAAAGCAGCTAAACATCTATACACAATTCAAAAACTGTTTCTCACTTTTAGGCCTTTGTCCGCTTTGGGTTGGTTGTGGCACATTTTGTTTTACTTTACACTTGCCACCATCTCGTTCGCACTATTAGGAATGTTCATTGATGAGAACACAAACGAATACACCCAAGATGCTTTATTAAAAAACCTCTACGACACTGATCTCCTTTTAGGACTATTAGTTTTTATTGCTCTGCTCCTGCTGTTTCGATGGCTAGCTATTGCAAACTTTAAGAAAAGTACAAATTAAAATTAATTAATAACTGTAGCATGAATTTCGCCTCACTCATTCAATGGTTTAAAAAAGCTGCAGAAACGAAAAGCAAAAATGCTGAACTCATCTCCTTCCTCACCTTACGCAGAGCCATAGGCTGGCTGGGGATGTTGTTGCCCGTGGTGTTGGTTATCGGTTCCATGCTGGTAGGCAAGTGCAATGTTGTGCAGCCCTCCATTAGTCATTATTATTATACCAACATGCGAGAAGTGTTTGTGGGCGTGCTGTCTGCCGTTTCGTTATTTTTATTTTCGTACAAAGGACATAGTAATTTAGACAGTTGGGCCTCGAACGTTGCAGGCTTCTTTTGTTTATGCGTGGCTATTTTTCCTACTGACATAGAGTCTTACCCCTGCCAGAATAAATTGGATTCCTTTATTTCCTGGAGCCACCAGGAGTATATACATCTTACATGTGCCTCGTTGTTTTTTATCGTCTTAGCACTCATGTCCATTTTTCTCTTTACGAAAAGCGATCAGCCAAAGGCAATGTGGAGTGCCCGAAAAAAAGCCCGCAATCGAATCTATATTGGCTGTGGAGTAGCAATGCTCCTGAGCATCGCCACCATTGGCATCTACTTTCTAGCCCATGGAAATCCGAAAAGTAAAACTGTATTTACTTTTGAAACATTGGCTTTATTGGCGTTTGGCATATCTTGGCTAACGAAAGGCGAAACCCTGTGGCTCTGGCGTGACAAATCAAAAATAATCGCTACAGGCAATGAAGCTGCTCCATAAAAAAAATGACTTTGACTTACTCGCAATTTTATACCCTCCTCCTCCTCGCATCCCTCCCCTCCTGCATCCACCCCGGCCGCCTGAGCAAGCTGCCGAAAGACATTCACATCGTAGAGAAGAGAGAGACAATTAAAGAATACAAAACCGGAAGTGAAAAACTCACCGTGCAATACCTCGGGGCGGGCGGAATGTATCTGCTGCATGACAATGAAGGCATCCTCATCGATCCCTTTTTCTCCAACCAAAAAGAAAGCGATTTATATTCTAAACTATAACATAAAAAAATATGGCAACCTATACACTAACTACTAGCGTGCTGACGAAACTTTGTGCGATTAATCAATTTTCAATTCCCGGTGTTGAGCTGGTTCTTTTTGGGATACGCGGTTCTGTGCCCGTGCATACGGATGACTATTCGTTTCAAAAAGAGATACAACTCAATTTGGTGGATGTCGATTATACAAGATTGCGATGCACGATGCTCCAATGGAAAAGATCCACAGGACAAATCGCCTCATTTCCAGGAAGTACAGTTCCTTATATTGATTCGATAAAAACTGCTAAAAAGAACAACGGTGCCGGAACGAACTGCATGATCACCTCGTATGTTAAAGATTTTAAGAAGGGTATTCACAAAGGAAAAAAAAAGGGAAATTGGCATGAAGCTTTCGTGCAAACCGAACCCCGCGCCTATAGGCGATCAGCCGATAATTTCTCCTATGATAACAATGACCGTGTGGAGTATGAGAATCCCGGAGACAATCTGCATGCAGCCTGGACCGATAGTTTGGATGGTAAATACTCTAGCGAGGGGTGTCAGGTTATTTTAGGTATGCCCAAATGTGCAAATCGGATCAAGAGCAACCCTAGTGCAACCAATACAGGTGCATGGGCAGTAGTGCAGAAAAATGCGTACGCCATCAATCAAATTTCATTTCCGTATGTGCTCCTCACGGGCTACGAAGTAATGAGCATGGCAGACAGGTCGGATGTTCCATTGCAGGCCAAACTACGATTTGGTTCTAGTGGCCCTCTCGTTCAAGCCCTACAAAATAAACTAAAGAAAATAGCGGTTTTTACTGGGAATAGTAATGGTGATTTTGATGGAGCCACCCTTCGGGCTGTACTAAAATTTCAGCAAAAGAATTTCGGAAATCAAAGTGCAGATGGAATAGTGGGGCCAAATACTGCTTCAGCGTTAGGTTTAAACTTACCCATGATCTGATTTCTACTACTTCATAAAACAAAATCTTGAATTCTGGAGAATTATTTCGTCTCACCAAATTTTTTTGACCACTTAAAAAAATATTTAACATATGAATAAAACTACCCAACAAAAAATCGAAATGTTCAGAAAGCAGCTGGGGATTACTGAATCAATCTGCGATGATATTATTGAGATCCTTGATTTCCTTCCCTATTGCGAGTGGGATCTCATCAGCTTTATGATAAGTAATAATTTATGGATTGGGGCGAAGCCAACTCCTCCCCCTGGCCCTCGGCCTGAGCATACGAGCGTTGATTTTGGACTCTTTCCGTATTGGATAAATAACCCGGATCTTATTACCAATGCCACAGTTAAACGCGATGTAATTAAATATCATAAATTTTTGACAACGCTTGTGCCATCACAAATGACCCTTGAGAATTACAAGAGGCTAACAATTACGGATAAGAGCAAAATTATTATTTATTCTGATGGTAGTGTTCTCAATACCGAGGCCTATGCCACTTACGACCAAGGATGGTTTGCTGCATTCTATAATTTGTTACAAACCGTACTGGGCGATAATTGGTACAACAAAGGAACATTCCCCATGCCACCGGTGCTTCCCTCAAAAATTCCGCTCAGTGGTAGCACCGCCAACATAGTTACCATTGCCATGATGGGTGACTGGGGTGCAGGAAACCGCAGTGCTTTGGCGGTGATGAGTCAGTTAACCCAATTGAAGCCTGATTACATTATACACTTGGGCGATGTTTATTATTCAGGCACGCCCCTTGCATCCGATCCAAACAGCTCAAAGTATATCACACCAGGTGAGGAAGCAAAAAATTTCATGGCACTCTGGCCTAAGGGTTATACAAAAAAATCATTCACGCTTAATTCCAATCATGAAATGTACCCCGGTGGCAATGGTTACTTTCTGGATGCGCTCAAAGCAGCGGGCAGCCCGTTTAGTTTACAAAATGGCGCCAGCTGTTTTGCGCTCACCTTTGGTGGATGGACTATTTTGGGTCTTGATTCAGCATACAATGGGAAATCCAGTGAAGCATTTATGTTTGGATACTTGGATGGAGATCAACCGATACAGTCAAATTGGATCAAGCAACTTAAGTTAAGTCCTTCTCAAACCATTGTACTTACGCATCATACTGGATTTGCTTACGACACTGCCAAGCCTTACATCTTGTGGGATCAAGTAAAGGTAGCGCTGGGCAGCGATCCATACGCTTGGTATTGGGGCCATGTTCATAATGGCATTGTATATAAGTCTCCCGTCAATATTCCGGTTTCAAAAAATAACAAGAAAGCATTTAAAACCAACACTTATGCTCGGTGTCTCGGTCACGCAGCCTTGCCATATGGCTATGCATCGGCTTTGGCCGGTAACAAAAATGTCGATTGGACAGAAGGGCAGGAGAGTAAAGTAATTGCAAAGGGTCAGTTACTAAATGGATTCATGTTATTGAGTTTATACTCAGACCCCAAAACGGGCAAACTCATTAAGATAACCGAAGACTTTCTAAATGTAGACAGGGCCACACCAGTGTACAGCAAAACTATTTATGGAAGTTGAGTAATAAATAACTAAATCAAAACTATCAAAAAAATAATTCTATGAATATTGAAATGGGAATTCATGGGACAACAGCGATAACTATTAACGTCATATGCATTCCGCTATCTGATAAGTCGCTTCTATCTATGACAATGAATTTTAACTAACAAGGCATTATGAAAAAGATCAACCTTTTACTTATACTCGGATTGACTATGGCAATCCAATCGTGCTATTCCGTTCGCATAAGCTGCAAAGATTGCATCCCAGAGAAAGTTGCCGTGATGCAGGGCGATGGTTTTTATCGAGACAAGAAAGCACATCGCATCAAAGTCACCCAAAAGCTGAGTTTTATCAACAGCACTCCCACTCAATTTGCGCCCGACTCTGCTGCTTGCCCTAATGGATTTTATTCAATCGAGTACAAAACCAACCTAGGCCATGTGCTGCTAAGCGGAATAACACTCGGCCGCATCAGAAGGGTGAATGTTATTTACATCTGCAACAAGGAAACAAATTGAACAAATGGCAACCACTACCACCACAAGAATAAATGAGTGGGATACCATTCATCAGAACGGGCCATTTCCCAGTCAGGTTATGTATGAAACAACCCTTGCAAAAAACAAAGGGGACAAAATCAAACGCTATAACGATGCAAGCGTAGAGATACAGCGATTATTGGATGTCTGTGTGCGAGATGGTGTCGGATTTAGGGCGATGGGTTCCGGATGGTCACTATCGAATATTGCACATCATCATGAGCGGATGCACAATAATTCCGCCATGAACATTCACATTCCTATTCAAGATAAAAACTTGCACCCCTCCACTTCATTCTTGAGCGAAAATCTTTTTATGTTTCAGTGTGGAAACACCATCAAAGAAGTTTCACGACACTTGGCAAACAACGGCAAGTCTTTAAAAGCAAGCGGAACAAACAACGGCCAGACTATTGTAGGCGCAGTGTCAACAGGAGTGCATGGTTCGGCAATCGATGTGGGGTCTGTTCAAGATTGTATTGTAGGCATTCACCTTATCATTGGCCCCGGCCCCAACGACCTCGTTTACATTGAGCGACAAAGCGAGCCCGCCTTGAGCGATGCCTTTGCAACGTCTATCAATTGCAGAGTGATCCGTGACGATGGCCTCTTCAACTCCGCCATCGTTGGGTTAGGTTCATTTGGGTTTGTGATGGGGCTGGTGTTGGAAGCCGAGGATCAATACCTCTTAAAACGATATGTGCGAAAAATCAACAAGATAGATGCCCTTCAATTGGCAACATCCTTCACCTTCGCCCAGTCCAATTTTAAAATACCAATAGAAGTAGATAGCAACGGAGAAGGAAAAAGACCCTATCACTATAAACTGTATGTCAATCCCTATAATGAAAATGAAGACTTTGTAGTAGAAATCATTTATAAACATCCCTACGATACAGACTACCCTGACCCTCGGCCCAACGTGAAAGCGTTTCTCTTCAGCGATCTGCCCGGGTTGATTGCCAACATTGCTGCGAAATATAAACGATTAATACCCGCCATTATCAATGCGTTGAAAGCAAATATTTTTCCTGAGTTGGATAAAGACACAACGGGAACCATCGGCCAACTATTCAGCGATGGCGTAGCCGAAGGAAAGGTGTTTGCGTGGGCATTTGGTGTTAAGCAAGAAGATACAGTAAGGTCACTCAATCTTTTTAACTTAATTGTAAATCGCCTGGGGCCTGTTCCAGGTGCAATTGGAATACGGTTTGTAAAAGCAGCTAGAGCAACGTTGGCATTCACGCAATTTCCGGTAACCTGCGTATTGGAAATGGACGGCCTTCAATGGCAAGGCAATGCTAACATGAGAACCATGCAAGAGATAGAGACGGCCATCATTCGAGACTTTATCAAAGAAGGCATTGAGTTCTCGTGGCACTGGGGCAAAAATGCCGACTGGGGCTACCCAGGCCTGCTCAATTACATGTACAAAAGCAAAGTGGATACATGGAAAGAACACCGCAAGCAATTACTTTCGCCTGTTATGCAAAAAGTGTTTTCTAATAATTTTACAGAAACAGCCGGATTAACCGATAGTGCAAACATTCTACCACAACCTGTTATTGTATAGTGATACATGAATCCAGATAACATAATATCCTCTTCTAAGCTCTTCCTTGCATTACTTGTTTGCTTAGTTGCAACTTTAACCTCCTGCATCCACCCCGGCCGCCTGAGCAAGCTGCCGAAAGACATCCACATCGTAGCGAAGAGAGAAACCATTAAAGAATACAAAACCGGAGGTGAGACACTCACCGTGCAATACCTCGGGGCTGGCGGAATGTATTTGTTGCATAACAACGAAGGCATCCTCATCGATCCCTTTTTCTCCAACCAAAAAGTGGGCAAGCTGGGATGGTCCGTGTTGTTTGGAAAAGAAAATATACGCGCCAACAAAAAAATGGTGACGTACGGATTAAACGCCATTGAAGCACAAACCGGCCCGCTCGCCCCACAAGTGAAGGCCATCTTCTCGGCACATGCCCATTACGATCACCTCCTCGATGTGCCGGCCGTGTTCGCCACACTCAACAAGCCCATGGTGTACCTCAACCAATCCGGCTACAACACCTGCTACAGCGCACTCGACAAAAATAAAATGGACGTCCTCGAAGCACACATGACCACCGCAGAAACCACGCGCCCACCCATTGCGTGGGCGACCGCCAGCGGCAGCGTACACGTGTACCCCATCCTGGCCGACCACAACCCACACCTCAAAAACATCAAAGCCTTTGATGGCGATATCACCACGCCCAACCAAACATTTATAAACCCCTACGACAAAACCAGGGCCAACGATTGGCTCGAAGGAAACACCTTTGCCTTTGTCATCGACTACCTCACTGAAAATAAAATTACCCTGCGCCTCTACATCCAATCCTCTTCGTGCTCGCCCCCTGGCTTGTCCGTCCGAAACGAAGTGAAGGCGGAAGCCTTAGCGAAGGAGGGCAACTACTTTTCCTTTTTAGATTCACTGCCACCACACAATATAGATGTTGCCTTTCTCGGCATTGCCTCCTACCACGCCTCGCCACAGTACCCGGCCGAGCTACTCACCGCACTCAACCCCGCGGTTGTGGTGTGGCTACACTGGGAAGATTTTTTTAGAAGCTACAAGCGCCCACCCAAAACCGTGCGCGCCACCAACGTGCCCGCCTTTTTTAAACTATCGGCCGTAGATAGTATTAAACATAAAACCTACCTTCCGTGGCCCAGGGCAGTGCTAGAAATAAAATATTGAATTGAGAAAATGAAAGACAACGAGAATAGAAATTTTATTGAGGGCTTGCCCAATGAAGCAATTGCGAAGTTGTGCGTGACCCTATGGGCCGGGCTGTACGCACTCGCCAACCAACCGCTCATTCTACTTCGGGCTCAAACAATGCTTCCATCCCTCACGCGGTACTCGTTACATTATAATAAAGATTGAGCACGATGACTATATACAAGTTAGCAAAGATTAATTGGAAAGACCATGAAAGAACAAAAATTAGCAGCAATCAGTGACCAGACATCGCCTCTTTTTAGAATTATGGCGAATCACAATGACAACGAACCTATTAGAAGACAATTTGATAATAACATATGTGCATTCCACATTGGAAATGGTTACATATTAAGCGTAGCACATGCTTTAAAAGCTGAATTGACAATTTTTAGATCAATGAAAGAGGCTCGATTTCAAGCGGACATTGTTCCACATTTAACGCAAGGCGAGTTGGCACAATTAAATGTATGGTACTTGTTTGACAACGTTACTCAAAAAAGGTATCTAAATACTAATGATCAAAATGAACACAATCAAATTATTGCCATTTTAAAAAGAATAAACTACGATACAAGATTTGCAACTCTTTACCAAAATCAAATTTGCAAGCCTTATTTGATTATCCAGCAAAGAACAGCGCAATATTATAATAACGCGGTTGCACATGGCCATTTTAATCCTATTAATGTTTTCTTAGACCCTAGCTCTCAAAGACAAACTTATTTGATAGAAACTGAATTAGTCGAATCTTTTACTGAGGATGATGTGGCATTGTACAGAATTGTAAATACTCATCAAAGTATTATTGACTTGATTCCCAGATTTGAAATTGACTCAGAGGTTTATGATGTATCAAATAAGGATTTCTTTTGCTTACAAACTGCACCTTCCGACCTAACACCTGGAAGATTACTTAATGAGGCTAATATTGAAGGAATGCTTGACCAATGGACAATGCAAACTGGCCAAATAGGAGGAAATTATGTTTTTCAAGGATTAAGATATTTAATAAAAGGTTACTTTCGCTTCGGTTCATCTGGTGCGCCATATGTTAAGTTTGATCAGCTGACAAATTCCTTTAAGGTGAATGCAATTCAAAGTGAGGCTTGTCCAATACAGCTAACAATAAACAACGATAGAAACGGACACTTTCAATGGATTAATGCTATTGCAACCCCATTGGCAAATGTTATAGACAGAATAAATGCTCATATAAATGCTTAACCGTTGCCAACACGGGTTTTAACTTTAGTGGAGCGGGCAGTGCGAATAGAAACATTTTTTGAATTAATAAACGTTGGTGTTGACAGACATCATTTACAGTTAAAATGTATTTTACATGGTAACAAAAAGTTTAACCGAAGAAATACATGATTGGATTGGAGGATTGGAATATTGGGAACAATCTTTAGCAATCAAAATTTTAGATAAGCAAGCAATCACGGGCAGTGATGTTAAACTTGCATACAAATATTTTTTAGAAGACAGGGGCCTTGCTGAAAAGAAAGCAACACGACCCAAAATAAAAATAGCGGCAACTTCAAATGCCGTGAGTGCAGAAACTTTCTTGTTGAGTGAAATAAAAGGAATAAAAGGAGTAAACGCGTTGAAAGACGATCAGAGCATTCCCATTTCAAAAAACTTATCAATCCTATACGGAGAAAACGGAGTTGGGAAAAGTGGCTACATCAGAATTTTGAACAATGCTTTTTTATCAAGGGGAGACAAAAGCTTGCACAACAATATTTATTCAAAAATAAACCCCAAAAAGAAAAGTTGTGAGTTTAAGTTTAAAGATTCTACCAAGGAGTATGAATTGAAATATCCAGATGATTCTGAAAACTATGAGTTCAGTTGTTATTCTGTTTTTGATACTTTCAGTATCACAGCACATTTAACTGCTGAAAATACTATTCAGTTTCTGCCAAACGGATTAGAGTTCTTTGATGTTTTTTCCAGTGCTGTTACAAGGGTTCAGGGATTACTTGAAAATGATATTCACAGCAATTCACCTGCAAATGATTTTACTGACTTCTTTGATCATGACACTACCGTAAAAAAACAAATTGAAAATTTAAACGAATCAACTGATTTAAAATTAATTCAAGAAAAATCAAAAGTATCTCCCGAAGAACTAGTAAAACTTGCAGCGCTTGAAAAGAGTTTGATTGACCTGAAGCAAGTGGATGTAGCAAAAAAGGTAAGGGGGTTAAAAAATATTCAAGTGCAATTAGGAAAACTCAAAGAAGAATTTCTAACCCTCAATGAATATTTTTCTGAAACTGAAATAGAGAAATTTAGTAAGTTACTCCGTGACTACTTGCATAATAAACAATTATCAGTAAGTGAAGGATTAGCACAATTCCAAACAGAAAACATTGGAAGCATTGGAAGCGATGAATGGAAAGATTTATTAGTCACTGCAAAAGCATTTGCCAAGATTCAATACGATGATGAAGATTTATATCCAGCCGACAAAGATTTTTGTTTGCTCTGTCATCAACCATTGAGAAAAGACGCCCAACAACTAATTGAAGCATATTGGAAATTCTTAACGAGCAACGCAGAAAAAAACTTACATTTAATTGTACATGAAATAAGTGAGCTGCAAACCGGCTTGACTGAATTAAACACGAAAGTTTTGACTGATGATTCAGTTTTAACAGAATGGCTTACTGAAAATTCAGAAGCCAATTTGATAATTTGGAACGCACAAATAAAACCTGTAGAGATATTGAGGAAGCAACTTTTAGCTTCTTTGAAAAATAAAAAATGGAATGATCAAATCGCAGCCAAGCAAATTTCACTAAGAACATTTCCACTACTTGAAAAATCTATTCAAGTTAAAATCGCAGGTTTCAATGAAGTGGGAATAAGTAGAAAAATAAAACTGATTGAAAAGGAAATTCAAGAATTAAAAGACAGAAAAAAACTTGCAACACTTCTTACAAAGATCTCGGAGTTTATCAATAAATGCAAATGGGCTGCAAAAGCGAACGCAAATAGATTCAGCACAAGAAAAATTACGGAGCAGCAAAAGCATTATTTTACAAAATTTGTTACAGACGAATATATTAGAATCTTCAATCTTGAGTGCGAAAAATTAGATGCGCAATTTGGAATCAAAATTTCGCAACGGGGAGCAAAAGGAAACACCTTAAAACACCTTGTTTTAGAAGGATTGACGCCAAGTCAAGTTTTGAGTGAAGGTGAACAGCGTGCAATCTCATTGGCTGATTTCCTCACGGAAGCACAGATGGGAACAAAGAACAAGGGAATTATTTTTGATGATCCCGTTAATTCACTAGACCATATCAGAAGACAAACCATTGCAGAACGACTTGTGGAAGAATCCAAAGTTCGGCAAGTAATCGTTTTCACACACGACATTACTTTCTTGCTAGCGCTTCAAACTTTAGCAGAAGAACAAACCGTTGATTGCGTTGTAACTACTATCAGAAAAATTGGAAAGACATCAGGAGTAATAAGTAATTCTTTGCCTTGGATTGCAACCAACGTAAAAGAGAGAGTAAAAAAATTGAACGAAGCAATTCCTGTTTTGAAAAGGCTGGAAACAGGAACAGAGCCCGACCTGTATTCGGAAGAAGCAAAAAAATGGTGTGGTTTGCTACGGGAAACTTGGGAGAGAAGTATTGAAGAATTATTGTTCAATGATGCCATTCAAAGATTTTCCCCAGGGATTCAGACAAAGAGAATTGAGAAAATGAAATTCACGCCAGGCTTGTATAAAGAAATTGAAAAAGGAATGGCTGACTGTTCTAATTGGGTGCATGACCAAGCAAGAGCAATAAATAACCCAACACCCAAAGTAGTTAAGTTGGAGGCTTTTCTCTCATCGTTTAACGAATTTGTAAAAAAAATTAAACAATAAACAATTGATTTACTGTATGGATGAAAGAATGTGTCTGCCCCGGTTCGTGTCTGCCCGAAACAACATTTTGAACTCGTGGCCCCAAGTTGGCGTGCGTTTGCAACGCGTTGCCGCTCTGAGGCGCCCTTGATCAACGATTGCTATAAATAAATATGTTTTGAACAATTAATTAAAAATAAAAATGAGCAATATAAAAGGAGCTTGTGTTTTCCGCAATGATGGAGATGGCTGTCTATCTTCAAAGTACGTCAACGAACATACTTCACCATTTGGTGAAACGTGCAAATTGCTACCAGAAAGTCGCAGCCCTGATTCACATGATGTTTTTGAAGGCCAATATAACACCGCTTGGCTGCAGTCTACTGTTGACCCACCCTTTCATGCAATGCTGACTATTGTTCCTGACCCTCTAGGGTTTTACAAATTAACTTGGTTTCAACCAGGCACTAGCAAGGTGATCTATAGCGGAATAGGCATGCTTTATAACGGCTTGTTAACTTGTGGCTATTGGTCTGCGTAATCAATGAAGATGAATAGTGGTGAATAATTGCAACAAAAATTTATTAAGAAGAGTCCTGATCCATTGATTTGAGAACACATAAAAAATTCATGGCTAAGCGAACAATTACCGAAATCAACGAGCAAAAACAATGGCATGGAAGGCATACTTCATTTTTAGCAGGTGAGCTTCTAAGTTTTCAAAGCGTGCTAAAAAGCAAGAAAAATCGTGAGCCAGAAGAAACATTGATTCTAGAAGAGATCAGATGGTCTCTAGTGCCAATTGTTTCCATTTTTGAATCATTCTATAAAGAAATATTTGTGCGGTATATTGATTCAGGTGAACCCTTCATTAGCCGCGCTTCCGATTTACAAATTAAAGAGCGAAAAGTAGAAATTGATAAATTAATCGAACTCTCCAAGAAACAATTTACAATAGGCGAATTGATTTCTTATTCTTTATCTTATAGCTCCTTCAAAGATATTCGAAAAAACTATGAAACATTGTGTGACGAAGATTACATGGATCATATTCAAAACGCTGAATTAAAATTGATTCAACAAGATGCGACTGAATTTAATCGGGCAAAGGAAGCGGGAGTCAACTTGTTTCAGAGCGTGAATAGTATTTTTAGTTTAAGGCATATGCTTATTCATGAATTTCCTGCAACTAAAGTGATTGTTAAATATGATGAAGCGATGAAATACTTTGATCATAGTTGGCTATTGCTCATGGCAACTGATCGGCTATCTTGTGCGGATACACATACAACAAATCCATTTCATTTTGGTCAACCCTAGATTCCATATAAAACAGAAAACCCTTGATGTTGGTCAAAATTAGTTTTTGCGGGTCTCCCTCCGCCATCGCAATCCCCTCGTTGTCGCGCGTTTGCAACGCCTTGCCGCTCTGATTGAAAAATGAAATAAGCAACGATCATCTATTCTTTGCCCACGTTGGTGAGGCCTGTTTGATAAACGCGGCATCAACGAACAAGACTAAAGCAGTCAGGTGACTCCGTATGTTTGGTGGTGAAGGCTAGTTACCCCAAGCTGTTAATCGCACTATTGGTATTTATAGGAGTGATTAAAAATTCAAATTATATGAGTGGCTTGCCAAGTTTAAGTCTTTGCCGTAAACTTGTTACTTACCTATGTCTACTCGTTTATGAAAAGATTTTTTTCTTTGTCGGTACTCATCCTACTGTTTATGAATGGCCAGTCGCAAG
>JANPBK010000105.1:0-15166 GCA_031430395.1 Cyclobacteriaceae bacterium
CAAGGCACCTGCTCCTTCGCCTAAAACAAAGCCATCTCTACCTTTATCGTATGGGCGAGAAGCAGTTTCAGGGGAGTCATTTCTTTCCGATAGTGCTTTCATAGCATTAAAGCCACCTATACCGGCAATACAGACTGCTGCTTCCGAGCCACCAGAAATGATAACATCGGCTTTGCCTAATTTAACGTAGGTATAAGCGTCATAAATAGCATTCGTGGAGGAAGCACAGGCAGAAACAGTGACGAAGTTTGGGCCTCGAAAACCATACTTAATGGAAATATGACCAGCACTTAAGTCAGGTATCATCTTAGGAATAAAGAAGGGATTGAATCGAGGTGTTCCATCACCAGCGGCATATCCTCTCATTTCTTCCTGAAATGTAAATAATCCCCCAATGCCTGAGCCCCAAATGACACCGACACGGTCTTTATCTATTACATCAAGTGGCAATTTCGCATCAATAATGGCCTCATCGGCAACTACCATAGCGTATTGGGAGAATGGATCAAGCTTTCTTGCTTCTTTGCGATCCATGAATTGAGTCGCATCAAAACCTTTCAATTCACAAGCAAACTTTGTTTTGAAAAGAGTGGTATCAAATTTTGTGATAGGGGCAGCTCCGCTTTTCCCTTGGCGCAGCCCATCCCAATATTCGAGAAGGGTGTTTCCAATAGGGGTAAGCGCACCTGCCCCGGTGATAACAACTCTTTTAAAAGTCATAATTTATTGATCGGCTCTGAACAACGTTCGAGTGACTATTTCTTAGCGTTTTCTTCTAAATACGAAATCGCTTGCCCTACCGTAGCAATATTCTCTGCCTGATCATCAGGAATTGAAATATTGAATTCTTTTTCAAACTCCATAATAAGCTCAACGGTGTCCAGAGAATCAGCTCCCAAATCATTGGTAAAGCTTGCCTCGGGCGTCACTTCCGATTCTTCTACGCCCAGTTTGTCAATGATAATTTGTTTTACTTTTTGTGCGATTTCAGACATGATAAATAAGGTTTAAGGATTCAAAAATCAGGTGCAAATAAAGAGATTTAGCGCAATATTGACAACTTTTGCAGCCGATACTGATTTGCATTAATATACTGCGAACCCTAAAATGAAAAAAAAGCGCCTCGAAATCGAATATTCTTATGATTTTGAATTAATTGGCCTCATTTCACCATTAAAAGGCTATAAACTTGCCTGGGAAATTAATAACTGTCTGGAGGTAAAATTGATCAGACAGAGTGATTTAGAGATTTCTTTCAAGAACCAGAGTGAAGGAAGTTTCTCTTATTTCTCATTCGAGGTAGAAGGAAATACGATGAAATTATTTAGGAACAGACCCAATGAATCCGAGTTTTCAAAGAATCTATTAGTCCCGGAACACCCTCATTTTGATTTCATTCTACTCCTTCAAAATGACGATTTAACCAAAAGCAATCGTTTGCAAGAAGTCTTAAAGGGCATCCCTTCCGTAGAACTTGTTGCTTTTATACCTTTGGCAACTTTGAAATCAAAGAATCACTTTATTTTTTAACACTATTCATGGAACGAATTTCGTACAATAAAACCAAAATTGTGGCCACTGTTGGGCCCGCCTCCAACAACAAAGAGATGCTACATGCCTTGATTAAAGAAGGGGTAGACATCTTTCGCCTAAATTTTTCACATGGTACACATGAGGACCATTTGAAGGTAATTAACTATGTGCGGGAACTAAATCTTGAACTGAACACGAATATTGCTTTGCTTCAGGATTTACAAGGACCTAAAATTCGGGTAAATGACATGTTACCAGGTATTGTGTTAAAGGCAGGTCAGGAGTTAATTATTACTACCCGTGAGGTAATGGGAAATAATGAACTTGTTAGTACCTCGTATGAAGGATTGCCTCGCGATGTGAAAAGAGGGGATATGATATTAATCGATGACGGAAAGATTGAATTGAAAGTTGTTGAGGTTAGAGATATTGATGTTGTATGCAATGTGATTTATGGAGGTCCATTAAAGGCAAGAAAGGGTATCAATTTACCATTTTCTAAGGTAAGTGCGCCTTCATTGACAGACAAAGACCTGGCAGATTTAGAGTTTGGATTAAAGCATAAAGTGGACTGGGTGGCTTTGTCTTTTGTAAGAAAATCAGCCGACATTGAAATTTTGCGTGATATTATAAATCGCCATAAATCAACCACCAGGATTGTAGCAAAAATTGAAAAACCTGAAGCGCTTGAGAATATCGATGCGATTATTGCAGCTACTGATGCGGTGATGGTGGCTCGCGGAGATTTGGGAGTAGAGATTTGGATGGAGGAAGTTCCCATGGTCCAAAAGATGTTAGTGGAGAAATGCAATAAGGCGGCCAAGCCGGTTATTGTTGCGACTCAAATGATGGAAAGCATGATTGAGAATCCACGTCCAACACGTGCTGAAACAAACGATGTGGCCAACGCGGTAATGGACGGGGCAGATGCACTCATGCTATCAGCGGAAACCGCTGCTGGAAAATACCCAATTGAAGTAATCAGAAGTATGGTTCGAACCATTGGCTCCGTTGAAAAGCAAGGAAAGATATTTTATAAGTTCAGAGAAGTTGATCCTCAATCGTCTACCTACTTTACGGACAGTTTGATTTTAACAGCTTGTAAATTAGCTAAAGATGTAAATGCCAAGGCAATCGTAGGGATGACGCAATTGGGTTATAGTGCTTATAAAGCATCGTCACACAGACCGGATGCCAACATTTTTGCCTTCACTAGCAATGAAGCCATTATCAATACCATGAATTTAGTTTGGGCTACACGCGCCTATCATTATGATAAGGCCGCTTCAACCGATGCAACGATAGCTGATGTGGAAGAAATATTGAAGCGCGATGGCCACGTGAAAAAGGGTGATATTTTTATTGTACTGGCGAGTATGCCGATACAAGAGCGAGGCAGATCGAATATGATTAAAGTACACGAGGTGCAATAATTCAAATTCGTTATTCGTTGTTGGTTTTTACTAAATAGAAATTAATCAACAACGAATAACTATAATTTAGGTACCACCATCACCACGTTTTCTTTCTCCACCACCACCATCCCGGCAGGGTCTCCTTTTCGTTTGCGCACATATTTTTTCGGGGTAAAAGCTACTGGGCAAAGGCTATCTGTTTTGCGTTTGGAATTGTAGGCGGCTAGTTCTGCCGCCCGTTCGATCACTTCTTTTGGAAAATTTTTTCCTGACTGATGCTTAATTAGTACGTGTGAACCGGCCACATCTTTTGCATGCAGCCAAAGATCTTCTTTATAAGAGTGCTTTAGGGTAAGTTGATCATTTGCCTCTGCATTCTTCCCAACCCAAATGGTAAAGCCTTTGTACTCGAATGCGTGGTAGGGTAGCGTTTCTGTTGTATTCTTCTTTGGGGTAGGCGATTCTTCCTTGCTATGTTGCCGTACTGTCTTCAGGTCTTCCGACTTCTCCAGATTTTCGATAGACTGTTTTATTTTTTCGTTTGCCTTTCTTTTTGATAGAACGGATTCGTTCAGTTTTCCAATCTCAATCTGTTGATTTTTTGCCTTTCGATAAAACACCTCTGCGTTGCGTTGTGGGTTGAGGTCTCTTTTTAATTTTATTTTTTCGGGTTGATTCGTATAAAAATTAATTAGCTCGATGCCTTCTACTCCTGGCTTGATTTCATGCATGTGCGCCATGAGAAGATCTCCCCAGAGTTGATAATGAGTGTCGTTGATCAGTTCATTTACTTTTTGCTCATTCTTGGCGATGAAATTGTTGTTGCCTGTAAGTTGATCTTTTAACGCCTTTAATGCCCTGGCTTTTTCGGTTTCAAACGAAGTGGAAGTGGTAAAGCGGTAATAGAAATCGTTGATCGCAGAAATAGGATCGTCAAATTCGAAAATAATGCCTTCCATCGGGGTGAGCGACAGGGAAAGCTTGTGCTGTTTTTTTACAATATAGAACCGTGGAATTTCCAATGAGTTCTTTGTTTCTTGAAAGAACGACCATTTTTCGACATCGGTTGGTAATGCTTTCAACTTTTCTTCCAGGTAGTGGATCACTGATTTCCCGAAAGTGAAGTACGTTTTCTGTAGCTCGTCAAGATGATTGGTAAAATGTACGCTGCTCCAGTCAATAGTTTTGTCAAGCCCGGCAATGGAGATATCAAAGTCGCTTTGAAACTGATTGCGAAAAATCGCTTGCGCTTTATTTTTTTTTAGTAAAATCACGTTTGACTGGCTTCCATGCATCTTAAATAACAACGCGACATCTTCCGCTAATTCAATTAAAAATGATCTTTCGTTCTCGAATTGTCTAATGGACTCCACCTTTTTTAGTATTGCTTCCGGAAATAAATCGATACTGTTTTTCTTGGCGCGATTAAATGACAAAGGAAAAGACAGACAACAAAAGGATGGCTGAAGACTCGCTTTTATAAAAAATGATTCTCTTGAATTGTTGAACTCTAGAATAAGTTCCTCTCTATTTTGGCTGAAGCAAGAGACAACTGTAAACCCAACCAATTTTTGGTATAGGGCCTTACTTAATTGCCGTAAAAAGTAGAAATTATTATGCAAAATTAAATGGAAAAGGAAAGTCCATCATAGCCCAAAGCGATCGATTCAGGCAATTCTTTTTCAATCAACTTATGCAATCCCAACTTGTGACTCATATGGGTAAAATAGGTTTGACGGGCGCCAATTTTTTTCGCGACTTCGATCGATTCAGATAATGTAAAATGGGAAGGGTGATTTTCTTTTTGAAGGGCATTAAGAATTAGCACATCTGTCCCTTTTAATTTTTCATACGTGGATGTCGGAATTTGATTCGCGTCAGTGATATAACTGAAATTGCCAATTCGAAAACCGAAGACCGGCATTCTTAAGTGGACTACTAGCAAAGGAATAAAGGTGATTCCGTTTACATCAAAGGGTTGATCATTAATTTCATGCAAGGTTATCTCGGGTGTGCCTGGGTACTTCACTTTTTCGAAAGCATAATAGAATTCCGTTTGAACTTGAGCCAATGTTTGTTTCATGCCATATACGGGCATATCTCTATTTTGCAGGTAATTGAAAGCACGAACATCATCTAACCCAGCAATATGATCTTTATGGCTATGAGTAAGAATGACAGCGTCTAGTTTCCTAATATTTTCTCGAAGCATTTGCTGTCGAAAATCTGGACCGGTATCTATTACAAAACTATTTGAATCTACTTCGATATGAATCGAAACCCGCAGTCTTTTGTCGCGGTAATCCATGGATTGACAAACAGCACACGGGCAACCAATCACGGGTACACCTTGTGAAGTGCCAGAGCCGAGGAAGGTGATTTTCACGTGCGGGTAATAGGGTTATAAGTTAGAAATGCGAATCGGACCGACAATTCAGCCAATTTCAAGCATACATCGATTGAGTTTATCAGATCTTGACCTCTGCTTGTGTCAATTCGTTGTACAATTTCATATTCTTTTCACTGAATTTTGACGTGTCAAGTTCAACATTCTTTAAAATGTCAAGCAATGCATTGATTTTTCCTTCCATGGCAAAAAACTTATTCACAATCATAATCTTCTGCTCTTTTAGCAGGCAGTAGCCAGATTTGAAGTTGCCTTTTTCATAACGCATGATATAGTCGGACTCAGCAATAAGATCTTCGAGCTTGGTCAAAAATTGGTTTGTATATTTAATCATTCGTAGTGGCGAATTTTGACCGCAAGATAGGTAGTAATTTGAAGATTTGGTAATGGGAAATTCAGCATGGGAAGATAAGAAACTGGTCGTATTGGTTGGCCCAACGGCTGTAGGCAAGACGGCAGCGGCTATCGCGTTAGCTGTGCGCTGGAATACTGAGATTATTTCAGCTGACTCGAGGCAGATCTATCGTGAATTAGAGATTGGTACCGCAAAACCGTCCTACCATGAGCTGGAAAGAGTAAAGCACCATTTCATAAACTGCAAATCTATAGAGGAGGGGTATAATGCCGGGCAGTTTGGACGTGAAGCAATGGAACTTATTAGCCAATTATTCGAGGAAAAGGACGTATTGATTTTGTGCGGTGGATCTGGCTTATATATCAAGTCTTTGTTGGAAGGCTTTGACGAGATGCCGAAAACCGATGAAAGCTTAAGGAAGGATATCATCGAGAAATACACTGAAAAAGGGCTGAAGTGGCTACAGGACGAAGTTGAAAGAGCGGATCCTGAATATTTTGCCCTGGTCGATGTACAAAACCCACAGCGTCTGATGCGGGCGTTGGAATTGAATTTATCTTCGGGACAAAAGATGCACATGCTGCGAAAGAAAAAGAAAATGGAGTTGCCATTCCAGGTGATTAAAGTCGGACTTGAGCTTCCACGGAAAGAGCTGTATCAACGAATTGATTTGCGTATGGAGCAGATGATTGAAAAAGGCTTGTTTGAAGAAGCTGAAAAGTATTATCCCAGAAGAGATTTAAATGCCTTACAAACGGTTGGCTATCAAGAAATTTTCGGATTTCTGGATGGTAAATATAAAAGAGACGAGGCCATCCGATTGTTGATGAGAAACTCGCGTCACTATGCCAAGCGGCAGTTAACCTGGTTTAAAATGGATCAAGAAATAAAATGGATCAGACCGGAAGAGGTAGTTCAAAATGTGACATTCTAAATTCAAATTGATAAGTTTGCAGACTTTGAATCTTGAATTTTGAATAAAGTATTGATCATCACCTATTATTGGCCTCCCAGTGGGGGAAGTGGTGTGCAACGTTGGCTAAAGTTTGTAAAGTATTTGAGCCGAATGGGCTGGGAGCCAATTGTATTTACTCCTGAAAACCCATCGTTCACAATTCAAGACCCTTCATTCGTAAAAGATATTCCTGAATCTGTAGAGGTAATCAAATTTCCGATATGGGAACCGTATGATCTATTCTTCAAACTCTCGAAATGGATAAGCAAGAAATCTGTTCAGCAAAGCGATTTTATTACTGTCGGAAAAAAATCCTTTTTTCAAAAAGTAAGTTTGTTCATTAGGGGCAATTTTTTCATTCCCGATGCCCGTGTTTTTTGGGTAAAGCCGGCAGTTGCTTTTTTAAATGATTTTATTAAATCCAATCAAATTGATCGGATAATCACTACCGGGCCGCCACATAGTATTCATTTGATTGGGCTAAAACTAAAAGAGAAAAATTCTTCCTTAAAATGGATTGCTGATTTCCGTGATCCATGGAGTGAATGGGATCTATTGGACACCCTTTCACTTACCCACTACTCTAGAAACCAGCACAAAAATTTAGAGAGAAAAGTCTTGACGATCGCTGATCGTGTGATTACCATCGCCCCGTTTCATGTGAAAAGGTTTGAAGCGCTGAGTGGCCGAAAGGTAGATTTGATCACAAATGGTTTTGATGAAGATGATTTTAGGGACATTGTGCATCTAAAAACAGAGAAGTTTACCATACGCCATATCGGTGTAGTGGATGAGCTTCGGGATCCTAAGCCTGTGATGGAAGCAATTAAATCCCTGTGTGTGGATAATGAATTGTTTCGGGAAAACATGCTTATTGAATTCATTGGGAATGTCAATTCAACTTTTAAGAACTACGTATTGGGTGATTCAATGTTGAATACGGTCACGCGCTTTGTGGATCAAGTGCCACATGCACAATTGCTGAGGTTATACGGTGCAACAGACCTGCAGCTATTGGTGTTAGCCCATACCTCAATTGCACCCGGTAATCTGCCCGGTAAGTTTTTTGAATACCTCGCATCCGGTAATCCTATTTTAGGCATAGGGCCAGTCGATGGAGATGCCGGAATAGTTCTTTCGCAGTCAGGTGGTGGTAAGATTTTTGAACGAAGTGATAGGGTAGGAATCAGGCAAGCGATTCTAGAGTTTTACAAACAATGGACGCAAGGAAATTTGGCCTTAACTTCGACCAATGTGGTTTATACCCGAAAGCATCTAACCCAACAACTCATTCGTATCTTAGCGCCTGAAATTTAGTCCCCATTGATTAGTAAGCACTTCATTAAAAGCTCTTTTATATACACATTGGCGGGAGCATTGCCGATGGCAAGTGCGATTATTTTATTGCCATTTTATAGCAAGTTGCCGGTAGAGATTTTTGGAGCGCTCTCCATTTACTTTAGTGTTTCTTTACTCGTTCAAATATTTGTGACGTACAGTTTTGATAGTTCACTGTATATCAACTACCATGATTATAAGCAAGATCCTAAAAAACTTTCAACCTTTATCAGTTCAGCCTTTATCTTTATACTATTGCTCAGCTTTGTATCTGGGCTATCATTAGCCTTTCTGGGTAATTGGATTTTTAGTTCACTTTTTAAAGAAGAAGAAATTTTATTTTTTCCGTTCGGATTACTTTCAGTAGCTACTGGCATTTTTCAAGCCTTATTAAAAGTGAACAACAGTTTATTGCAAACGCAGCAGAAGCCCGTTGTTTTCCTTTGGTCAAACGTATTATCATTTTCTTTGATTGCAGGACTGACCATTGCTGGCCTTTATATTTTTCCTGAAAGTTTGTGGGGACCAATAGGCGGAAAGTTAATAGCCACGCTAATGTCAGCGGCTTGGGTGCTCAGTTTCATTTTTAGGCAATTTGGTTTCCATTTTAATTGGCGATTGCTTAAAACTACTTTTTCATTTAACAATACTTCAGTCATTTATCAATTGCAACAATGGTTTATCAATTACTATGATCGTTTTTTTCTTTTACTATTTATTTCAATTGGCTCATTAGGCGTTTACGATCTGGCGTTGAAATGCATGCTGGCCATTGAGTTTGTGTTGACTGGTTTGAATTCATCATTTTATCCTAAAGTGTTGGGGATAGTAGCATCACAAAAAGAGAAACATAACACTATTGAAACGAATCGATATTACCATGGTTTGACTGCCATGGCGATGTTATTGGTAAGTGCCAGTATTTTTGTTTTCCCCATTATAATTGAATTTGTATTTACGAAGCCCGGCTATCAGCAAGCGATTCCTATATTACCTTTTGCTGCTGTGATCTATCTATTTCGTCCCATTCGGTTATTTGTTGCTTTTCCTTATTCTGCTCTCAAATATTCTCGCCCCCTTCCAATTTTTTATCTCATAGTTTTACTTATTAAGGTTGGGGCTATGCTTATTTTAATCGACAAATTTGGAGTGTATGGTGCCATCGCTTCTACGTGGATAAGCTATGTAGTAGAAATTATGATCTTGTATTGGGGAGTGAAAAACAAGTTTAGCTTTAAAATCAATAGTATGAAGATGATCATCGCTCCCCTTTCGTTAGCCTTGCTTATTATTTTCCTGGAGCCTTGGTTGGGACTTACCTATCCTTATCTAACACATGGTTTATATGTCTTGGTGGCATTCGTCATGCTGATGTGGGCATATCGAAATGAAATCAAGCTTTGGATCCCTTTTAAATTTTAAAGATTTTATTAATGGAGATTTATATTGCGTATCTATTCCGGTTGATCAATACGCGTTTGATAACAGCAAAGACGGAGTTAGAGCGAAAGCTGATAAAACCTTTTTTCTTGCTTTCCATTTATATTAATAGGTGGACGCAGCGGCCAGCTGGCAGTCCTAGTGAAATGATACTCATTTCAAACTTTGATGCAAATCTAAAACTGAAAGTTGACCGATCGCGCGCGATGGGTGCATCTATATTTTGGACCGGATTTCATGAATACCGGGAGTTTCTTTTTTTGAATCATTTCTTAAGTCAAGAGATGATAGCGATTGATATAGGTGCTAATTTGGGAGAGTACACATTATTTATGGCTAAGAGATTGAGCAAAGGAAGGATTTTTTCTTTTGAGCCCATGGAGAAAATGTTGCCACTGTTAAATGAAAATATTAGAATTAATAATATTGAGAATGTCACGGTACTTCCCTATGGTCTCGCGGATAAGAATGAACGAATAACGATATATGAAATTGAAAGTAGCCATGAGGGGTTGACTACTGCTTACCTGGGTGGACGAAGTATCAGGAGTCATCGAATGATAGATGTGATACGACTGGATGATGAATTTCCAAAGTGGGGATTAAGTGCCCTTCATTTTATCAAAATTGATATTGAGGGTGGCGAACTTAAAGCGTTACTTGGAGCGAAAGAGACGATAGAAAAATATATGCCTGTCGTTTTGATAGAGATAAATGATTTTACCTATCAGGCTGCTGGCTATACCACCGCTGACATTGAACGTTTTTTTAATGAACTTAACTATCAACCTTACAAGGTGAATAATAGAGGAGTGCTCGAACCTTGCATGACCTTACCAAGTTTTGGGAATATAATCTATAAAGCGTAAACCCAACCTCTTATTCTTGTTTCTCTACAATATAGATGATAGCTCTTCCATCTTTTGGCCCGTTTAAGAAAGGATAGAAGAAAGGCAAAATCAAATTTCTTAAGAGGCTGAATCGGGAAACCTCTATCCAATGAATTAGCGGCACAGGTCCACCATGTCCTTTTTTTAGAATCTTTAGATTAAGGCTTTTAAATATGTATTCTAATTGGAAGTAGGGCATTGGAGTAATATGTCCATGACTTAGGTCACTTTGCTCAAATGCCAAAAGGGTGCCTTTTATGAAAAATCTTAACCTCGATATAAAATTAGATGTATTGGGTGTACTCAGCACTAACCGACCTCCCTTTTTTAATACAGAGGTTGCATCACGAATTGTCTTCCAGGGATTTTCTAAATGTTCGATAATCTCAATGGCGAAGACCATGTCGTAGGTGTCAGAAAAATTATCTGCAAAGGAATTTTTATTAAGATCAATTTTTATTTTGTTTTTTACGACTGCTTTAGTTTGGGCAGTGTCTAAATCGCAAGCGTCTACTTCCAGACCTTGATCCACCAATCGTTGAGAAAAGGCTCCCTCCCCACAACCAAAGTCAAGCACTTTTAAATTTTTAACTAAATAGGGTTTAACGAATTCAAAAATATCTCCATGCAGTCCAAATGCCGCACATTCTAGCATACCTTTGTAATATGAATTTCCAAGACGACCGAATTTGATCAATTGCATGAATTATTGTTTTGAAATTCAAAAGTACCATTTTGTCGAGTCAGTTCAATAGCCAATGATTTGTATAGCATGAAAATCTTAATTCTTACGCCATGGTATCCAGATGGAAAACTAACTAACTCCGGAGTATTCATTAAGAGTCAGGCCAGGGCTTTAAGCAAACGGAATGAGGTCAAGGTAATTTATTCGACCATTGATTATACGGAGTTTTCGTTCTCTTCTTGTACGGTATCTTCATCCAATGACAATGAGATTAGTGAAATTAGAATCGTTATTAAAAAATCCATTAGATTTTTTAATCAACTTAATTATCTCGTACTCGTCATACTGCATAGTTGGCGAATCGCAAGATCATTTAAGCCGGATATCATTCATGCAAATGTCGGTTACCCATCGGCCTTTTGGGCGTGGAGTTTATCCAGATTGCTGAAAGTTCCTTTTGTCGTTACTGAGCATACCAGACCACCCAATAATTTTAGAAGCTATGTCCATAAACGGTTAACGATTTTCGGATTGAAACGTGCTTCAGTTGTCATGGCAGTGAGTAATATGCTGGCAAACGAATTGAAGTACTTTGTAAATCGGGATGTTGTTGTTGTGCCCAATATCGTTGAAACCGAACGGTTTGATGTGGCTCCCTATCCGGAATCGGAAATTACACAAATTGGTTTTTTAGGCACACTCAATCAGCCGGTGAAGGGGCTAGATATTCTTTTAAGAGCGGTAGCTGATTTGAAGACTGATTTTGTCTTGCACGTTGGGGGGAGTGGTAAGTTGCTTCAATCCTATAAAGCACTCTCTAAAGAATTAAGGATAGAGCAAAAGTGTAAGTTTTACGGATTTGTTTTGCCGAATGAAGTACCGGCATTTATGTCACGCCTTCATTTTTCAGTATGTGCCAGCCGTTCAGAAACCTTTTGTGTGGCGTTGGCGGAGGCGATGGCAGCAGGAAGGCCGGTGGTTTCTACACGTTGCGGTGGTCCGGAAGAATTTGTCGATGACAGTAATGGGATGTTGGTACATGTGGAGGATGTTAAAGCTCTTCAACACGGTATCGAACAAATGATTTTAAACTACAGGAATTATAACTCAGCAAGTATCAGTAAATCGGTGAACGAGCGATTTTCGGAAGCAAGCTTCTTGCTAAGGATAGAAAAAGTTTATTTTGATGTCAACTTAACATGATTCTTACTATAATGCATACCAGATTGATAGTGCTTTCATCTTTGGATGTTTTATGGCAATAGTCTATCTTGCTTTTGTTGTATTTGAATAATTGTAATTTATTAAAATGAATTTTGATAAAATTAAAAAGGCTCTAGTATTAGCACCTCATACAGATGATGGGGAATTTGGCTGTGGGGCAACCATTGCAAAGCTAGTAGAGCAGGGTACTCAAGTTTACTATGTAGCTTTTTCCGCTTGCGAGCAGTCTGTGCTTCCGCAATTTCCTAAAGACATACTTATTACAGAGGTAAAATTAGCTACCCAAAAGATAGATATACGTCCTGCCGATTTAATTTTGTATAATTATGAAGTGAGGACTTTTAATTTCAGAAGGCAGGAGATATTGGAGAATATGATCAAGTTAAGGAATGAGATCAAACCTGATTTGGTATTTATGCCTTCGCTAAACGATATACATCAAGATCACTCAACCATTGCACTAGAGGGGTTAAGAGCTTTTAAGTTTAACAACATTCTTTGCTATGAAGTACCTTGGAATAATTTGTCGTTCAACACCATTTGTTTTTCGTTGGTAGGCGAGGAGCATATTCAAAAAAAGATCAATGCTTTAAAAGAATATAAATCACAAGCTCATAGAGGCTATGCTAATGAAGAATTTGTCCGATCCCTTGCTCGAGTAAGGGGGGTACAGGTAAATGAAAAGTATGCGGAAGTCTTTGATATCTTACGATTTGTTTTCTGATTTGTTCAATACTTTTCCGGGGTTTCCCACAATTGTTTCGTTTTTATTTACATCTTTAATAACAACGGCACCCATTCCAATTACACTGTTGTCTCCAATTGATTTTTTGTTTATAATTGATGCTGAAGGAGCAATCCATACATTGTCACCAACTACCGTAGACCCAGCAATCATTGAATTAGCAATGACCAATGAGTTTCTTCCGATTACCACACCGTGAGCAATATGAACTAGATTATCAATTTTTGTATTCTCGCCAAGTATCGTACTTCCTAATACAGCTCTATCAATACAAGTATTATTGCCAATTTCAACGTATTTTTTAAGAACGACATTCCCAAGATGAGGTAACAACACGTAACATTTGGATTCATTAATTTCATAGCCGAATCCTACGCCACCGATTGTGCAATTGCATCCTATTTTTACATGGCTATCAACTTTCGTTTCCCGCAGGAGTATTGTGTTATGCCCAATTTGAACATCGTCTCCAATTGAACAACCTTTTGCAATTACTACATGGTGACCAATAATTACGTTTCGACCTATAAAAACAGAAGGGTCAATAACTGCACTCGGGCTGATAAAAGGAGTGTCTTTTTCAATAAAAAAAGAGGATAGTATTTCCTGAAAAGTTAATCTTGGATTCTTTGTAACGATGTAGTTGCAGCCGGCATTGTGATTTTTGAATAAGCTACTGCATATTATTGTGCCACAGTTTATACTAGTCAACTTATCAATATTTTTGTCCGAAGCCCACATCAAAAGATGTTTGTCGATATTCTCAATATTCAATATGCCTGGTTTGGTTATAAAACCATTGATATCACCTATAAAATGTTGATGAGAAATTCTACTTAGTACTTCCTTTAGTTGTATCATAAGTTTAGTGAAGTGGCTACAATTTCATTTAAAAGACTCGCGTTTTTATCGGCACTTAACTCTGTGGCCGCTTCTACTGCATTTTCCTTAAAACGGATTAAATCAGTGTTGGACATTTTCATGAGTTTTGCTGCCAAGCTCTTGGCTGTGAATTCTTCACTTACATAACCTAAGTCATATTGATTTACTACTTCTGCAATTTCTGGAATAGGACCAATGGAAACAGCTAGTTTTGCTTGAATAAATTCAAATAGTTTATTAGGTAGGCCATTTGCATAATTGAAATTTATTGGAGGTACTAGTATGATCCCCATGTCATATTTGTTAATGAATGGAACAACATCTTTACCTTTGACCGCTGGTTGGAAACTAATCCGGGGGTCACCTTTGGAGAGGTTCTTCAAATATCCAATATATCCTTTCGTTTTGCTCGATGCTGTTTCTGGAACAATTAACATAAGATCCAACGTAAAACGATCGTCTAAAAGTGACATCATCTCAATCATGATTTCAAGTTGTCGGCTTACGGTAGCTCCACCATGATGAATCAAGCGAATCTTGTTGGGTAATATATCAGATGCTTTAATTGGATTGTGCCATGTCGCATTATTAAGCACAATTGGATTGCATTTAAATTGTTTTTTATATTCATTCGCAATTCCCCTTCCTATAGTTGTCATGGCGATAGTCTGTGAAATATATTTTTTGCAGATTTGGTACATCAGTGGTTGAAATAACATACGCCAAATGAACTTATCCTCAAATTGTCTAGGTGAATATTCATGGGCATCAAGAAGTATTTTCTTGCCAGCATTAAGCCTAAAAGCTATGGGGAGACTTTCCACATCATTGGCAATGATTAAATCGAATTTTCTTTCTCCAAGATAGTTTTTCAAACCTCTTTGGAGGTATAATAATTCATACGAAATTTCATGCACCCTAAAAAGAAGAAAAAAAGCCGTGATGATTTTCTTCATCATTCCAAGTGTAGGCTTGTCCAGTTTGAAAAACTCCAATTCTGAATCATGATGATTACCATAGGCCGCAATCGTAAGAGCATGTTTGGCTTTTAAAAATTCAATTTGTCTGGTAA
Source organism: Cyclobacteriaceae bacterium (assembly GCA_031430395.1). Lineage (GTDB taxonomy): Bacteria > Bacteroidota > Bacteroidia > Cytophagales > Cyclobacteriaceae > ELB16-189. The sequence continues at coordinate 14,942 of JANPBK010000105.1, forward strand.
CTCTTGAATCATGAATTAGGTCGCTAAAGCTTAATACTAGAATTTTTTTTGTCATATTAAAACAAATATTTTGAACTTGATAAGACAATTATGGCCATTTGAGGTCAAAAAAAAGTAGGCACCTCAGTACCTACTTGTTCTAATCAATTAAGTAAGAAAGATTAGCTTAGTAACGCCCAGGAAGGAAACCTACATATTGCTCCCAATTATATAAATTAGGAGTTC
>JANPBK010000106.1:0-2598 GCA_031430395.1 Cyclobacteriaceae bacterium
GCAGAAATTTTTGATGAGGAACTCTATCAAGGAAATGATATCGCTGGAGTAGTGACAGGATTAGCCTGGACTCAAGTGGGTGGCGATATTTTGTTTATAGAATCTAGTCTTAGCAGAGGCAAGGGTGCCTTAACAATCTCAGGCCAGTTGGGTGACGTCATGAAGGAGTCTGCGATGGCAGCCTTGTCTTATTTAAAATCAAATGCCGAGTCATTTGGAATTGATCACCGCATATTTCAACAATATGACTTGCATATCCACGTTCCGGCCGGTGCTGTTCCAAAAGACGGCCCATCCGCAGGAATTACTATGTTGACATCATTGGCATCAATTTTCACTCAGCGCAAAGTGAAATCTAATCTGGCCATGACGGGTGAGATTACACTTCGCGGAAAAGTATTGCCCGTGGGTGGCATCAAAGAAAAAATATTAGCAGCCAAGCGCAGTGGTATTAAAGAGATTGTACTGAGCGTAAAAAACAAACGCGACATTGATGAAATCGAAAAACACTATATCAAAGGACTGTCTTTTCACTATGTGGAATCTGTAGAGCAGGTTTTAAAGATTGCGCTTTTGAAAGATAAAGTAGAGAAGCCAATGACTTTTATACTTGAAAACCATAAAGCGCCTTAATCAGTTTTCGTGTTAAAACACATTGCTGTACTATTCTCCTTGATCTTGTTGACGATCACCGCCTGCAGTCAGGAAAAATCAGTAACCGTTTCAGGATTGGTAAAAGACAAAGCCAACAATGTGGCTCTTTCCTACGTCAATGTAGTATTGAAAACAGAGAAGGACAGCACGTTCATTACTGGAGTCGTAAGCAACGAAGAAGGAAGATTTGTACTCTCTGGCGTTAAACCGGGCAATTACTATTTGGAGTTTTCTTTTGTTGGGTATTTAACCAAAAGAAAATCGCTCTTCGTGGGTACATTGACTGAGTACTTAGATGAAGCAGCCATCGAGTTGAGTGAAGACGCCCAAACGTTGAACGAGGTAGTAATTACAGGGAAACAAGACGCTGTTAGTGAAAAGCTTGATAAGAAGATCTTTTCAGTCGCTGATAACATTAGCCAAAGTGGAGGATCGGTATTGCAAGCGATGCAGAATTTGCCGGGTGTGACAGTGCAAGATGGTAAAGTCCAGTTGCGAGGTAATGATAAGGTAACTGTGTTGATCGATGGTAAGCAAACAGCGTTGACAGGTTTTGGAAGTCAGTCAGGCTTAGATAACCTTCCGGCTTCTGCAATAGAAAAGATTGAGATCATCAACAACCCCTCTGCCAAGTACGATGCCAATGGCAACGCAGGAATCATCAACGTCATCTACAAGAAAAATAAGCAGGAAGGTTTCAATGGCAAAGTTGGTTTTGCATTAGGTGCTGGTGCACTTTGGGTGCGACAAGAAAATCTGCCTACCATCCGACCTCAGTATCAATTCACACCTAAAATTAATCCATCTCTTTCCCTCAACTATAGAAAAAATAAAATCAACGCTTTCTTCCAAGGTGATTACCTATACACAGAGACACTCAACAAGAATGAGTTTGTCACACGTACGTATGATGACGGTACAATCATCAATCAGCAAACAAAACGAAACAGAAATACGGCCTTCACCACACTGAAGGCCGGCATTGATTGGAATATCGACAATGCAAATACATTGACAGTTTCCGGTTTGTTCGGCAGTGAGAAAATAATCGACAATGGTGATGAACCGTTTTTCCAAGGCGATTTATCGACTCGTGTTCGACTTTGGCAGTTTTTGGAAGACGAGTTGAAGACCACTTGGATGGCTACGGCCGCCTATCAGCATAAATACAAAGAAGCAGGACGACTGCTAAATGTCGGCTTTAATTATACTTTCCATCGCGAAGATGAACGATACAACTTTACTAATATCCTTCCCACCTACACAGGGTTTGATGCCTTCAAGCTTATTTCTGATGAATCGGTGTATGATTTGAATGTGGATTACATCAGGCCTTTGAAGTATGGCAGGGTAGAGACTGGCATCAAGCTACGCAATCGCGAGATTCCTACCAATATGCTTTTCATTCCCGGACTGAATTCGCCATTGGATGTCAATGCCGGAGGTGTGGCCACGTATAAAGAGTTGATTCCAGCCGTGTATGGAAACTACGTTTTTGAAAGCAGAAGAGTAGAAGCAGAGGTGGGCTTGCGTTTGGAGTTTGTAAAAATTGATTATGAAGTTGGTCCTAATCATCCTGTTTACAAAAGCAGTGGTTATGATTATACCCAACCATTTCCGAATGTGAGGCTGGCTTACAAACTCAACGACAACAACAAACTATCTGTTTTATTTAACAGACGAGTAGATCGTCCCAGCGAAGTGGATATACGCATTTTCCCCAAGTATGACGATGCAGAAATTATCAAAGTGGGGAACCCTGGCTTGCGGCCACAGTTTACTAATGCGATAGAACTTGGTTATAAAACCAGTTGGGCGAAAGGATACTTGTATGGTGCGGCTTACCATCGATTTGCTGATGGAACGATTACACGCATCTCAAGTACGGTTGCCAACAGCACGTTAATCTACGCAATTTTCCAAAATGCAGGCAAAAGTTATAAC
>JANPBK010000107.1:0-18747 GCA_031430395.1 Cyclobacteriaceae bacterium
GGCTAGCCACAATTAGAAAGAAATATCCAGTCAAAATAGATAAGAAAGGCAAAAAATTCGTTTTATCAGAGCTGATAAATAAATGATAAATACCCATTCCATCCGACTAAGGCTGCATATATTGGTAATGCTGACCTCAATGCTCGTGTTCGTTTCATCATGCGATCTCATTCGAATGAAAAATGGGAATAACAGCACAGATGATTTAAGAAAACCACTGGCACGTGTAAATCAGGCTTACTTATATTTAGATGAACTCAAAGGTATTGTGCCCACGGATGCTTCAAAAGAAGACAGTGCGGCACGAATTTCAGCTTACGTAAATAGTTGGATACGCAAACAACTACTTCTCAATGAGGCCGCTAAAAACATTGATATCAATGAAGCTGAAGTAGAACGTAAAGTATTAGATTATCGATATAGTTTAATCGGTTACGAATTTCAAAACTATTACATTCAAAAGAATTTAAAAGACAGCGTCTCCGAAAAGGAAATAGAGACTTATTATAAATCACATCTTGATAATTTTATCCTCAAACAAAACATTGTGAAGGGCACTTATATTCAGGTGCCAAAAACCGCACCCCGTATTCAGCGAATAAAGTCTCTGATGTTTTCAACACAAAAAAAAGACGCTGACGAATTGAAATCCTATTGTCTTAGTTTTTCAGCCGCCTACCAGCTGCCTGATTCTTCCTGGATTGAATTTGACAAACTAACAGCCAAATCCCCGTTGGCCGAAATCCCTAACAAAATTCAATTCTTACGCACCTACAATTATTATGAAACGAATGACCCAAACTTTCTTTATTTCTTGAAGTTGGATGCTTACAAAATTTCGGATAACGTTTCCCCACTTGAATTTGTAGTAGACGACATTAAAAACATTATTTTAAATAAAAGAAAAGTAGAACTTGCCAAAAAATTGGAGGATGAAGTTTATGAAAATGCTGCAAAACGGAAGGATTTCGAGGTATTTAGTCAGTAATCTTGCATTTCTATTGGTCTCCTTAGCATTGGATGCTCAAGAGAAGGATAAAACTGGCTTCGTGGTAGATAAGATTATTGCTAAGGTTGATAATTATATCGTCATAAAATCAGAACTGGAATCTGCCTATCAGGGATACCTTGCGGAAGGTAATCCTCAGTCTGATGCTGCCAAATGTCAACTTTTCAATCGCCTTATCATGAATAAACTGATGGTAGCCAAAGCGGAGATTGACTCTGTCACTGTTACAGATCAGGAAGTGGACCAAAATACAGGTCAGCGATTTAATGCAATCCTTCAAAGTTCCAACAATTCTCCGGAAGAATTAGAAAGAAGATATGGCAAGAGTTTAGATCAGATTCGCTTAGAACTTCATGATCAAATTCGCGAACAAATGCTGGCGCGGGAGATGACTGGTAAAATCACCAAAGACTTGAAGATTACCCCAGCGGAAGTCAGAAGGTTTTTCAATAAGATTCCAACGGATAGCCTGCCTTTTTATTCTTCCGATGTTGAAATTGGTCAGATCGTAAAAGTTGCCAAGATTAGTGAGTCCCAAAAACAGGACGCAAAAAGAAGATTAAATGAGCTCCGAGAACGGATTGTTAATGGAGAGGACTTCAATGTATTGGCACAGAAGTATTCTGAAGACCCCAGTGCACGATCCAATGGGGGTGAGATGGGATTCGTAGGCAGGGGTGCTATGGTACCTCAGTTTGAGGCCATGGCTTTCAAACTGAGAAAGGGAGAAATCTCTCAGCCATTTGAATCTACTTTTGGAATTCATATCATGCAATTAATTGATAGGCGTGGAAATGAATACAACTCTCGCCATATTCTATTATTGGGAACTCCTTCGCAAGAAGATCTCGATAGATCAAAAAATTATTTAGATAGTTTACGAAGGAAGATCGTGAAAGATAGTATCAAATTTGAATATGCCGCTAAAGAATACTCAGAAGATAATAACACCAAAGTTCGAGGTGGGTTTATTACTGATCAGGACGGGGGTGTACGAGTATCCTTGCGCGAAATAGATCCAGTAATCTATTTAGCCATTGATACTATGAAATTGGGAACTATTTCCAAACCTTTAACTTATCGTACTGAAGACGGAAAAGAAGCAGTGCGTATTCTCTTTTATAAAGCTAAAATCGCACCACATCAGGCCAATTTAAAAGAGGACTGGCACCGAATACAATCTGCCGCATTATCAGAGAAACAAGAAAGAATCATTGGCAAATGGTTTAATAAATCACGGCAAGATGTATTCATTAATATTGATCCTTCATACAAGTATTGTAAGATACTTGAATAGTCCTTTCATCCATTATCTATTAGTTTTTACCTGAAAAAATTATGGCGCAACAATATACCAATGACGTAGAAGCCGCAGATGCATTGGCCATTGCCTATACTAATTTAAAAAATGAAATTGGCAAAGTCGTAGTAGGACAAGACGAGGTAGTACGACTGGTACTTACCGGTATTTTTTGCCACGGTCACTCATTATTGGTAGGTGTCCCCGGACTTGCAAAAACACTATTGGTACAAACCATTGCTACCGCTCTCGATTTAAAATTTAAACGCATTCAATTTACGCCAGACTTGATGCCCTCCGATATTGTAGGCGCAGAGACAATGGACAAGGAAAGAAATTTTCAATTTGTAAAAGGCCCCATTTTCGCCAACATTGTCTTAGCTGATGAGATCAACCGTACTCCGCCTAAAACACAAGCTGCCTTGTTGGAATCAATGCAAGAATATGCAGTAACGATTGCCGGAAACAACTATCCTCTACCCCGGCCATTTTTTGTTTTGGCTACCCAAAATCCTATTGAACAAGAAGGCACCTATCCATTGCCCGAAGCACAATTAGATCGATTCATGTTCAACATCTTTTTAGACTATCCTAGTTACCAACAAGAGATTAGTATTGTAAAAAATACTACTGCCGATGTGACCCAACAGGCAAACAAAACATTAACATCCGAAGAGATTGTCGCTTTCCAACATTTAGTTAGGCGTGTTCCTATAGCCGACAACGTAGTGGAATACGCTGTAAAATTAGCTCAAGCCTCGCGGCCCGGGAAGAATGGATCAACAATTGCGAATGACTTGCTGGAATGGGGTGCCGGCCCGAGAGCTTCTCAGTATCTAGTATTGGGTGCAAAATGTAACGCACTCATTAATGGAAAATATTCACCCGATATTGAAGATGTTCAAGCGATTGCTAAACCTGTTTTAAGGCATCGCATGGTGCGTAATTTTAAAGCAGAAGCGGAAGGAATTTCCGTGGATGCAATCATTGAGAAGTTAATGATTTAGCCTGTATCCATTCAAAAGCATCTGCTTTCGGAAAATCAACAAAGACATTTTGAATGAATTCATTGGGTATGGCCAATTTCCTTTTCGTCATGTCTATCCATGCACCATCCATGTTAATTATCGCTGCCAGCTGACGGTCTTGAATGTAAATGTGATGGCGGATGCTCCATCGAGAAAAATCATGAGTGGCTTTCGTAACCACTAAATCTACCAGCACTTGATCTTCAAATTTTATCTCCTTCTTAAATAAAGCTTCTTCTCTGAATAGAATTGGTCCAATGCGTAGCTCTTCAAATTTAAGATTAGTCAATCCATGTTGCGAGAAGCAAGCAATGCGGGTAGTTGCTCCATAGTCATAATAGGCGGAATGTCGTAGGTGTCGATTCTGGTCAATGTCTGACCAGCGAACCTGGATTGGCAATTCAAAGTTTTTCATAAATCAGTTTATTAATTCTCTCACAACCGCTATTGATTTTAATTCGCCAAAGTTCTCGATATGTTGCGTATAAAAACGAATTAATACATCCAATAAATTTCTTCGCTGAAGTTGATTCATTGGAATATGCGTGTTAAAATCTGCTTGCAATAATTGATTGAGAAGTTTTTCTTCCTTATCGTCATTAAAATATGGTGTTAGAATTTCACTCGATTCGTGTGCCCCAAATCCCAAATGCCTGCTGAGCTTGATTAAAAATAACAAATGAAAATTTTCAATATTCTCCTTCAATCCGTCTAAGACGATGAAAGCGTTAAATAGAAAATTTCCAAGTTCTTGCGTGTGTGATTGCTCTTTTACCGCCTTGTTGACTATTTCATTTAAGAAAAGTGCAATGGTTGATTTGCGATAATCTTGTGTAAGCGTTTGATATGGGTGAAAGCATTTGATTTCCTTGATGCGCAAAATAGTTGCGCTCTCCTTATGATAAACCACCAATTCCAATAGCGTCAACGGTTGGTACAAGGCTATCTTACCCTTGCCTGATTTGCTGCGAGCACTATTAACAATGTACGTCTGCAATCCAAATTGCTCTGTAAAAATGGTAACGATAATGGATGCCTCGGCATACTTTGTAAATCGGAAAACAATGCCGCGAGTTTTATAGAGCATTTTGATCCTTATTTCCCATCAACAAATGCACGCCTGCTGCGTGCTTCGTATTTGTCTTTCTCTCCCAGCATAACCTGAGATTTATTTTCGTTGAGTCTAAATGAAAATGAAGCCAGTTCCCCGGTTTGAGCACAAATTGCATGGACTTTTGTAACGAACTCTGCTACCGCCAACAAATCAGGCATAGGGCCAAAAGGCTTCCCTTCATAATCCATATCCAACCCAGCAACGATTACGCGTTTGCCGCTATTCGCAAGCTTATTGCATACTTCAACAATGGCTTCATCAAAAAATTGAGCTTCGTCAATGCCTACCACGTCACAATCACCCGCTAGCAGTAAAATATCACCGGCAAAATTAACGGGTGTAGAACGTATCTCCCGTTCACTATGCGAGACTATTTTTTGCTCATCATATCGTTTGTCAATAGCTGGTTTAAAGATTTCAACTTTCTGTTTCGCTATCAAGGCCCGGTTAAGTCGTCTGATTAATTCCTCCGTCTTACCCGAAAACATGCAGCCGCAAATGACTTCTATCCAACCATTTTTGTTAGGTTGACTAAGGCGTCCAATATGAGGCTCTATAAACATGGTGCAAGGTAAAAATTAGACGGGAATGAAGACGAAGGAATTACTCGAATATATGTCATTAAAGATGGTAGATAATATGTGGTAATTTCCCTTCTTCCGGAACTTTAATAATAATATTACCTACTACCCTGGACTGACAAGCTAGTCGTTCGTGCAACCGTAATGCACCCTGATTGCGAAAATTTTGCTCCACAGCGGTTACTGGGCTAAGGTTTTCTTCACCCTTCAGTATAATCATTTTGCAAGTAGTACAGCGTCCCTTGGCTCCACACTCAAATCTCCAGTCAATAGAATGGCTTTGCAATATCGCTAAAGCTGATTTTGTTAGATCATTGGTCGTAACTTCTTTTCCTCCAAGGTTTTCAATTACTATCTTTACCATGTTGAAATCAGGTAATACAAATCTATGGACGAAAAGATAAGTTCAAATGCGATAGAGCAATATAGTGAAGAATATGCCACAAAATTGGCCAGTCGTTTCTTCGAAAATAAGGAAAAGATAACGGGACCCGAGATTATATTGCTTTGTGAAATAAAACAAGTCAACCTTTTTGTAATTCGTGAATTGATGCGAGTCTGGAGTCTGGAAGCTGAAAAATTAAAGAGTCCCTATTTTAATTATCAGGCCCAAGCAGTAATCGAAGCAATGACTCAATTTCAAAATGTATTATCCAATCATATTTCAATTACAAAAGCAGATTTGCTTCCCTTATTGCGCGCCTCTGTTGCCAAAACAATACATTTAATCTTAGCTCCATACGACTTTTATTCTGATACCTTGGACAGACACGGAAAAGGCTACTTAAAAACGGACGTACTTATGAATGAGGTGAAATATCTCAAAATAAATAAAGCTCCGCTTGAAAAATTAGTGATCAAATTGAAAGAGCGAAATTCGGAATTGATTACCGGAAATGAAGCCTTTGGAATGCTGGATCATATTTTGGAAGAAGTGAATTTTACACCTGAAGATTTTGATGGCTACCAGACAGAATTTTCAAAGTTGGTTCCATTTCAAGTAGAGAAATTTTATGGACAGAAACCTCTCCCCAAAGTTACTGACGCTAAAAGGGAGGATTTGTCAAAACCAATTCCAAATGAAGCAGCTAAAGTAGTAAAATCAACTTTGGTAGATAATCTGGCCAAACAAAAGGCGTCTCGATTAAAAGATAGTCTAACCATCAATCAAAAATTTATGTTTACCAAAATTCTCTTTAAAGGAGATTTTGAAGTCTTTTCTGTAGCCATTGATCAAATAGATTCTTTGGAATCTCTGAATCATGCGTTAGCACACATTGGTGAATATTATCCGGAATGGGATAGAGAAAGCGAAGAATATGAAGAATTTACAGAAGTACTAAAGAAACGTTTCAGTTAGCTTTTCATTCTACTGAATGAATAGTTCTTATTATATCCTTTGTAACACCTGGCTTCTGTGAGCATCTAATTTCAAAAGGATAAAAAGTAATATTGTAAAGCCCCAAAGGGAGGATCCGCCATAACTAAAAAACGGCAAGGGTATACCAATCACAGGAAATAGCCCTACCGTCATTCCAATGTTGATTGCGAAGTGAAAAAATAAAATACAGGCCACGCTATAACCATAAGCACGTCCAAAGCGACTCTTCTGTCGTTCCGATAAAAAAATAATACGCAATAATAACGTTACAAAAAGAGCGATTACTACTAAACTACCTACCCATCCAAACTCTTCGCCTATTGTACAAAAGATAAAATCCGTGCTCTGCTTTGGAACAAAATCGAATTTTGTCTGTGTCCCCTTTAAAAAACCTTTCCCCATAAAGCCACCGCTGCCAATAGCAATTTTTGATTGCGTTACATTCCACCCATATCCAAGAGGATCTGCATCTGGGTTAATTAACACTTTAACTCGATTTTGCTGATGAGGCTTTAGTACGTCTTTTACAACATAATCTACACTTTCAATTACACCACTTATTAATAAAGCGCCAATCGTTAAGATTGCAATGCGTTTAACTGTTTTCTTACCAAAAGAAACAAGCAAAATTAAAATAACCGCAATGGCAGCATGTAGATATAGTTGATTAGGAACTAACAGGGTTAGAATAAAAATGGTCGCTGCACAAATTCCTACTATTAGAAGAAAAGGAGACATCCCTTCACGATAGAAAACCAGCATGAAAGAAGTAAACACTAAGGCGGTGCCTGTATCTTTTTGTAATTGAATCAGTATGATAGGAACTCCGATAAGAGCAAATAAAATTGCCTGGCTTCGAAAGCTATCAATACGAAAGCCAACCGAACTAATAAATTTAGCCACAGCTAGGGCGGTTATGAATTTTGCAAATTCAGACGGTTGAACTCCAAAAGATCCAATTCCAATCCAAGCCTTGTTGCCACCTACTTCCTTGCCAATGAAAGGCACTAAAAATAGCAGCACCAAGATAAGTCCATAAAAAAAATATGCTGTTGTTTCATAAAACCTCATATCAATGATAATGATCGCCACAACGATCACTGCCGATGCCGCAATAAACATGAGTTGGCGTCCAGAACTAAGGGATAAATCCCAAATAGTTTGTTTGGCGGTGTCATCATATATAGCCGCAAAAATATTTAGCCAACCCAAGGTGACTAAAGCCAAGAACAAAAGTATAGTTGTCCAATCTAAGTTTGCTGATATCTCATCGTCTCTTTTCAATGCAATTTTAATCTAAGAATTTACCTGCTAATACATATTCCTCAATATAAGGTCTCCTTGTTTTTCCAAATAGATATTTCTCAATCATTAAGCTAGCAATAGAAGCTGCTGCCCGAGCACCTTGTCCTGCATCTTCAACATAAACAGAAATAGCAATTTTCGGGTTATCGCGAGGCGCAAAAGCTATAAAAACAGAATGAGCCGGTAATGGATCATTTTGAACTGTTCCTGTTTTGCCACATACAATTACATCGGATAGCTTCGCGCGGTATTGGCCCGTTCCGGATTCCACTACTTCCTGCATCGCATCTACGGCAATTAAAAAATAAGACGAATCAATGGTCGTGTAATGACGTTCTGTGTATTTCACTAATGGCTTGCCTGATTTTCCAATACCCTTTACTAAATGCGGAATGATATAATATCCGTGATTTGCAATGATTGCCGCAAAGTTGGCCATCTGAATGGGCACCACAAGGTTCTCTCCTTCCCCAATAGCAATCGAATAAATATTAGAAAATTTCCACGGGCGATTATTGTACGCGCGATCATAATATGCAGGGGTTGGTATTAAACCACCCTTCTCATTAGGAAGATCAATTCCAAGGTTGCTTCCAAAACCAAAACTATTGATGTGTTTATTCCATTCAGCCAATCCGATCCGTGTATCCGTAAATGGTGAATTGGAAACACCCTTATTCAACATCTTTCGCAATACCCCAAGAAAATAGGGGTTGCATGAGTTAGCGATTGCACCACGCAAATCTAGATTATCATGGCCGGCATGACAACCAATCAATGACTTATCGCAGTGGGCTCTTGTATCGGGGGTAATCACTTTTTCTTGCAAGGCTGTCATGGCCTGAGCAATCTTAAAAATAGAGCCTGGTCGGTATTGTGCCATTAGAGGCCGATTAAATAGTGGTTTTAATGTGTCATTGCTTATCAATAGAAAATTCGAGCTGTAATTTTTTCCTGTTAAAAGATCAGGACTATAGGAAGGCCCCGATACTAACGCCAATACTTCACCAGAGGCAGGTTCGATGGCAGCAATACTGCCAGCCTTACCCTTCATTAATAATTCCCCATATTGTTGTAGATCTAAATCAAGACCTGTCACTAAATTTTGGCCGGGGACAGAAAGGGTATCGTAAGCTCCATTTTTAAACGACCCTTTCTCAACTCCTTTCACATTTCTTAATTTGAACCTTACTCCTCGTTTGCCCCGAAGTTGCTCCTCATAGAACGATTCTATTCCACTCTGTCCAATATAATCGCCTTGTTTATAAAATTTTGATGCATCTCTCGCCATTTGATCTTTGCTCAACTCGCTGACGTAACCCAGCGCATTTGCCAATGCATCCGAAGTGTAGGCACGGGCCGTTCTTGCCTCTATGTAAAAACCGGAAAATTCATCGAGGTTATCTTGTACTTTAGCAAAATCCTGATTAGACAGTTGATCTATAAAAAGAGTAGGTTTTGCCGGTGAGTACTCTTTTCTTCTCTTCATTTCCCTAAACTTCAGCCTCAATTCTTCTCGTGAAATTTTAAAGACAGTACAGAATTTAGCTGAATCTAAATTCTTAATATCCTTTACAATCGCGGTGAGATCATACTCAGGTGTATTGTAAACGATTAGTTTTCCATTGCGATCGGTGATTAATCCACGAAATGGATACTCTACTTGACGCAAAATGGCATTACTATCCGCTAACTCTGCATACTTATCATCAAGAACCTGAATGAAAAATAATTTGATCAGAAAGATTAATCCAACTAAAACAAAAACAATTTGCACTATTTCACGCCTGCCTTCATTCATTTCCTTCTGCGATCAATCGTTAAATATTGAAACAACAGCATTACAGTTAACGTAAATAATAAACTGGTAATCGATTTAAGCATCGTATACCAGAACAATACAAATCCAGCTGCCTCTACGAAAAATAAGATCAGGTGATGGATAAAAACTAAGGGCAGGGAATAGACGAGAAACCATTGTAATCCATTAGCTGATAACGTTGGAGAAGTACCTGCATCATATCCACCTTGGGGGGTAATGGTGGCGAGCCAATAATTACGTAAGTACGCAACACAAACCAGTGCTAAGGCATGCATCCCTAAGCTGTTGTAAAAAATATCAATCGTGAATCCCAGGATAAAGGCTATAAACATTAATAGCATTGTATTCATTTCCGAAGGAAGCATCAAAATAAAAGCTACATACAAAAAACAAAACGCGGTGTTAAATAATACTATATTCTTCAACAATAATACTTGTATTAAGATATACAAAAAAAAGGATACAATATTTACTATGCCATTGCGTATCATTTCGGCTCTCCTATTGTTTTTTGTTCTAATGAATCAATTTCCTTCTTCAGATTACTCCGAATTATTTCTACAAATGACAGTTTACCAAAATCTTGAGATAGTTCTAATTTGATGGTATGAAATTGCGCCTCTTCATTCAATTTAAAACTTTTAATCACGCCTACAAAAACACCTTCTGGAAAAACAGCATTATACCCAGAAGTCATTATCGTGTCTCCAAGTTTTAATTCCACATGACGAGGAATGTATTTCAGATCAATGAGATGTGGATCCAGCCCATCCCATTGTACAGTACCATAATGACCGGTTCGTTTAATAATACTAGAGACGTGGTCGTCAATATTTAGCAATGAAATCAATACGGCAAAGTTGTCGGATACGGATTTTACCTTTCCTACGACACCTGTAGAACTGATGGCTGCCATCCCGGGAAGTACCCCATGCACCTTCCCTTTATTAATCGTGATAAAATTTTTATAATAACGCGTTGAATTATTAATGACTTTCGCGCTTATATAATCAAAACGATTGATCAATGCTGGCTCTCGGAAATTCTTAAGTTCCATCGCATAAAGAAGTTGATTGCGTTGGTCCAGTTTTTTTCTTAGCACACTGTTTTCAGTAGCCAACTCACTGTTAATATCGCGAAGTGAGAAATATTCTCTCACACTTTGTGATTTACTAATAATATTGGCCGCTAGCTGGTTGGAGGTATTAAAATAGGTAGTGCTTTGGTATTGATTGTTTTCAATGACTAACCAAGCGCATAATAATTCCAATAATAGAAAAGTAAAAAAAGATCTATACGCATAAATGAATTTAAGGAGACGTTCCATTCATTATGTCATCAGCACTTTTCGATAATGGTTAAGATTTTTTAGCGCAGCGCCTGTGCCTCTCACCACAGCACGCAATGGATCCTCTGCTATGTGAATGGGTAATTTTGTCTTTAAGGACAATCGCTTATCCAGTCCTCGAAGCATCGCTCCACCTCCTGTAAGGTATATACCTTGCTCATAAATATCTGCAGAGAGCTCAGGTGGAGAAAGTTCTAGAGCTTTCAATACCGCCTCCTCTAACTTTGAAATTGATTTGTCTAATGCGAAAGCAACTTCAGAATAAGAAATCTTAATTGTTTTAGGAATACCTGTCATTAAATCACGACCACGTATTTCATAATCATCTGGGCCATCGTCTAACTCAGTCAAAGCCGAACCAACTTCAATTTTAACACGTTCAGCAGAGCGCTCACCGATCAATAGATTATGCTGTCTGCGCATATAGTCAAGGATATCACGATTAAATGTATCCCCTGCAATGCGTATTGATTGATCACAGACAATTCCTGATAATGCAATAACTGCGATATCGGTAGTACCTCCTCCGATATCAACTATCATATTGCCAATAGGTTGTTCAATATCAATCCCAATCCCAATAGCTGCTGCAATTGGCTCATGAATCATATACACTTCTTTTGCATTCGCATGTTCAGCCGAATCGCGTACAGCCCGCTTTTCAACTTCAGTGATGGCCGATGGAATGCAGATCACCATTCGCAAGGAAGGGGGAAAAAGTCTACGCCCCGTGTCTATCATTTTAATCATGCCACGAATCATCATCTCTGCAGCATGAAAATCTGCTATAACACCTTCTTTTAAAGGGCGAATCGTTTTGATGTTGTCATGTGTTTTCTCATGCATCTGCATGGCTTCGCGTCCGATAGCCAACACCTTATTCGTGTTTTTGTCGATTGCAATAATGCTTGGTTCGTCTACAACCACTTTGTCTTTGTGTATGATCAGCGTATTCGCTGTGCCAAGATCTATAGCGATGTCTTGGGTGAAAAAATCAAAAAGTCCCATTTAGTTATCTCCTCGTAAAATATAGTTTTGAAAGCCCGAAATTACAGAAATAATCCGGTGATTTTTAAAGCTATCTCATTGAATAACTTACGTTGGGCTAATGCTTGAAGTGCCTCACCCCCGTAAACACCATTGCCAAACCTTGCTGATCACAAAAGTTGATAGAGTCTTGATCTTTAATGGAGCCACCAGGTTGTATCACCGCTCTAATACCCTGTTGTGAAGCTATTTCAACACAATCCGGAAAAGGGAAAAAGGCGTCAGATGCCATGACGGCTCCTTTCAACTCAAATCCAAAGGCAGCCGCCTTGTCAATCGCCTGTCTTAATGCATCTACCCGACTGGTTTGACCAACTCCACTCGACAACATCTGGCCATCCACAGCCAAAATAATTGTGTTGGACTTGGTATGCTTACATATCTTACTGGCAAACAAAAGAGCTTTTACTTCCAAAGGGGTTGGTGCCACTTTCGTTACTATTTTTAAGTCACGCTCACCATCTGTTTTCAAATCCAACTCTTGCTCAATTACCCCATTCAATAAACTCTTGAATTGCTTAGTAGCGATCGGAGATTGCTTCTGTCTTAAAATCATCCTGTTCTTCTTTGAACGCAATAGCTCAAGGGCATTTGCATCGTAGCCTGGCGCTATCAGGATTTCAAAAAACAATTTGTTAATCTCTTCAGCAGCAGCCAAGTCAATAGATTTATTACTGACCAACACGCCCCCAAAGGCAGAAATGGTGTCTGCCTGAAAGGCTTTTAAATAGGCTTCTTTCACTGAATTGCCAATGGCCACGCCACATGCATTAGTGTGCTTAATAATCACAAAAGCCGTCTCCCCTTCAAATTCCTTAATAAGGCTTATAGCTGCGTCAACATCTACCAGATTATTATAGGAAAGTTCTTTCCCATTTAACTTCTCGAATAACTTTTCCAATTCTCCATAAAAGATGCCTTGCTGGTGGGGGTTTTCACCATACCTCAAAATCTGTCCATTTTGAAAACTACTTTTGAAACTCGGAAGTTGTTGCTCTTTATTGAAGTAAGAAAAAATTGCCGAGTCGTAATGAGAGGTAACATCGAACGCTTTGCTTGCAAACCGCTTTCTTTCAGATAAATCGGACGATCCACCTTTCAAAGAAAGTAATTCAAGCAACTCGCTATATTGAGTTCGGGAAGAAATAATGAGCACATCGTTGAAATTCTTTGCCGCTCCACGAATCAGAGATATTCCCCCAATGTCTATTTTCTCTACAATGTCTTCTTCGCTCCCCCCATTCAAGACCGTTTCTTCAAATGGATACAAATCAACAATAACTAAATCGAGAGGGGCAATGTTAAACTCTGCTGCTTGTTTTACATCACCTGAGTCATCGCGTCTATATAAAATACCTCCAAAAACAGCCGGATGAAGAGTTTTCACTCTCCCTCCAAAAATGGATGGATAGCCAGTCAGCTGCTCCACAGGCGTTACTTTGTAGCCTAACTTTTCGATAAATTCTTGCGTGCCGCCTGTTGAGACAAACTCAACTTGGTTTTTAGCAAGAGCATGGATAATGGGTTCTAAATTGTCTTTATAGTAAACAGATATGAGTGCGCGAGTGATCTTTTTTAGCATAATGATATGAGCAGTTGAAAATTAAACCATTAGAAAATGGAAACGAGTTTATATCGATACATCTATTTGAAAGGTCATTTTCAATTTTTCAAATCAGTCAATTTTACAATTAACTAAGTCCATGCAGAAAATCCCGCTCCTCGAAAGCCTCTGCTTCGACTGAAAAATCATCTGCATCTAAATAAGCTGGGAACCGATCTCGGTAAGCCTGCAATGCATTACTACTTAACTCGATTGTTTTAATGGATTCGATTCCTTCCACAGTAAAAATTGAATCTCCTTTGGGGCCGATGATCGAAGATTGACCGTTATATTCAATCCCATTACCATCAATACCAACCCTATTGACGCCAACGGCATAGCTCAAATTTTCTATGGCTCGTGCACGGAGTAAGGTTTCCCAGGCTGAGGACCGAACCATTGGCCAATTGGCTACATAAATTAATAAATCATAGGATAGTTTCTTCAATGAAGGATTCCACCTATTGCGACTCCAGACCGGAAAACGTAAATCATAACAGATGAGGGGGCAAATTCTCCAGCCCTTCCAGTGACCTATTAATAAGCTTTCACCCTGAGCATATACTTGTTGCTCCTCCGCCATCCGGAACAAATGCCGTTTGTCATACGTCTTAAAATTGCCACCCGGCTCCATCCAAAGCAAGCGGTTATAGTATCGATCGTGCACATTGGCAATAAAGCTGCCCAAAATCAAAGCTCCTGTCTGATCGGCCATTTGTTTCATCCACTTAAATGTGCGCATATTCATATGCTCAGCCAGCTTATTGGCTTTCACCGTAAAGCCGGTCGTAAACATCTCAGGCAAAATAATTACATCTGTGGATTGACCAATTTGCCATATTTTTTCTTCGAAAGAAGCCAAATTAGCCCCAATATCTTCCCAATGAAGGTCTGATTGTATAATAGTTACTCTTAAATCCTGCATAATTGCCGTAAAACGGATTGCAAAGAAAACTATTTTAATTTGAAAATGGTGGGTTTGAAAATTTCATCATTCACTGACAGAAGAATTTAATCAATTCATTGTATCGCTGGCTATTCAGCTGATCGCTCCTTTTAGAAACTCATTGAGCGGTTTTAGGGTTTTACAAGCCCCTGCCAACTCCTTAACAAACTTCTTATCTATCACCTCTTTGTCTGAAAAATAATGAGAAACAATAAAACTTTTGTGTTTCAGCCAATCCACATTCGGATGATCTTTGGGGTAGCCCTTGGGAGCCTTTTTTAGGCTATCAAAATTATCCAACCCGTTGGCAAAAGTTTTTTTAAATTTTTTATCTAAGAGTATTTTTTTTAAGGCCTCCGGGTTGTAGTCTATCTCTTGCCTGATTTTTGCGAGATTATCAGCATCCGGCATATACATGCCGCCCGCTACAAAACTTTGGTTGTTTGGCTGAATATGAATGTAATAACCTGGCTCTTGCTCCATTTTCCCTTTCGGAGAGAAGCCCGCACCCATATTTATCTTATATGGTTTTTTATCCTTACTAAATCTCACATCTCGGTAGATCCGAAAGCCTAACTTTCTTGGATTTAATCCGGCTAAGCTTTCGTCAAATTTTACTAGTTCGGCATGCAATTCTTCAAGAAAATTTTCAAACTCCAATTTGGTTACCAGGTACTTTGGTTTATTCTTTTCAAACCAATCGCGGTTGTTGTTTTTGTCTATCGACTTAAGAAAGGAAAGGATATCTTTGAAATTCATAGCAATGAAGTTTAACGCAATTAATCTTTACAAAAAGTCTATCATTGCTTCAAGCCCCATTCCCCTTGAAGCCTTAACTAAAACAGTCGAGTTCATTATTGGATTCTTTTTCAATTCATCAATGAGTAATTCGGTACTCTTAAAATAATGAGCGGATTGAATTTCTTCTTTCGCTGCGCTGATCAACTTTCCGCAAAGATAAACGGTATCCAGTTTTTTTTCTTTCAGTAGTTTACCCAAGGCTCTATGTTCTTTCTCTGCGTCCTCCTCTAACTCAAACATATCTCCTACAATGGCTACTTTCTTTTTCGCTTGCATTCCGGCTAAACTTTCGATAGCCGCTTGCATGGAACTAGGATTTGCATTGTACGCATCTAAAATGATGGTATTCGTGCCTTTATGTATAACCTGTGAACGCATATTGCCAGGCACATACTCGGCAATCGCCTGATTCGCCTTCTTCGCCTCTACTCCAAAAAATTTGCCTATACATAGCGCGGCTGCCATATTTTCGAAATTGTAACTACCAATCATTTGCGTATTAATTTCCATTCCCTCTTCGGTTAGGATTTTAATAAATGGGTCAGTACTGACTAATTCACAATGATAGTAATCACCCATGGCCGGATAGAATAATGGCTTTTTAAACCGCTTCGCCATGTTGGATAATATCGTGTTTTGAGAATTAATAAAAACAACCCCATCCTCCTTGATCAGATGATGATACAATTCCGACTTGCCTCGAATAATGTTTTCAAAACCGCCAAATGTGCCAATGTGTGCTTTGCCGATATTCGTAATAAAGCCATGGGTAGGGTTGCAAATTGCACTTAGCATTGCAATTTCCCCTATGTGGTTTGCGCCCATTTCAATGATGGCGATCTCCACAGAAGGATCGATGGATAGAATCGAAAGGGGGACACCAATATGATTATTCAGATTACCTTTTGTTGCAAGCGTTTTAAACTTTTTGCTCAATACGGCATTCACCAATTCTTTGCTCGTAGTTTTTCCATTAGAACCTGTTAGGCCGATAACAGGAATTCTTAATTGGCTACGGTGATGCCTCGCCAATTCCTGTAATGCGATAAGTCCATCTTCTACAAAAATGGTCCGATGACTAGTAACAAATTCCCTTTCATCTACAACCGCACAGCTTGCTCCTTTTGAAAGGGCCTCTTCTGCGAAAGCATTGGCATTATATTTTGGGCCCTTGAGGGCAAAAAAGATTGATCCAGGCACAATCTGCCGAGTATCAGTTGAAACATTGCCTGCTTTTAAATAATGGTGATATAAAGTAAGTATGTCCATAACGCTTTGTTGACCCAAAGCTAAAAAATCAAATTATCTTGTGGCACTTATAACAGCTTGGAATGTTCCAGCGTTTTAAGAGTATAATAGAAGTTATGGTAAGACAATTGGCATTCACAGGTTTACTATCGCTCGTTTGTGCATATACGGATGCCCAGTTTACCTATGCTATTGATCAAAGTATCCCGGTAGAAATCAATGGAAAGAATTTAACTATGCCATGGGCAGGTGGTATCAATGCCGCCCAAGTGAATACCATGGATTTGAATGGCGACAGCAAACAAGATTTGGTAATCTTCGACCGAACAGCCAATAAAGTCCTTACCTATTTAAATCAAAATAACCAATATCTCTATTCACCCGATTATGAATCTCTTTTCCCACCTGAAGTTAACCAATGGATGCTGTTGCGTGATTTTAATTGCGATGGCAAGAAAGATATTTTTACCAGTGATCCATTTGGAGTTGCTGTATTTGTGAATACCACTAAACCTGGCAAACAACTTAGCTGGCGAACCTATAATCCGGGATTTCCTTTGCTTACATTTGGATTCAGTTTCAATATAAACCTAAAAGTCAATCAAAGTGATATTCCCGTTATTGATGATGTAGATGGCGATGGCGATTTGGATATTTTAAATGTTCGCTTCGTAGGTATCGGCACGGTAGAATGGCATAAAAATTTAAGCCTTGAACGAACCGGCAAGTGCGATTCACTTCAACTTCAACGCATTACCCAAACCTGGGGAGATTTTGAAGAGTGCGAATGCGGAAAAATCTCCTTTGCAGGAGGCAAAACCTGTGCGCAACTTTTGATTGGCGGACGAACAGAGCATACAGGGGGAAAAGCAATGCTTTCTATGGATTTCAATAATGATGGAGTACGTGACCTCTTCTTTACGGAAGAAGAATGTGCAAACTTGTATTTGCTCAATAATCAAGGTACAGCGGTGGCCGCCAAGATGACGAGTTATTCCGTATTTCCATCTGGGTCTCCTTTGTTAATGCCTTTTTTTCCTGCGCCTTATGCAGAGGATGTTGACTTTGACGGCCTTCAAGACTTAGTCGTTTCGACTAATCTTGGCGTTCGCAACTCTTCTTCAGAGGATTTTAAAAAATCAATCTATCTTTTTAAAAATACAGGCACCCTACAACTCCCCCAATTCAGTTTTGTAAAATCTAATTTTTTACAAGAGGATATGATTGATCTAGGAGACTTTTCTGTTCCTGCGTTTTTCGATAGCGATGGAGACGGAGATCAGGACATGTTCGTTGCCAACTATACCAAGCCATCGCTGTCAGGTGTTATATATCAATTCGAAAATAGAGGGACCAATCAGTCACCCGCATTCAAATTAGCAAATGAGGATAGCTTTTTTCTTTCATTCATTAATCAATACAATTTTAAAATCCAATTTGCCGACATGAATGGCGATTCTAAAATCGATCTGGTAGTGTCCGCCACACGAAAGAGCAATTCTATAACCGAAATTTTTTATCTGGTTAATTCGTCTATTGATAAATTCGTGGTTACTGATCCCATTCTGAAGGAAACAAATTTTACAATTGGGCAGAGTGAAAACTGGTTAATCGTTGATGTAAATCAAGATGGCTTAAATGATATTCTTGTTGGAAATGATACAGGTGCCATTGAATATTGGAAAAATATAGGCTCGGGAACTACCCATAACTACAGCCTTATTAATACGAGCTTTTTAGGGGTTGGAAATAGCACCGATCGTCAAAACCTTGCGCTGTCATCCGCTGACTTGGATGCAGATGGACAACTTGATTTAATAGTTGGTGACCAACATGGCAAAATTTCAATTTATGGTAATTATCTATCTCAAAATCCGAACCTAACCGCAACAACTAATATTGTATATAATGAGTTGAATCAAACCTATGAAAGCAAAAATTTAGGGGGTCGCATCTGGCCAACTTCAGTTAATTTATTTAATAGTAATAAACCCTCGCTGGTAGTTGGCAACACCTTGGGTGGACTTATTATTCTCAAAAATGACGCAGGAAAAGAGTTGCCAGTCGTCCCTGATATTTCAATATTTCCAAATCCCTATAACACCACCAATGCGAAGCCTCTCACCATTAAAACAGATCGCACTGTGTTAGTCCAATTCTTTACTCTTTTAGGCCAAAAAATTTCAGACACTTATTTTGTTTCTGCCAATCAGG
>JANPBK010000108.1:0-10708 GCA_031430395.1 Cyclobacteriaceae bacterium
CATGCCGGCCATCACCCGCGATAAAGAGTATGATCTGGACATGGGAAATCCGAATAGCAAAGTTCATTACCTCAGCGCCAATCCGAATGGCGAAGCTGAGATCGTGGAAGTGAAATTGACCCCGGCCAGCTCTGCGCGTAAGAAGATTTTTGATTTTGATTTTTCGGAATTGGAAGTGAAAGGAAGAGGAGTGCGCGGTAATATGATTACGAAATATCCCGTGCGCAAAGTAGATTTTAAAGAATCGAAGGGATCCACCTTGAGCGGGTTGGATTTATGGTTTGATGAGGCCAGCGGTCGACTGAATAAAGATAAGAGAGGCAAATACGTAGGTAAATTTGATGGAGACGATCAGATCATTGCCATTACGAAAAGTGGTGCTTATAAAATTACCAGCTTTGAATTAACCAATCGCTACGAGCCGGAAAAAACCATCTTGGTTCAGAAATTTAATCCGAAGAAAGCGATCTCAGCCGTCTACCTTGATGGTGAGAGTAAACAGTATTTTGTGAAACGGTTTTTGATTGAGACGAATAGCTTAGATAAAGAGTTTGGATTTATCTCGGAAGGTATTGGATCTAGATTGGAGTATGCGAGTACTTCTGACTCGCCAGAGATTGAAGTAGATCTAGTGAAAGGAAAAGGGAAAGACAAAGAATCCGAAGTTGTCAATCTGGAAGAGATTGTTGATGTGAAGGGCTGGAGGGCATTGGGAAACCGATTATCACAATATAAAGTGACTAAGATTAGATCGCTGGAAGATCCGGATGATACAGGCTTTGAAGAAGGCGACTCGGATAACGATGTGACGACTGTTGAAACCTCTAAAAGTTCTCAACCGTCAAAAAAAAAATGGGAAGAACCGGAGGAAGGAGAGCAAGCAAACCTCTTCGAAGAAAGTCAGCCCCCGGAAAATCAAAGCCAGCCGCTCGTCAACGGCCAGCCCCCGCAGCCAAAAGAAAAAAGGCAAGCAGGCGAGCAAGCCAGCCTCTTCGGGGAAAGCCAAGAAAAGGAAGTAACAAGAAAAGAAGAACCTAAAGCATTTAGTGCAGGTGATTCGATAGAACTGGATATTTGATAGATCATATTGTTTTTAAGTTAGTATATGCGATAGAAGTCAAGTGAATAATTTTTAATACCCTACTAAAATTGTATTTTTAAGCGATGACGAATTTTCTTTGTTGCCTTTGTATTGTAGTTGGTACGATAGATTTATGGGGTCAGGAAATTACAGTACAAGGTAATGTTATTGATGGCTTAAATAATCGAGGCATCATGGCAAAGGTCAGGTATAAAAGTTATCCGACAGGTGGCATCTCTGGTACTTTTAGCGATAGCACATTTTCCTTTACCATTTTTGGCTCATCCAAATACCAGGTGACGGCCGATGCGGAAGGCTATATTCCCCGCACGATAATCGTTGACCCTAAAGAATCAAAAAATAATAGAATAGAGCGTAACATCATGCTCACTGCAAATGGAAGAGCGATTCGGTTAGAGCATTTGATTTTTGAAATGGGTAGAGCAGTGATCAACCCTAAATCTTTTTTGAGTTTGGATGAAGTGGTGGCTATGATGAAAGAAAGTACCAAAGTGGTAATTCAATTGGAAGGTCATACTGATAATGTTGGAAATCCGGAGAAGAATCTTGAACTTTCTCAAGATAGAGTAGTGGCAGTCAAAAAATATTTAGTGTCAAAGGGTGTTGCTAAAGATCGAGTGAAAACAAAAGCTTTTGGTGGGACGCAACCATTGTCTTCAGAAAAAACGGAAGAATCAAAAGCACTCAACCGGAGGGTGGAGATGCGTGTACTGAAAGATTGATCTAATTATAAATTGCTACTTACTCACTGTTGGCAACCAGCGTTTCTTCCAATTCAAAGGTTTCGAACATTTTAAAATGTGCTAACTTCCGAAAAATCTCCGCGCTTGGTCGGGCTATTCTTTCTTTTGTCTCCAAATCGCATGAGTATAATCCAAATCTTTTTGTTGGGCCGAGATGCCATTCAAAATTGTCCCATGTGCTCCAATAGAAATAACCTCTTATGTCAATGCCATCCTGTAAGGCTTGATGCATAATTTTAGCATAATCAACAATAGACTGTTGCCGAAGTTCATCCGTCTCCTGACAAATTCCGTTCTCGGTAATAATGATCGGTTTCTGATATTTCTTCCAATACCGATCCATGCATGTACGCATGCCCTCCGGATGATATTCCCACATATCGTCATGCGCTACTCCTGATTTTTTTATTTTGTCAGGCGTCTCCAGGAATGTAATAGGCAGGGGGTCGTGAGGAATACGGGCATAATAGCTCATGCCGAATAAATCTACTTTTTTAAAGTGATCAGGCACCCATTCCATAAACCACCAATCGCTTAGTCGAGAAGTGAACCAACCCAACGTATTTTCAGCAGTGAAAATGGTTGCATTATGTGAAATGCCAACTGGCTGCTCTGGATATTTTTCTTTGATGTAATCGTATACCTGATCGTGCGCTTTGCCCATGTTCTTAACAACGATAGCAGCCAGCACGGGATTGGTTTTAAAGGGAGGAAAGGAACCAGTGAGCCAACCGAAGCTGGCATAGACATTTGGTTCATTGAACGTATTCCAATGACTCGTGTATTCCCCAAATTCGTTCACCATTTTTCTGGCAAAGTCTACCCAATAAACAATGTTGGTTTCTTTTTCCCAGCCACCTAATTTGGCAAACCATATGGGATTTGTGAAATGATGGAGCACAAGCATGACCTTCACTCCTCGTCTTTTCAGTTCCTCGAATAACTCCTTATAATAGATGACAGTTGGAATATGGAAACTACCAAGTGGCTCTCGTTGAATTTTACTCCACATGATGCTCATGCGATAATAGGGGGCAAGTGAAGAGATAATTTCAACATCTTCTTTCCAATGAATCTCATGGTCAGTGGTACGATCCAATATAAATCCATCTTTAGACTTTACGCCTTGCCAATCATGATCGAAGGCTGTTTCAATCTGTGTGGCAGCCGTGCTGGTGCCAAAAATAAAATCAGAAGGGAAGATGTATTGCATACAAACAAATCGTGTTCAAAAATAGACAATCAATTGATTTTGATGACTTCTTATTTACTTTTGGAAAACTAAATGGAACAAGACATACAAAATCAGCTCTTACTAGATCATCTTCTTCAATTAGTCACCGAAAGAAGGAGAACTATTATGGAGAAAGTGTTAGGTCATCGTACTCGCTATGTTACATTAGTGCTAGAGGATATTTATCAATCTCAGAATGCAAGTGCCGCGGTGCGCACCTGCGAATGTCTGGGAATTCAGGATATTCATGTGATTGAAAAGCAAAGTAACTATTCGGTCAATCAAAGCGTATTAAAGGGTTCCAATAAGTGGATGGATATCAAAAAATATGCAAGCAAAGAACAAAATGCCACAGCGCTCTGCTACCAACAGCTGCGTGCGGAAGGCTATAAGATACTAGTGACAGATCCATCCGCTGATGGAATTCCCATTGAGCAAGTTACTATTGATAAGAAAATTGCACTGGTTATGGGTAATGAGTTGGAGGGGATATCTGACTATGCCTTGAATAATGCAGATCAGAAAGTCAATATTCCGATGTATGGATTCACGGAGAGTTTTAATATTTCTGTGAGTGCAGCTATTTGTTTAAACACATTGGTTTCTAAATTGAGATCATCTGATGTTACATGGCAGCTCACGGATGAAGAAAAGCAAGCAATCCGCCTTCAATGGTTAAAAAAGATGGTGCGAGGGTCGGGAATTATCGAAAAGAAATTTTTAGCCTCGATTGAGTAACTTTACAGCGCTTTAATCAACTTCATCAATGACGTATTTTGTGCGGGTGGCACTTAAACCCTTGCTAGGGGCTTTTATAGTTGTATCCCTTTTTATCCTTGGGTCCAACGTTTGGGTTGTCTATAGTACAAAAGACAAAATTCTTAGGGATTATAAAAATTTGCCCGATAGCAGTGTAGTATTGGTATTGGGTACTAGTAACAAACTTTCCAATGGCTTACCGAATCCCTACTTCGAAGAAAGGATCAATGCTGCGGCTACCTTGTACAGACAAGGTAAAGCTATTCACTTTCTCTTAAGTGGCGATAATCGATCTCGTTATTACAACGAGCCGGAAGAAATGCGTAAAGCATTGATCAAAGCTGGAGTACCGGAACGTGTGATAACTTTAGATTATGCAGGCCTCCGTACCCTGGATTCGATAGTCAGGAGTAAAGAGATATTTGGACAAAGTCGACTTATTATAGTAACACAGCCTTTTCATTGCTATCGTGCATTGTTTATAAGTCGATATTATAATATCGATGCAGTAGCATTGCTTTTTGATGGTAATTCTGAAAATGCAATCGTTAGAGTAAATATTCGGGAGTGGTTTGCACGCGCTAAGGCCGTGTTGGATTTATACATTCTTAAAACAGTCCCGCATCATTTAGGGGATATCGAACCACTCGAATTGAAGTAACTAAATATGTTGTTGAATCATTCATAAGGGCGATCTTATTAAGAGAATTATTAATTATGTTTGCGATCTTATTTCTGATTAGAATTTTATTGTGCTAAAAAGGCTTTTCTTAGTTTTAATTCCGTTAGTATCATTTTTTGGTAGTCTTCGGGCTCAGGAAACAATTGTTTCTGGTAAAGTCACTGATGCCTCAACAGGTGACCCTATTCCCTTTGTCAACGTTGTTTTTAAGGGAACCTCCATAGGCATGACAACAGATTTTGATGGAAAGTTTCGCATCAAAGCGCTTGCCCTTCAGAAAGGTGATTCGATTACCGCCACCTATATTGGATATAAACCCAGGTCAAAAAAAATAAGAAGAGGGATTACGCAAGTGGTCAACATTCAACTGCAAGAGGACGTTACCAATCTGCAGGAAATTGTTATTAAATCTGGTGAGAATCCTGCTTTTCCAATTCTGCGAAAAGTGGTGGACAACAAGTATTTGAATGACAAGAGAAAATTATCAGCGTATGAACATGATACCTATTCAAAGATGGAAATTGATGCGGATAACATCTCTGATAAAATGCGGGAGCGGAAAATCATGAAGAAGATCGCTCAGGTGCTCGATAGCATGGATCGCATTGCAGGTGAGGATGGTAAGCCGATACTTCCATTATTTATTTCTGAAAGTGTTTCTAAAATTTATTATCGTGATAATCCGAGTTTAAAAAAAGAGTTTATTTTCAAAAACAAGATCAATGGAGTAATGGGCGATGACTATGGTGATTTATTATCACAGGTAGTAGGCCCTTCTATACAAGACTATAATTTTTATTCTAACTGGTTAAATTTTGGACAGAAGGCATTTGTTTCACCTATTGCAGATGGTTGGAGAGCTTACTATGATTATGAACTTTTAGATAGCGCGACCCTGGATGGCCATTTTTGTTATCGGCTGGATTTTTTTCCTAAAAGTCCTCAAGCCCTGGCCTTCACAGGCAACATGTGGATTACGAAAGAGGAGTATGCGATCAAGCAAATTGATGCTACCATGGGGAGTACGGCCAATATCAACTTTATTGAAAAGATTAAAATTCAGCACGAGTATGAGAAGGTTGAAGGCGGTGCCTGGTTACCGGTGAAGAGCCGTGTTTTAATTGATGTGGGGGAACTCACAAAGAATTCAGCAGGACTGTTGGCGAAATTTTATGTGAGCAATAAAAACTTTGTGGTTAACAAACCAAAGCCCCCTTCATTCTTTGATAGAGCTATCGAAAAAGCCGAAGATGCAAATTTAGAAGAGGGTGATAAAACATGGGATTCCCTTCGGCATGATCCCTTAACGGTGACAGAACAAAGTGTTTATCACATGATAGACACAATTAAAAATATTCCTATTGTAAGGTCATATGTGGATATCCTCAAACTTATTATCAATGGATATTACAAAACCGGAAAAGTATTTATAGGCCCTTATTTGGGAGTGGTTGCTTGGAATAACCAGGAGGGAATCAGGCTTCAGGCAGGATTTAAAACGAACATTAAGTTTAGCAAAAAGTGGGTATTAGGTGCACAACTTGCCTATGGCTTTCACGACCAACAAGTCAAATACCAGGCTTTTGTGAAAAGCATATTAGATCGAAAGCGCTGGACCACTTTTACCATACGATCTCGGTATGACTTGAATCGTATTGGACTGGATGAAGATTATGTAACTGATTTCCCGTTATTCTTATATGCGAGCAGATGGGGCAGGTATGATAAAAGTTTTTACTTCCATGAATATAGAGCCATTTTTGAAAGAGAACTTTTTAAAGGATTTACGCAACGGGTAGCCATTCGACAGTTTGATTTTGATCCCATTTATCCTTTTGAATATCTTACGAAGCCGCAGGATGGAATTGCTTCTCCACTCTCCAGTACATTTCAAACTTCTGAAGTCTTTTTCGAATCACGCTATGCACGCGATCAAATTTTCTTACAAAACGATAATGACCGGATTGGATTGGAATCAAAAAGATGGCCGGTATTCACCATTCGTTATACCCATGGATTTAAATCATCGCTTGGAGATTTTGAATATGACAAGATTCGTTTGAATATCTCAAAGCGCGTGAAGATGGGTCCTTTGGGTAATGGTTATTTCAATTTAACCGGAGAGCAGATATTTGGAAGATTGCCTTATCCATTGTTAAACGTTGCATTAGGAAATCAATCTCCGATTTATGCCCCTATAAATTTTAACATGCTTCGATTTGGTGAGCTGGCAAGTGATCAATCGGCTTCTTTACAGTATCGACAAAATTTTGAAGGTTTATTTTTAAACAGTTTACCGTTGATACAAAAATTGAAATGGAGATTATTGGCAACGGCAAATGTTTTAGTGGGTAGTTTAAATCAGGCGAACGGTGGATTAATACAACAACCGACTGAACAAATACACAGAGTCTATGCATTAGATCCTACAAGACCCTATCTCGAATTGGGCTATGGAGTAGAGAATATCTTTAAATTTTTAAGGGTAGATTTCATACATCGCTTAAGTTATTTAGATGTGCCAAACTCTCGAAGTTTTGGCGTATTTTTTACCGTGCAGATCAAGTTATAAGTAACCTTTTACTATTTTCTTCTCTTTCGCTTTCCTGACTGTTGTTAAAAACCGCATATTTGCAGTCCAAAATCAGAATTGAATGAGTGTTGTAAAAATCACATTGCCAGATAGTTCAGTGAAGGAATTTCCACAAGGGGTAACCGGGATGGAAATTGCCAAAAGCATTAGCGAAGGCTTAATGCGAAATGCATTATCCATTGAAGTAGATGGAGAAATTTGGGATTTGAATAGATCGATTTCCAAAGATTCTTCAATTAAAATTTTTACCTGGAATGACAAAGGTGGCAAGTATGCGTTCTGGCACTCTTCGGCTCACTTATTTGCTGAAGCATTGGAATCGGTATATCCGGGTGTGAAATTTGGCATCGGCCCACCGATTGAAAATGGGTTTTATTATGACGTAGATTTAGGGGATACGCCTTTTGGGGATGAAGAATTAGTGGCCGTTGAAAAAAAGATGACGGAGCTGGCAAGACTTAATAATGCGTATGTAAGAAGAGATGTTTCTAAAAGTGAGGCTATTGAATATTTCACGAAAAAAGGTGACCCTTACAAATTAGAATTAATTGAAGGCCTTCAAGATGGCTCGATTACATTTTATCAGCAAGGCAATTTCGTTGACCTGTGCCGTGGGCCACATATTCCAACAACCGGTCCGATTAAAGCTATTAAGCTTTTAAGTGTCGCGGGTGCTTATTGGCGTGGCGATGAGAAAAATAAAATGCTCAAACGCATTTATGGAATCACCTTCCCCAAACAAAAAGAGTTGGAAGAATACCTTTTCATGTTGGAGGAAGCGAAAAAACGAGATCATCGAAAACTGGGAAAGGAATTAGAATTGTTTGCCTTTTCTGAAAAGGTAGGGATGGGGCTACCCTTATGGCTACCAAAGGGTACAGTACTGCGCGAGCGATTAGAACAATTTATGCGCAGGGCACAAGTGAAAGCAGGCTATGATCCGGTGGTGACACCGCACATTGGTAGTAAACAATTATATGTTACTTCTGGCCACTATGAAAAATATGGGAAAGATTCCTTCCAGCCCATTCATACACATGACGAGAGTGAAGAGTTCTTGCTGAAGCCTATGAACTGCCCGCACCACTGCGAGATATATAAAACGAAGCCACGCTCTTACAAAGATCTACCAATCCGCTATGCTGAGTTTGGAACAGTGTATCGCTATGAACAAAGTGGAGAACTACATGGCTTGACAAGGGTTCGGGGCTTTACGCAAGACGATGCGCATATTTTTTGCAGACCCGATCAGGTGAAACAAGAATTTGTCAAAGTCATTGATCTCGTATTCTTTGTATTTAAGTCGTTGGGCTTTGAGAATTATACAGCACAGGTTTCTTTACGTGATCCGGCAAATAAGGCAAAGTATATCGGGGAAGATGCGCTTTGGGATAAGGCAGAAAGAGAAATTCAAGAAGCGGCCGATGAGCGAGGATTGAAAACAGTTGCTGTTAAGGGGGAAGCTGCCTTTTATGGTCCCAAGCTTGACTTTATGGTCAAAGATGCTTTAGGGCGTAGCTGGCAGCTAGGTACCATTCAGGTTGATTATCAGCTGCCTCAACGATTTGAACTTGAATATGTAGGGGCCGACAACCAAAAGCATTGCCCCGTAATGAATCACCGGGCACCATTTGGCTCATTAGAGCGCTTTGTAGCTGTTTTGATTGAGCATTGCGCAGGTAATTTCCCATTGTGGTTGGCACCCGAGCAATTCTCGGTCTTGCCTATTTCTGAGAAATTTAACGAGTACGCTCAAAAAGTGGTAGATACCTTGAAAGAAAGTGATATCCGGGGATTTTTAGATGACCGTGATGAAAAAATAGGTCGCAAAATCAGAGATTCTGAAGTCAAAAAAGTGCCATATATGCTGATTGTTGGCGAAAAAGAAGCATTAGAGGGTACGGTGTCTGTGCGAAAACATAGCGAAGGGGACAAAGGCACCATGAGCCTAGAAGAGTTTGTATCTACGTTTTCCAAGGATTTTAGGCTTCCTAGCTTATAATTTGATTTTGAAAAGAATAAATTATGCCGATATTTGCAGCCCTGTCTGCTAACCAGGCAGGCTGTTTTTATTTAAATTAAGAACTTAAACCCAACGAGTGGCAATATTTCAAGGTGGTAGTCGCCCCAGTAGCAGACCTTTTGTAAGAGGTGCGAGGCGAGTAGTTGAGGAACCGTATCGTGTAAATGAGCGAATCCTTGCGCAAAAAGTTAGAGTAGTGGGTGAGAACATCAAAGTAGATGTTTATCCCACATCGGTTGCCATAAAACTCGCTCAAGAGCAGGGTTTAGATTTAGTTGAAATTTCCCCGAATGCAGACCCTCCGGTTTGCAAAGTGGTAGACTACTCTAAGTTTAAATACGAGCAAAAGAAAAAGCAGAAGGAGATCAAGGCACATGCCCAGAAAACGGTTTTGAAAGAAATTCGCTTCGGGCCTAATACGGATGATCATGACTTCAACTTTAAAGTGAAGCATGCGGAAAACTTCTTGCAAGAAGGTGCAAAGGTTAAGGCCTACGTGCATTTTGCCGGAAGGTCAATTGTATATAAAGAGCGGGGTGAAATCCTGTTGTTGAAGTTTGCTACCGCACTGGAAGAATTAGGCAAAGTGGAGCAAATGCCGAAGTTGGAAGGTAAGAGAATGTATTTAATGGTTGCCCCAAAGGGAAAGAAATAATAATAAGTTTAACAGCGTAATAAAATGCCAAAGGTAAAAACAAAGTCAGGTGCTAAGAAGAGATTTAAAGTAACCGGAAGTGGAAAAATCAAACGTAAAAGTGCTTTCAAAAATCACATTTTGACAAAGAAGAGCACAAAACAAAAAAGAAGATTGAGCAAAAAGACGATCGTAAGCAAGGCTGATACGAATAACATCAGTGCGATGCTTCCTTATATGCTGTAAGATATGCTGTCTGAGAGGACAGATAGTTTGAGTAGTTATGTTTAACCG
Source organism: Cyclobacteriaceae bacterium (assembly GCA_031430395.1). GTDB lineage: Bacteria > Bacteroidota > Bacteroidia > Cytophagales > Cyclobacteriaceae > ELB16-189. The sequence goes on from JANPBK010000108.1 coordinate 10,065, forward strand.
GTTTTTGGCAGCTAAGTGATCTGAAACAGAGGTACGCCAGCGACCACAAAAAGTAAAAATTATGCCACGTTCAGTAAACAGTGTAGCATCCCGCGCCAGGCGCAAAAGATTCATGGAGTTAGCCAAAGGTTTCTTTGGCAGAAAGAAAAATGTTTGGACGGTTGCGAAAAACGCCATTGAAAAAGGGCTTGTTTATGCTTACCGCGATCGCAAAGCAAAGAAAAGAGAATTTCGTGCGCTTTGGATTGCTCGTATTAATGCAGGAGCTCGTATGCATGGTATGTCCTATTCAGAATTCATGGGCAAGGCTAAAAAATCAAACATCGATTTGAATCGCAAAGTATTGGCTGATTTAGCAATGAATCATCCTACTGCTTTTGAAGCGGTTGTAAAGAAGCTGAAATAATCTTCATCAAGATGAATAAATGAGGGGCTTATGCCCCTTTTTTTATTTAGTTTGCTCTATGACCCGCTCAAAAAAGATATTCCTATTGGCCTGCATTCTATTTTTTGCAGGGCTTGTCTATCTCAGCTATGATATTAGTTCTAAGACTACGTTCCCCGGGTCAAAGTCACAACTGAAAGAGAGACTTAAAAATCAATATTTGAAGTCGGATACGCTTTCCATAGACTCGACCAAGGAG
>JANPBK010000109.1:0-25938 GCA_031430395.1 Cyclobacteriaceae bacterium
TATTGCTGCTTTGTTCTGGTGGACCTTCGATGACCCTTACCGATACAGTTCTAATTTTCGCAATTGGATTATTACGGGCATAGTTGCCACATATTTTTCTAAGATTATTGGAATTCTTTTTTTGTTTATCGATGATCTTCAACGCGGGGCACGTTGGGTAATTTCACTTTTTCAAAAGAGCACTCCAGGCACTAGTGCCGGAGAAGTTATTACAAGATCTGAATTTTTGTCAAAGACAGCGTTAATTGCTGCTTCGGTTCCATTAGGTGCATTTGCATATGGAATAATTTCAGGGGCTCATGATTATCGTATCAGAAAGGTTACCATCAAACTTCCGAATCTTCCGAAATCATTTGATGGAATTAAGATTGCCCAGCTATCTGATATCCATTCCGGTAGTTTTTGGAACAAGACGGCTGTGAAAGGCGGAGTAGAGATGGTACTTAATGAAAAGCCTGACGCTATTTTTTTTACCGGAGACTTGGTAAACAATGAATCGAATGAGGTGAAGGAATACATGGATGTATTCAATAAACTTCGGGCTCCGCTGGGTGTATTTTCAATTACCGGCAATCATGATTATGGTGATTACAAGAGTTGGGCTAGCAAAGAAGCAAAGCAACAGAACTTCAATGATTTAATTACGGCACACAAAGAATTAGGCTTCGACCTGTTGTTGAACGAAAAACGCTTTTTGGAACTGGGAGGTGAGAAGCTTGCCATTTTGGGTATTGAAAATTGGGGAACACGGTTTTCAAAGCACGGCCTATTGGATAAAGCTTATCTCGGAACAGAAGAGGCAACTGTTAAATTATTGTTGTCACACGATCCAACTCATTGGGATGCTCAGGTGAGACCAAATTATAAAGATATTGATGTGATGTTTGCCGGACATACCCATGGCGCTCAATTTGGTGTAAACATTGGAGATTTCACGTGGACGCCTGTTCAGCACGTTTACAAGCAATGGGGAGGACTCTATCAAGAAGATAATCAGTACTTGTATGTCAATCGGGGATTTGGGTATTTAGGATACCCTGGCAGAGTGGGTATGCCTCCGGAGATTACTATTTTTGAATTGAAGAGGGCGTAGAATTTAGTTTTGGTAAACCTAAATGGCTTATTTTAAATTGGAATGAGGTCCTATGATTTCAGCTGTTCTTCAGCTATTTTTTCTTGCCTCCTCTTCTCATCAATTGAGTACTTCCCAGCGCCAAAAATCATGAAAGTAATTAGACCGGCAAGAACAACCAGTGACACTTCAGTCTCCATATGATTCCCAACCGACAAAAATCCTTTTGGAAAGTTGACAAGAACAACAGCACCGATAAGTATTGGTAGTTGAATGGCGCACATAATACGAGTTAGTAAACCAAATGCGATAAGTGGTCCACAGAGAACGTGAGCGAATACTACATAATGAGCCATGGAAACTCCTATAAAATTCAAGTTCACGCCCTGAATGCTCATCTTGAGAGTTTCTATGTTTCCGAGAAAACTAAACCCTTTATAGGTTATGAATATGCCTAATAAAATACGGAAGATATCCAGAAAGCCGGGCCGGTGAGAGTTGCCCCATCCTTCAATTTTGGTGATGACACTCATAAGTTATTTATTTGGTGTCAACAAAGTTTACGAATTTTTTAGGAGAAAGACAAATAAGGAATTTTGAGTTTTTAGTTTGTTATTTCGATTTTATCATTCTAAACGTAAAGAATCCAAGTATTCCCATCATAAGTACCATAATTATCCACAGCCATATCTGGTTTTCAAAAATAGCAGCAGAAATAGTTAGTTTAGTTGTTATAGATTCTTCTTCCTCAAGTGAAATCAATCTTCCGCGAGATGGGACTTTGTCTTTAAACAATACCAGATCATATGTCGGGGCGGCAATTTGTTGGTTGCCATAGTAGAGATAGGAATCTCTATTGTTATTCATTCGTGCAATTAATTCTACTTGGGGAGAAGTAATGCTAATATTTTCAATTGTTAGTGGTGCATTATCAGTATTTGATATAATTAATCGAAGTTTTTTGGAAAGTGCATAATTAAAATAGAATTCATTTCTTGATAAAGAAGTGATATATCCATGTTCTATAGGTTCATAAAAATATTCCCAACCTTTTTGAGTTTTAGTACTATCTATTAACCGTTCCAATCGAAATGGGCGATAATAATCCGTACGCTCAGTTAGCGTAATCGAAAACTGACTAACAGGTTGGTATTCGGTAAGTTCGATGTTTATGATTGTTTGCTGTATTGCTTTATAATTCGTTGCATTCCATACTAATTTAGATTCACTGCTCATTCCCGGGTCAATGACCTGGTTTTTAGAATAGGCTGAATTAAATGTTAAGGGCCGGTCTGTATCTAATTGTAACCGAAGGTAGCCATAGTTAACTAAGGGAAAGATCAATTTGGATGAAACAAACTGTGTATTTTCGTTTTGAATAGCAATGATGCGTTGCCTAGTAATCTTGAACCAATCTTTTTGATCCATGCTTCCTTCTAATACAGCCAAGCCATCATAATTCGATTCAGCAAACGAAAGGTCAATCGTATTAATCAGTTGACCTTTCTTTAATTCAAAGGTTAGGTATTGCTTTCCACCTTTCATTGTTTGATTGAAGGCTGGGAGTACTTCATTTACTTCTGTAACATGCCGCTCTCTGACTTTTATAATATAGGGAGCATCTGTGGTATCATTATTCGCTATTTGGTAAACACGGAAGTCGGAAAAAGAAGAATTTGAATTTTTTATAACTGATGGCGGAATTATTAGCGAGTACCATCCTGCTGAGTCAATACCTTTCAATTTTCTGCGGAATTGAAATTGTGGTGATTGACTCATGGATTGTGAAAGTAGAAAAACAGTCAACCCAATAGTTAGAAGATATTTCATCGATTTGAATATTTCTTGGTCATTCGAGTAAATCTTTGAGTGATTCTGGCTTATCAATGTCGTCATTAACTTCTGATACTTTTTTTACTTTGTTGTAGAGAAAAGATGATACTAACAATAAGGCGCCTAGAATGATCATCACAACCGTTTTCGCGATGGTCGTCATTTCAGACATGTCATAGAAGAATAACTTCAGCAAAGTGACTCCAAACAGAATGAGCGCCATCGTACGTAGGGGCTTGTCATTTCTCTTAAGCCCAATGATAATTAAGAATAGGGCATATCCACCCCAAAGAATACTAAGCCAAAGTTTAAAGCTTTGATTAACTCCCGTTAATTCTAACCAATGTACAGTTTCAGTGCTAAGTAGTATAAGAACAAAAGCATGAAAAAGTACTTGTTCAATCCTCTTTACTAAAATATTAAATATGTCTTGTTTAATATGTATTCTATTTAAGTAAACCACCGGTATAATAAACAGTAATGCTAGATATCGAATAGCAATGCTTCCCCAATCGCGGAAGTAGTATGCTGAGTCTGTTTGATTAATATAGCTGTTTCTTAAATTAGCCAACGAAGGAAGGCCATCAAATACAAATACCAAGAGTACAATTGCATTGAAGACAGTTAGTACGATTACAAGTTGCGAGCTTTTTATTCGATTACGATTAACAAGAGTCAATACGATTCCAAAGATAGCTGCGTAAATAATGAGCCATAATTTTTTAAAGTCGAGTAGATCGTTATCATAAAAAGTATATCTATTATCAGCACTTTGAATAATCATTACATCTGAATCCGTATAGCGTTGTATCCAATAGTTATCTATTTCCTTGAAGAGCGACATGAAGAGAAGGAACAGGAAGATACCGATTAATCCCCAATCGAATAGATATTGTATTTTACCAACAGGCTCCGAGAATTGTTTATCCATGCTGAGTTTGATAATTCCACCAAGGGAGGTTAAAACAAAAATGGAAGTAAAAAAATATTTATTTAGCAATGGTTGAATAAACAAGTTTGAGTCACTATTCACTGAATACTTTCCGTAATACAACCAGTCTTCAAATAGACTTCCAACCGCTAAGAAAATTAAAATGTAGGAAAGTCTTTCATAAACGGGCAATGTCTTCGTTCTTCCTATCCAGAATAGCAGAATGGCTTCAGCCGCCCATGTAAATGTTACCCAGTTACCGTCTAATTGAACAGGCACAGCAAGTGTTAGGAAAACTAATACCATTCCAGCGACCAAATAGAATGTATCTCTTGATGATCCTTGTTGTCTGAAAATAACATAGCACATGATAAAATGCATAATCGCATTGAATAGAGTAAAGATTCCAAGAAATTGTTCTCCCATATGATAAGCATCTATAGCTGAATAGCCGTAACCAAAATAGAGAAATGAGTTGAACACTAGTAATACAATATCCCATTTATTGAGAGACTCGTTTTTAGTTATTTTGTAGGATAAAAAAATAATGTAAAAAATTGCAAAAAATAGAGTTGAGAAAGTCAAGCTCATCCATAAATGATCAATTGCTTGGTATTGACTAAGGAACCAAACGCTAAAAATCAACCAGGTAAATGCAAAAGCGATATAGTACAACTGCTTCCATTCTTTTCTGAATGCAAGGAAAAGAATCCCACAATTTACAATACTAATATATGAGAATAGAATAGCTGCTCTACCTGTGCCATCACTCAATAAAAATGGAACAGCATATGCACCGACAAGTCCAATGATGGCAATTACTTTTTCATTATACGCAATGGATGCAAATACCGTAAAGGCGGTAAATATCACCATCAATACAAATGCCATAGCTTGAGGCATTAAATGATAAAGGTCATACGCAGCGTAAGTAATAAAGTAGAAAGAGGCCATTGCTCCACTTAGTAGAACTGCACTGAACGTCTTATAAGCATGTTTTATTTTGATGGCAATAGCTATTAAAATGATGCCTGCTAAGTATCCAAGGATAATTCGGGTGATTGGGATTATCAGGTTATGATCGATCGAATATTTTACGCCATAACTCAATCCTACTACTAAAATCACAATTCCTATTTTGTTCAATAGGTTTGTTCCGATGAACTCTTCCCACTGATTCTTTTCGGTAATCTCTTTGGCTTTAGAAGGATTTAGAGAATTCTGATTGAATTTTGTTTTAAACTCTGAAGTAACTGCCAATTCATCTTTTGACTTTTCGTAAATTGGTTCAATATTGGGAAATGCAACATCAATAGGTTCAAGCTTTGTTTTGCTTGGTCCGGAGGTTGTAAACGAATCGATTTCCTTTTTAAGAGAACTTATTTCAGTTTTAAGTTGCTCTTGATTTTGTAAAAGCCTGTTTATTTTTTTGTGAAGGCTATCAACTGTATTTTCATTTTTTTCCTCCATGAGATTCAATTCGTTAAGTATGTGCAAAATAATGAAAATGTTCTCAGCTAACTAGTTGATGCGCATCACCACTTAATGCTTAATGTAATTAGTGGGGGATTTACCGGTTACTCTTTTGAAAATGCGATTGAAATTTGAAATATTATTAAACCCAGACTGATAGCAGATATCTTGGATAGAGGTTTCTTGATTCATTAACAATCGACAAGCGTTACTTACCCGAACTTCATTGAGAAATGTAGTGTACGTTTTCTGTGTTCGTATTTTAAAATAACGGCAGAAAGCCTCTGTTGACAAGTGAGCAATTTCAGCCACTTCATTAAGAAATATTTTTCGGTGACTTTCTTTAAAAGTAAATTGCAATATCTCATTCATTCTTTTTCCTTCTGACGGATGACTTTCAGCATAGGAAGCTGTAACACTCAAAGTGGTAAGATGTTTCGAGTGTGTTAATGTATCAAAAAGATCTATGAGAAATTGAAGTCGCATCAGGCCTGATTTATTTTTAACTCCTTGGATGAGGTGATTTAATCTTTCTTTGGTTGGTCCTGTAACTACGTATCCCTTGCTGGCACTGTTAAAAAAATCTCTGATGGATTTCATTTCTGTAAGATTCCAAAACCAGTCCCCCATATATTCTTTGTGAAAGTATAGCGAGATGGCGTGTACTTTACTTTTGGATCCTCTTTTTTTATAATAGAATTCATCATTTCTAAATACATGCGGCTGCCCAGTCCCGATAATGAATAGATCATTTGCTTTAAATCTACCAATGTAATCGCCCGCTACAAGTGTTCCCTCTCCTTTTAGTATGAGCATTATTTGTAACTCTGGATGCTGATGTAACTGGTCGTAAAAATGAGGAGTCACATCTTCTTGAAATCGAAAAGCTTCCTGGACTGTTTTTGGTACATTAAATGGTACAACCTTCATTTTGGGATTATATTGATATGGATATTTAGGATAAAGGTAATAAATATGTCAAAATAGTACAGATACTAACCACGATATGATTAGCGGACAGTATCCAGTTACTGTATCTTTGACTAAGAAATTTATAAATTGAATACCTATGAGTTTACAATGGCATGGCGTTTTCCCCGCACTCACCACTAAGTTTACGGCAGATGATAAGTTAGATCTGCCACTTTTTGAGAAAAATCTACGAGCTCAACTCGATGCCGGTGTCGAAGGCATTATCCTCGGAGGCACTCTGGGAGAATCCAGTGTATTGAGTAATGAAGAGAAATTTGAGTTGCTTCGGTTTGCTGTCGATAAGGTAGCCGGTAAAGTGCCCGTGATCATGAATATTGCGGAAGGTAGCACGCGGGAAGCAATTAAACTTGCCAATGAATCTGAGAAGTGTGGGGCAAAAGGATTGATGATGCTTCCTCCCATGCGTTATAAATCTGATCATCGCGAAACCGTTCAGTACTTTAAGGATGTTGCCAATTCAACGAGTTTGCCCATCATGATTTACAATAACCCGGTCGATTATAAGATCGAAGTTACGTTAGATATGTTTGCTGAGCTGGTTGAAAATAAAAACATTCAAGCTGTCAAAGAATCAACCCGCGATGTCTCCAATGTAACTAGGATGATCAACCGATTTGGAGATCGATTTAAAATTTTATGCGGTGTGGATACCATCGCTATGGAAGAGCTTATGTTGGGTGCACATGGTTGGGTAGCCGGTCTTGTTTGCGCGTTCCCAAAAGAAACGGTGGCGGTTTACAAATTGACAAAGGCCAATAAGATTGCGGATGCTTTGGAAATCTACCGATGGTTTCTTCCATTGCTTGAATTAGATATTCATCCGAAGTTAGTTCAATACATAAAACTGGCAGAGCAGGAAACTGGCATTGGTTCCGAACATGTACGTAAACCTCGACTCACCTTAGTTGGAGAAGAAAGAGAACGGATATTAAAAATTATTCGAGAAGGTATCAGTAAGAGACCCAAATTATAAAAACCAATCTTGATCCCTGAATCGAATATGGACGCAACGTTAGAGCAAGTAGAAGCTGCCTTACAAGAAGCACAAATTGCATTTCTTTCTTATAAAAATGTAAGTGGTAAGAAGAAGGCTGAATTTCTCCGTGCCATTGCGGATGAAATGGAAGCATTGGGAGGAGAATTGGTTAACACAGCCATGCGCGAAACAAATTTGCCTGAAGCTCGCATTATTGGTGAACGTGGTAGAACCACCGGGCAGTGTCGCATGTTTGCGGATCTGGTTGAGCAGGGTTCTTGGGTAGAGGCCAGAGTAGATACCGCGTTGCCTGATCGTACTCCATTGTCCAAGCCTGACATTCGGAAGATGTTGGTACCGATTGGGCCGGTAGTAGTTTTTGGAGCGGCTAATTTTCCTTTGGCATATTCAACGGCCGGAGGTGACACGGCCTCTGCTTTGGCAGCAGGTTGTACGGTTATCGTGAAGGCTCATCCCGCACATAAAAAGACATCTGAACTTGTGGCGAGTGCCATCAAAAAAGCAATTGAAAAAACAGGAATGCCGAAGGGTGTATTTCAGCACCTACACGGAAATGGTTTTGAAGTAGGGCAGGCATTGGTGAAACATCCTCTGACAAAAGCAGTAGGTTTTACGGGTTCGTTAGCGGGGGGTAAAACTCTTTTTGATTTAGCTTGTCAGCGAGCACAACCAATTCCTGTTTTCGCAGAAATGAGTAGCGTCAATCCCGTGATTTTATTACCCGACACTTTGGGTCAACAGGCTGAGAAAACAGCTGCTGCTTTGGTCGGTTCCATTACGCAAGGGGTTGGGCAGTTCTGCACCAATCCTGGATTAATAGTGGCCATCGAAAATGACGGACTAAATCGATTTATTAAATCTTTGTCAGAGGGAATCAACAATGCATTGCCTGGCATTATGCTTCATCAGGGAATTGCAGATAATTATAACAAGCGCTTAGCTCATACTTTGGAACAGAAAGGAGTTACGGTTGAGGGTCAATCCAGTTCTAGTGCTACGGAAAATCAAGGCAAGCCGCTTGTAGCTTCAGTCCTTGCGTCCACTTTTTTGAAAAATCCTTTGTTGGCGGAAGAAGTATTCGGACCCTTTTCATTGATTGTAAAATGCAAGGATATCAATGAGCTTCACGCTGTTGTAAATCATCTGAATGGTCAATTAACGACAAGTATTTTTGGTGATGAGGTCGAGATAACTAAGTATTCTAGTTTAGTTAATATGTTGATCGAGAAAGCGGGTAGATTAATTATCAATGGAGTTCCTACGGGAGTGGAGGTCTGCCCTTCGATGAATCATGGCGGCCCCTTTCCGGCTACCACGGATTCCAGGTTTACGGCTGTCGGAATCGATGCCATCAAGCGCTTTGCAAGGCCTGTGGCCTTTCAAAGTTTTCCAAATTCACTACTGCCGGAAGAATTGCAAGATGGAAATCCGTTGGGTATCTGGAGATTGTTTAATAATGAATGGAAGAAATAGTTGTTGGTTGTTAGTTAGTCGTTGCTCGTAAGCACGATTAACCAACAACGATCAACGAACAACGATAATATGAATATTTTCAAATGCATTGATGCTCATACTTGTGGTAACCCTGTTCGTCTGGTAGCAGAGGGTGGACCGAAGTTGGAAGGAAAGAATATGAGCGAGAAGCGTCAGCATTTTTTAAAGCAGTACGACTGGATACGTAAAGGCCTGATGTTTGAGCCACGTGGTCATGACATGATGAGTGGCAGTATTTTGTATCCGCCATCTGATCCCAAAAATGATATTGGCGTTTTATTTATTGAAACGAGTGGCTGTTTGCCCATGTGTGGACATGGTACCATAGGAACGGTTACTATCGCTATTGAAGAAGGCTTGGTCATTCCTAAAACTCCGGGCGTTCTAAATCTGGAAGTGCCTGCGGGTTTGGTTCGCATTGTATACCAGCAAGAAGGAAAAAAAGTGAAGTCAGTAAAGATCAGAAACGTCAAGGCTTATCTGGCAGCTGAAAATATTCAAGCTACCTGCCCTGATTTGGGCGAGCTAAATTTGGATGTGGCTTATGGCGGAAATTTTTATGCGATCGTTGATGTGCAACAAAATTTTAAAGGTATTGAACATCATACCGCAGATCAATTAGTAAGTTGGAGTAGAGAACTACGCAAAGACATTAATAAGAAGCACACCTTTATCCATCCGGACGATTCAACAATCAATGGATGCAGCCATATCTTATGGACAGGCAAAGTGATTGATCCTACATCAACGGCTCGCAATGCTGTTTTCTATGGCGACAAAGCCATCGACCGCTCGCCTTGTGGAACAGGTACTTCTGCCCGTCTTGCACAATGGTATACTAAAGGAAAGCTAAAGCGGGGTGATGAATTTATTCATGAAAGCATCATCGGCTCTAAGTTTATAGGCCGCATTGAAGAAGAAACAGAATTGCATGGAAAGCCCGCCATCATCCCAAGTGTAGAAGGTTGGGCGAAAATTTATGGTCACAATACGATCTCCATCGACCCACAAGATGATCCGTATGCATATGGATTTCAGGTAATATGATTAGGGCAATATGAAAAAGAAAGAATGTCCTTCGTGTGCCATGAACATTGAGGCTGGAAACCGGGAGTGTCCAATCTGCGGTTATACATTTATGGAAGCAACACCTTGGATTAAATATATGGCCATCTTTCTTCTTATCGTTTTCTTGTTGAGTTACTTTATTTTTTAGCGTTACAGGTTCAAAAGCAAAATTGATCAGATGAGAGTTGGCATAATAGGAGGTGGCATCATTGGACTTAGTTCGGCTTATTATTTAACGAAGGCTGGTCACCAAGTCACGATCATAGAGCAATCTGAAATGAAAGACGGTTGCTCATTTGGAAACGCGGGAATGATTGTACCTAGTCACCTGATTCCTTTGGCCGCACCAGGCATGATCTCCAAAGGCATCCGATGGATGTTCAATTCAAGCAGTCCATTTTATGTAAAGCCTCGATTAAGTGGAGATCTTATCAAATGGGGCTATCATTTTTATAAATGTGCTACCAAAGAACATGTGGCAAGATCGGCACCTTCGTTAAAGGAAATAAGTTTACTGAGCAAGTCAATGTTTAAGCAACTGTCGACAGAACTGCCATTCAACTTTGGATACCATGAACGTGGACTTTTGATGTTGTATCAAACTAAGGAAACGGAGTACGAGGAAATAGAGACAGCAGCTCTCGCCAATGCGCATGGTATTGAAGCTCATATTCTTTCCGCCCAGGAAGTTCAGAAACTTGAACCGGATGTTCTGGTAAAGGTGAGAGGAGGGGTTTACTTTCCCGGAGATGCTCATGTTACTCCACAGCTTTTCGTGAATCAGTTGAAAACATACCTAAAAGAAAAAGGCGTTGTAATTAAAGACAAGACTGAAGTAGTTGACTTTGTGATCGAGTCTGATAGAATCAAATCAGTAAAAGCGGCCAACGAGGAGTTCACCTTTGATGAAGTAGTGCTTGCCACCGGAAGTTGGTCAGCATTGGTAGCGGCTAAATTGAATTTGTCATTACCCATGCAAGCGGGCAAAGGGTATAGTTTCACATTGGAGAATGTTCAAAAAAATACTCGAGTTCCTTCTATTTTCTTGGAGGCAAGAGTGGCGGTTACACCTATGGGAGATACACTTCGGTTTGGTGGCACCATGGAAATAACGGGAATCGATCACAGTATCAGTATGAATCGGGTTAAGGGCATTGTGGATTCAATTCCTCATTATTATCCCGAGATGAAAGTAGAGATGCCCAAGAAGGAGGAGGTATGGCATGGCTTACGCCCATGTTCACCCGATGGACTTCCTTATATCGGGCGATCAAAGAAAATTAAGAATTTAGTAATAGCTACAGGCCATTCGATGATGGGGTTGAGCCTGGGTCCGGGTACAGGGAAATTGGTTTCGGAAATGATCGATCGAACTAAAACTAGTATCTCTTTGAATGAATTTGAACCAGAAAGATTTTAGTTGAATGTAGGCAGAGCAATGCCCTACCTACATTACTATTACTTACGAATGATCTTCAATATTTTATATCCTTGATTTGTTTTGAGTTTGACAAAATAAATCCCGGCACTTTCAGAGCTCAAATCTGATTCAATAAGATGTTCACCTGAGGATACCTCACCTAACGTCATTGACGTAACCATTTTCCCATTTATATCATTTATTTCAACACTAATTTTAGAATTCTCTTTGAGTGTATATTGAATTTTCACTTTACCTGATGTGGGGTTGGGAAAAACTGTAAACTGAGTTACTATTGATTCTTGCTCTAGACCAGCCGGAGTCTGTTGTATAAAGAGATTATCAACGGACCATCCCCAACCAGTGGTGATATCTGCATCGGCCTTTAACCGAAAGCGAAATAGCAATGTGTCGTTTACTTGAAATTTATTTTTCAGATCAATAGTTTGATCAACTAAAAGTGATGGTGATCCAAATTGATTGGTGGTGTGAGCATTTAGCCAAGATGCATTTGCTGTTGCGTTGTATCCATCTTTCAATGGGATCCAAGTAATGCCATCTTTTGTTCCCTCCACTACCACATAATCTTTAAAACCAGGTTGACCGAAATTTACTCCTGAAGCCGAAGGCTGAATTAATGCAACATCCTGGTAGAAAAAATTTGAATTGGTTGATGAAACAATAATTGGTTGAAGGAGCGTAGCGATGGGTTCGCTATTTGGAAAATAATTGTGAAGTGTTTGCAGGCTTTGATTAGAATTCCCAAATTCGACCAAGAAGAATTTATCATTGGCATAACTAAAATCATCAAGCGATTGAAAAATATTATAGTATTGATTTTTGTAGGAACTAAGGAGAATGAGATTTTTCCCCTTATAAATAGTAGATTGAAGGGGAGCTGTATCCTTATAACTGATTAGTTTGACATCAATATTCCCTAGGGGAGCATTTTTTATTTTAGCAACATAAACTCCGGCTGATAATTGATTGATTGTACCAATTTTTTGTGTGTTGATAAACACTTGTGTAGAGTCAAAGCTGGTCAACAATTGAAACTTAATAACAAATTCTGATTTAGGAGAAGTTCCTACCGTGAGTATTTCCGGTTTTTCTACCGGGTTTTTTTGAATGGTATTAAGTTTGGCGGTCCAAATGCCACGCCCATGAGTGGCAATGACAATTTGATCGTCTTGTCCTTTCATATCCCAAACAGAAACGTTGGGAAAATCTTGAAGAATTGACCATGTTTGTCCGCTATCAAGGGATTCAACAATTCCTATTTCGGTTCCTACCCAAATTATAGTAGGATCATCAGATCGAACATATAAGCAATAGACGGCTACATCCGGGAATCCATTGGTGCTTGCGCCACCTGAGCTGAAACCAGAAATATCGCTCCAGGTTTGCCCAAGATTAGTGGTACGTAATATTTTTGGTTTACCTGCAAATGAGAATAATGCATAGGCAGTGTTTTGTTCAGTCGGATGTGATGCTAGCTTTGTAATTCCACCTAAGGTTATGGTTGTGTAATTATTTGTAGGTGTGAAGCTGACACCTCCATTGGTAGATACTTGAAGATTGCGAAGTGTACCCGTATTAACCATTCCACTTCCAGCCCAAATAATATTCGCATTAGCTCTTGATACTTCGATATCCATCAACGAAGTAGATCCACCCCACTTATCAGTGATAGGAGTAAGTGTCCAAGATGAACCAAAATTTATGGAACGAAAAACTCCGGCAGAAGAAAGTGTGTAAATAGTTTCAGGAACATCTTTTGAATTAGCGAGCTTTGAGATGAATGGATGGCTTCCAGAAAGTCCCGAAGTAGCCACTGTCCAAGATAATCCACCGTCTGCTGATCTTCTGAAATTATTTCCTTGTGAACCGCCAATTAGTTTTTTTTCATCAAAATTATTCCATAGAACTTCAAAGCCATCACCTCCAATGGTAAAGGAGTAATTAGTTGTAAAGGTAGCCGATGTTCCAGATGGGGATTTCCAGGTACCGTTGTCTTGCATGCCTCCAAAGTATTCATCGAATCCTGGGCGTTTATCAGCGCCATAAAACTGACTTGTATTGTAGGTGTTTCCAGCAAAAGTCCAATTTCCATCATTGATCCCTGGAGTAGTAGAAATATTGGATATAAAAATACCTCCATCATTCGCGTTTAGAATTTTGTAGGTGTTACCGCTCATTGGAATCATCACAATATTGTGATGGTCAGGATGAACGATACTGTTTTTGTTCGGATTTCCATAGGCCCCTCTTTGATCAGTAATGAACAAAGAGGTAGCGTTTAGTTTTTGTTGGGTTTGAAAACTAAATCGAAGTGTACCATTAGCCGTAGGCGGCCAGGATCCACTTGCTGGCAATACAGGCCAAATAAAATACATTTTATTAAACTCATGGGCACCATTTATTGCGATGTTGCTACTTGGTGTGATCGGGTCATAAGTAACATTGTTAATATATAAATACTCTCGTGACTGAAAGGTGGCATCGGCTGCAGTTACATCACTTGGAATTAGATTGAATCCCCCGTCTCTTCCTTGATCCCTAAAGGAAGCCATCAGTTGTTTATTGTTTGTAATATCCCAGACTTCAAAAGGTACGTCTACGTAATCTTGGTAGCTGTAGTTAGCAGCTGCAACACCAGAAGTTGCGCCAAGAGGGACTAAGAATCGATGTGCTTTTTGTGATCGCCCCGGACCAAAACGAATTTCTACAGTTATACTATTAGCCATTGAACCTACATCAAAGGTACCATTCGTTGAATTCGTAAAACTTGTCAATCCGAGGAAGCTTTCAGTGTCGATCTCATCAAGTGAATAATAGCCTGAATTGGTAGATCCTCCATCTAATCTTAATCTGAATAAGTCTACTCCTCCAAAATAAATAATATCTGCATCGAAAGGATCGCAAGCAATGGTATTATCATACCAACCTTGCCCATTTAAAAAATCTAAATCTACTGTAGTTAGTTTAACATTAACTAAAGACCACGTCAGACCGGCATCATTACTCATTAGCAACTTTGGAGATGCGCCATTTTCACAAGAGGCAAAAATTCTATTCGTGTTTACCGGGGAGACTGCTATCTCTACCCGATCAACATTACCCATACCTATGTTGGATACGTTCCAATTTGAGCCTCCATCAGTCGACTTTAATACGCCTACTCCATTTTGTGCAGCGTACTGAATAGTAAAATTCCCAAGGGTAGCTTTAATATCTTGAACGAATAATCGGGTGGAGACTTTTTGCCAGTTGGTTCCCCCATCTGTCGTTTGATAGATCCCTGAATTAGTAGCTACTACCACCGTATTCGCGTTAGTAGGATCTATGATAGCTCTATTGACATCGCCAAAAGTATTGGTGGAAGTCAAATAAGTCCAATTTTGTCCGCGGTCAATAGACTTATACATTCCATTTCCTCTAACTCCATCTAAATTTCCAAATCCTTCTCCCGTCCCCAAGTAAATAATATTTGGATTTGAAGCCGCCATTGCTAGCACGGTAGTTGATAGATTAGCTAAGTCAGGTGTGATTAAATTCCAACTAACGCCTGCATTTTGTGTTTTCCAAACGCCACCGCTGGCAGATGCAGCAAACCATGTATTTTTAGTTGGGTCACTGGGATCCACCAACAAACCTCTTGTTCTACCGGGTACATTAGCGGGACCGCGTTCTTTAAATTCCAGAACTCCATTATTCTGAGTCCTTGCATTATTACGCTGTTTACTAATTGCTGCGTATTTTGCTTTTTGAAGTTCTTTTACAAGAAACCCGGGTTTATAATCAGGGGCACTGGCATCCTCAGGAGTTCGGATACTATTATGGAATTTTATAAACTCCGCAGGACCGTCAAAGTGAGTTTCGATTTTATTTGTTGCATGGTTGCTTACTGAATTTCTCGTAGAATAGAAATTTATAGAAAAGCAGAATAGAAAAATTAAAAGTAATAATTTCCAAAGCTTCATAAGATTAGGGATTGGGTAAACTTAATTTGATCGTCTTAATATAGGTAGAAATGTCCTCATCAGATTTTATGGTGCCTGGTAAACTAAGCAATTCTAGCGAATATTCACCTTCCCATTTAATAAATCCGGGAACGAAAGATTCTTCCATAAGAATATTGTTAGATGATAATTCTAACACGATCGCTTTAATTACTCTCGTTGGGTATTTTGGGTCGGCTATTTGAACGAAAAGAATCAATTTTCCGGAAGAATTTGGAAATGAATCTAATTCAGAGCCTAACTTTTTGGAGGCAATTTGAAAAGGGGAAATGATTATTGGAGTTGAGGGTTGCTTGATTCTGCATCCAAGAAGGAACAATAGAGAAATTCCAAGAACTAAAACAGGACATGAATTTCTCATTCTCAAAAAATATTTTAAGTTTTCTGTTTTTTCTTTTTAGCGGCCGGAAATAAAATATTATTTAAAATTAATCGATATCCCGGAGAGTTTGGATGAAGATGCAGGTCGGTCGGTTCCTCACCAACGGTGTGCTGATAATCTTCCGGATCATGACCTCCATAAAATGTATAAAACCCTTTTCCAATTACCCCATGCAAATACTTGACTTCCTTTATTTCTTTATTTTCACCCATGATGGTTACATCTGGCTTAATTAAGTGATTTTTAAAACCAGTCGTTTGGCCATAAAAGCCTTTAATCACGCGCGTGTGGTTTTGGGTAAGCATACTTGGGATTGGATCCCACTTAGCGGAGAACTGAAATAAATTAAAGTAGTCATTGTCTTGACGTAAGCCTCGTTCAGGGGCATTGTTATCAATATTAGAAAACTCATATTGATAGGGATCTTTGGAGAGTTGAAAATCTGTAAAGGCGAAAGTATTCTCAAAGTGTAACTTTTCTTGTGCCTGTGGGTCAGCGGCATCGCCATCATACATGCGTTCACAAATATCAATTCCTTCGGCAGCCAGCGCGATGTCATATGAATCTGTCGCAGAACACATCGCAAAAAGAAAACCACCACCAGCAACAAACTCTTTCATACGTTTGGCAGCGGCAAGTTTGAGTTGAGAGACTTTTTGAAAACTATATTTACGTGCCGTATTTTCGGCTTCCTTTACCTGATCTATATACCAAGGCATGTTGGCGTAATTGCTATAAAATTTTCCGTATTGTCCGGTAAAATCTTCATGATGTAAATGCAGCCAATCGTATTTTATTAATTCACCATCTAATACTTCATCATCGAAAATTACAGTATATGGGATTTCGGCATAAGTAAGTACTAAGGTTACAGCATCATCCCACGGCTGCTTTGATTTAGGCGAATAAACCGCAATCCGAGGAAATTTCTCTAACTTCATAATGTCATAATTAGCTGCAGGACTGGCAATCTCAGCGATAATGGTATTTGCTTGAGCATCGGAGATGATTTCATAACTAACCCCCCGTACAACCAACTCATTTTGGAATTTTGGATGATATTTAACCATAAAACTGCCACCCCGATAATTTAAGAGCCAATCCACTTCGGTATCCATTTTTAATGCCCAATAGGCAATTCCATATGCTTTGAGGTGATTAGCTTGCTTTTCATCCATCGGTATGAAAAGATAATTAGCCAAGGTGGTTTTGGTAATAATAATAAACAATAACAAAATACGAGTTCTCATCGTTGAATCACTTTGTTTTGCCTTGTAACAATTAGTTATGAATAAAGTCTTAAAGATAGTATAGTTAAAGGTATAACTTTGATGTGCCAAACAGATAAAATGAAACCTACTAAGCAATGAATTTAGTTGAAAATATAAAGGAAGGCCTACGTTCCGTGAAAGCAAACATGCTGAGGTCGGTTTTAACTGCGCTAATAGTAGCCATTGGCATTACCTCGCTCGTTGGCATATTGACTGCGATCGATGGCATTGAATATTCTGTTTCCCAGAGTTTATCTTCCCTTGGGGCAAATACCTTTGATATCAGATCTATTTTTAACAGGGGCGCTAACCAGGCTGGGCTAAAAGAAAAGAACTATCCTCCTTTACTATTGTCGGAAGTGCAAAAATTCATCGATGAATATCCAATACCCTCCACTATCAGCCTGTCTGCCCGGCTTACTATTTTGGCTGAAATTAAACATGGATCTGAGAAGACCAATCCAAACGTGAATGTATCAGGAGTAAATGAAGACTACTTAGCAATAAAAGGTCTAAATATTGAAGAGGGGCGTAATCTTTCACGTTTTGAAACACAATATGGATCGAAGGTGGCTATAATTGGATACAAATTGGCAAAAACACTATATGGTGAAACCAAAAGCCCAATTAATACAACCATCTCTTTCAAAGGAACGCAATTCAAGGTAATCGGAATGTTGAAAGAGAAAGGGGCCTTATCTGAAAATAATTTTGACAACATGGTTCTTATCCCAATTATCGTTGCGAATCAACTAGCAGCAGGACAAGGTTTAAATTATCGATTGACAGTAGGAATACAAGACCCGGAGCAAATGGATTATGCCATGGGCGAGGCAACCGGTTTGATGCGCAAGATTAGAAATGATAAAATAGGAGATGAGAATACGTTTGATTTGGAAAAAAGCGAATCATTGGCACAGAATCTGGAATCTATTACCAGCGGCTTGCGATTTGCAGGTTTTGGTGTAGGATTTATTACTTTATTAGGCGCCTCAATTGCGCTGATGAATATCATGTTGGTTTCTGTTACGGAGCGAACACGCGAAGTAGGAGTGCGGAAGGCGCTGGGAGCAACTCCGCTGCGCATTCGACAGCAGTTTGTTATTGAGGCGATAGTGGTTTGTGTGCTAGGTGGAATTGCCGGAGTGCTGTTGGGCATATTGATTGGCAACTTGATTTCACGCGCTATTGGTATTGAAGTTTTTGTGGTCCCGTGGCTATGGATGTTAGTGGGGATGGTTATTTGTATTTTGGTCGGACTATTTTCCGGTTGGTATCCCGCAAGTAAAGCATCTCGGCTCGATCCGATTGAGTCCTTAAGATTTGAATAGTAATCTAAGATCAGGAATTGAACCGAAATGCTGAAATTTAAGTAGGTGACATTAATAAGAAAGCAGCTTGGTGAATCGTTCTAAGCTCACTGGCTTAATGACAAAGTCCTTGATCTCATGGTAATCCTTCGATCGATTTATGTCTCTGGGATCAATGGAAGAGCTAACCATATAAATTGGAAATTCTTTTGATAGGTTAGACTTAATTTTTGCTAAGTCATCTAAAAACATCCAGCCGTCTACCAATGGCATATTGATATCTAGAAATAAATAATCAGGAAGTTTATCTGGTTGACTGGAATTCTCATCCAAATAGCGTAACGCCTCAGCGCCATTTATAAAATGAAGAATATTGTCAGCTAGATGAGCAGATTCAATCATCCGTGTCGCGGTGAATTGAAAAATTGAATCGTCATCAACCAAAGCAACAGTCGACATAATTATTCTATCTTTATTTATACAATTGAAGTTAACAATAATTGTGGTCCTAATGTTTTCTTCACTTATAATTAATATTTAAACTCCCATTGCTTCAATTTGATTTTTGATCATAAAAAGCCAAATTTCACGGCTTTCAGGCTATTTATGGAAGATTTTTCGGAGTTTGAAAAGATGATGGCCATATCGCTTTAAATCAATTCCTAACCCATTACCACGTACTTTTAAGGTAACCTTCGCTCTTCGCTGCAACGCGTAAAACTTATCTCGGGTTTTCTAAATGATGTTTGTATTTTAATGCTTTGCGTAGGAGATTTATGATCATACTCTCCATGAAAATGAAATGGTATCTGATATACAACCCTTGTGAAAAGTTGTATTTTTACATTCATATTACCTAACCCCTTACAATATGTTAAAAGAATTTAAGTCCTTTATTATGCGCGGCAATGTGGTCGATCTTGCGATTGGCGTTATTATTGGCGGGGCATTTGGCGGTATCGTTAATTCATTGGTTGCCGATGTAATTACCCCCATTATGTTACAGCCAGCACTAGAAGCTGCAGGAGCGGCCGATATTGCCTCCTGGAAGCCAGGCGGAATGCTACTGGGAAAATTCATCTCTTCGGTTATTTCATTTTTGGTAATTGCATTTGTTCTCTTTTTAATTGTGAAGGGAATGAATTCGGCATCCAAAAAGAAAGAGGAGGCCGCGCCTGCTCCAGCACCACCGGCAGATATAGTTTTGCTATCAGAAATTCGCGACCTGCTAAAGAAATAGTAACTCAATCTTCATTCAATAAAAAACCCGATGTGTCTAACATCGGGTTTTTTTATATTAGTATTTCAATCATAGCTTTATTTGAATTTTTCAGCGACTAAAAGCTCCTTATTTCCAGTTGCGTATTGATAAAAACCACTACCAGATTTTATTCCTTTTGTACCAGCCTGCACCATATTTACTAGTAAAGGACAAGGTGCATATTTGGGATTGCCAAAGCCTTCGTGCAAAACGCGAAGAATAGAAAGACAAACATCTAATCCAATGAAATCAGCCAGCTGAAGCGGCCCCATTGGGTGAGCCATACCGAGTTTCATTACTGTATCAATTTCAGCAACACCAGCCACACCCTCATATAATGTATAAATGGCCTCATTGATCATAGGCATTAAAATGCGGTTTGCTACGAAACCCGGATAATCGTTTACTTCTACGGGGATCTTTCCTAGCTTGTTGGAAAGCTCTATAATGGTATTTGTTGTTGTATCACTGGTACTATAGCCTCGTATTATTTCAACCAACTTCATGATCGGCACAGGGTTCATAAAATGCATGCCTACCACATGCTCTGGACTTTTAGTAACAGAGGCAATCTTAGTAATAGAGATAGAAGAAGTATTAGAGGCCAGGATAGTTCCGGGTTTGGTGTGCTCAGCTAAATCTTTGAAAATCTTAAGTTTCAGTTCTTGATTTTCAGTAGCGGCTTCAACAACTAAATCAACCTCTTTTAGGCCCTCGGCCATCAATGTGGTAGAACTGAGATTGGCCAGCGTTTGTAATTTAAGTTCGTTGTTGATCGTCCTCTTTTCAACTTGACGTGATAAGTTTTTGTCAATCGTAGCTATTGCCTTTTTTAAAGCGTCTTCTGAGATATCAATCAAGCATACTTTGAATCCATTTTGAGCAAATACATGGGCGATGCCATTGCCCATCGTGCCTGAACCAATTACCGCAATTTTTTGCATGAGAAGAAATTTTCGTGTTTGTATTTGTAAAAATAGACTTTCAAATTCCCAAAATAAACTTAAGTGATGATTTTCTCATGTAAGGAATTTAGTATCACTCTTCGGTCAATTAATAAGGTTATTCTACCAGGACTTCTTTTGCAAATCCCATGGCATTAAATCGTAAAGAAAGACGGTGAGGAGTAGAATCGCTACCGCACAATTTACCAGGACTCAATAAATAATAAAAGAACTTTTGGTTGCGTTTGTATAACTCATTTTGATCTGGTTTACCTAAAACCTCAACAATTGCGTCTTGCGAAAGGCCCTTTAACTTGTCTTTTTGTCGTTGGAGTTCTTTCATTGATTTCCAGCGCACTTGATGACACCCCGCCTTATCTTCTTTCCAAGTGGTAATATCTAAGTTTTCGAATTCTGGAAGAGGCTTTCCACAGGCTAGTAGAAATAAAAATAGCAACGCGAGGAACCGGGATGGGTGGAGGATCAATGTATTTAGGTTTAATTTGCAGTTCAAAGTTAACGACATGATCTTAAAAGTCTTTAAAGGAGTCTGGTTTCTTTCGTTGGTTATTTTTTTAATCATCTTTATCTATGATTATGCCTCTTTACCAGCGCAGGTAATAATTCTTGAGCAAGAAGTGCCTTTGATGGTGTCAAGGGATGTTTTATTTTATTCATTGATCTCCATAGTGGCAATTACGAATATGCTTGTATTTGTTGTGAGTCGTCTTTTTCCAGTAACGGAGGAAGACTTTAAATCATGGTTCTATGGACTGGTGATTACGCTCAACATTTTTTTTATTGTGTGTATTAGCTTTATAGGCCTGTATAATAGCACAGAAAAATTTGATTATGATAGAATTGGCATAATTATTTACGGGAGCCTGGTACTCTTTGCTATTTGGATACTAAGTTGGCCAGTTTATCGGCTAGTACTAAAGTATTTTTCTAAACAACCAGTTTGACTTTATTCTTTTTAAGAATTGAAAATCAGCTTGTTACCAATTTTTAGTGTAATATTTTGGTAACGGAGAATCTTAGTAAATCCATTGAGATCTCATCAAAATTCATTTTCTTAGTTCCGTCTCAGAATGTTTTCAACTTCTGACAACGGAATTTTTTCATCTTTGCGCGATTTAAATTTTAGGAACGAACATGGCGAAGGAAACAGAATACAACGAAGCGAGTATTAAATCACTCGATTGGCGGGAGCACATCCGCTTGCGACCGGGTATGTACATCGGCAAGTTGGGCGATGGCTCGGCTAAAGACGATGGTATCTATGTGTTGGTGAAGGAAGTAATTGATAATTGTATTGATGAGCACATGATGGGTTATGGGAAAACTATCGATGTAAAAATTACAGACCAGCATGTGATGGTCCGCGATTATGGCAGAGGTATCCCCTTAGGTAAGGTGGTTGATGTGGTTTCTAAAATTAACACGGGTGCAAAGTATGACTCCGGAGCCTTTCAAAAATCGGTAGGTTTGAATGGGGTAGGAACAAAAGCGGTGAACGCACTATCTAATTATTTTAAAGTACAAGCCTTCCGTGAAGGTCAAACCAAATTAGCTGAATTCAAAAAGGGGGTACTGACGACCGATCCGAGAGTTGCTAAGAGCGATGAAAAGAATGGTACGCTCGTGGAGTTTGAGCCAGATAATACGATGTTCAAAAACTATCACTTTATTCCGGAGTACCTGGATGATTTGATGTGGAATTATGCATTCCTTAACGCGGGACTTACCATCAACTACAACGGACGGAAGTTTTTTTCCAAGGATGGGTTGCTTGACTTATTGAAGCAAAAGGCCGATGCTGAGGAGATGCGCTATCCTATTATTCATTGCAAGGGAGATGATATTGAATTTGCGTTGACGCATGGCAATCAATACGGAGAGGAGTATTATTCATTTGTGAATGGACAGAACACGACACAAGGAGGCACTCACTTAGCAGCCTTTCGTGAAGGCATCGTACGTGGTGTGAGAGATTTCTTTAAAAAAGATTTTGATTCTGCAGACATACGGGCGAGTATCGTAGGTGCGATTGCTGTGCGCGTTCAAGAACCAGTCTTTGAATCGCAGACGAAAACCAAACTAGGCTCGATTAACATGTCTCCGGAAGGAGGTCAATCAGTCAAAAATTTTGTCGGTGATTTTGTTTCCAAAGAGCTTGAAATCTATCTACACAAGAATCCATCAACGGCTGATGCGATTCAAAAGCGAATTTTGCAATCAGAGCGCGAACGCAAAGAAATTGCGGGCATCAAGAAGTTAGCGAACGAGCGAGCCAAAAAAGCCAACCTCCATAACAAAAAACTGCGCGACTGTCGCTTTCATTTTGATGATCAAAAAGGAGAGAAGGGCATGGAATCAGTGGTGTTTATTACAGAGGGTGATTCAGCCAGCGGTTCAATTACTAAATCACGCAATGTTGAGACGCAAGCAGTCTTTAGTTTGCGAGGCAAGCCTTTAAATTGTTACGGCCTGACGAAAAAAGTAGTGTATGAAAATGAGGAGTTCAACCTGCTTCAGCACGCACTCAATATCGAAGACGGATTGGATGGCTTGCGGTATAACAAAGTGATCATTGCAACAGATGCGGACGTGGATGGAATGCATATCCGTTTACTCTTGATGACATTTTTCTTACAATTCTTCCCTGATCTGGTAAAGGCGAACCATGTGTATGTGTTGGAAACGCCTCTGTTCCGGGTTCGCAATAAGAAGGAAACGATCTATTGTTATAGCGAAGAGGAGAAGCAAGTGGCTGTTGGCAAGTTAGGGAGCAAACCAGAGATCACGCGCTTCAAAGGATTGGGTGAAATATCACCGGAAGAATTTGGCACTTTTATCAACGAGAATATTCGCTTGCAACCCGTTTTATTAACAAAGGAGAGTCACCTCGCCAAGTTACTGGAATTCTACATGGGCAAGAATACACCCGATCGACAAGAATTTATTATCGAGAATTTGAGAATTGAATTGGATAAAGTGGAGATGAAAGAAGTGGAAGCAGAAGTTGAAACGGCAGAGTAGTTGTGAGATTTTTAATTGAATTGAAGAATGGCTAAAAAGCAAATCCCTAACGAAACCACAGATAAAGACGGCAACGTGCATTCTATCGCGATTGATGGAATGTATGAAAATTGGTTTCTTGATTACGCCTCTTATGTGATTTTAGAGCGAGCAGTGCCTCGTATTGAAGATGGACTGAAACCGGTGCAACGCAGAATTGCCCACTCGATCAAGGAGATGGACGATGGTCGCTTCAATAAGGTGGCAAATGTAATTGGTAGCACAATGCAGTTTCACCCACATGGCGATGCGGCCATCGGTGAAGCCATCGTGAACATTGGTCAAAAGGATTTATTGCTCGACACACAGGGTAACTGGGGCGATGTTCGCACGGGGGATAGTGCTGCAGCACCTCGTTACATCGAAGCGCGCTTGTCAAAATTTGCCTTGGAGGTGGTTTATAATCCACAGACTACGGAGTGGCAATTGTCCTATGACGGAAGAAAGAAAGAGCCTGTTACGCTGCCGGTAAAATTTCCGTTGTTATTAGCACAAGGCGTAGAAGGGATCGCGGTGGGTTTATCCACAAAAATACTGCCTCACAACTTTATTGAGTTGATCAAAGCCTCAATCGATATTTTGAAAGGCAAAAATCCAAAAATTTATCCTGATTTTCCAACTGGAGGGATTGGCGATTTTTCAGAATACGAACAAGGATTTCGAGGAGGGAAGATTAAGGTGCGCGCAAAGATTGAAATTGAGGATAAGAAGACGCTCTTGATCAAAGAGATTCCTTTTGGCACTACCACGGCTTCTTTGATGGAGTCCATTGTCAAGGCAAGTGAGAAAGGAAAAATAAAAGTAAAGCAGGTCGTTGATAATACAGCCAAAGACGTAGAGATATCAGTGAGCTTGCAGCCGGGGATTTCTCCTGAAATAGCCATTGATGCATTATATGCCTTTACCGATTGTGAAGTTTCTATTTCGCCTAATGCTTGTGTAATCGTTGCGGATAAACCTCAGTTCATGAAAGTGAATGAGATTTTGAAGTACAACACCGAACAAACGGTAAAGCTTCTAAAAAAAGAGCTGGAGATCAGGAAGGCTGAATTAATGGAGAAAATTTTATTCTCTTCATTGGAAAAAATATTTATTGAAAAGAGGATTTATAGAAACATCGAGGATGTAGAAACCTTTGAAGAAGTAATCACTACGGTTGATAAGGGATTGAAGCCTTATAAAAAGCAGTTCTACCGAGAGATTACAAAAGATGACATTTTGCGATTGCTGGAAATCCGTATCAAGCGAATTTCCAAATATGATTCTTTCAAGGCAGATGAATTGATGTTGGATTTAGAGAAGGAATTAAAGGAGACCCTCTATCACCTAAAACACCTGACTGAATACGCCATTGCTTACTACCAAAATTTGTTAGATAAGTATGGCAAAGGTCGCGAACGCAAAACTGAAATCAAGAGCTTCACTTCAGTGGCAGCAACAGAAGTAATTGCTAACAATCAGAAACTCTATGTAAACCGGGAGGATGGCTTTATAGGCTGGAGCCTAAAGAAGGATGAGTTTATTGCGGACTGCTCAGAGTTGGATGATGTGATCGTGATTCGAAGAGATGGTAAAGCAAAAGTAAGTCGCATCAACGAAAAGGTGTTCATGGGCAAAGATATTCTGCACATCGGCATTTGGCGCAAGGGAGATGAGCGCATGATTTATAATTTGATTTACAGCGATGGGAAAAGCGGAGTTACTTACGCGAAACGTTTTGCAATGCCTGCCATTACACGTGATAAAGAGTATAATCTTGATTTAGGGAATCCAAATAGTAAAGTTCAATACCTAAGTGCCAATCCAAACGGAGAAGCGGAAGTCGTAGAGTTAAAATTAACACCGGCAAGTTCAGCTCGTAAAAAGATTTTTGATTTTGATTTTTCAGAATTGGAAGTGAAAGGAAGAGGAGTGCGGGGAAACATGATTACGAAATATCCCGTACGCAAAGTAGATTTTAAAGAATCGAAAGGATCTACCTTAAGTGGTTTGGATTTATGGTTTGACGAAGCGAGCGGTCGCCTGAACAAAGACAAACGGGGCAAATACGTAGGTAAATTTGATGGAGACGATCAGATCATTGCTATTACCAAAAGTGGTGCGTATAAAATTACCAGCTATGAATTAACGAATCGCTACGAACCGGAAAAAACAATACTTGTTCAGAAGTTTAATCCAAAGAAAGCGATCTCGGCCGTCTACCTTGATGGCGAGAGCAAACAATATTTTGTGAAGCGCTTTTTGATAGAGACAAATACCTTAGATAAAGAGTTTGGATTTATCTCCGAGGGCATAGGCTCACGATTGGATTATGCAAGCACTTCTGATTCACCTGAGATTGAAGTAGACTTAGTGAAAGGAAAAGGTAAGGACAAAGAGACTGAAA
>JANPBK010000110.1:0-2339 GCA_031430395.1 Cyclobacteriaceae bacterium
ATGCAACAAATCTATCCCAAGTTAGAAAATACAAATGAATTAAACATAAGAAGCGCTTTATGCAATGACGCTCGAAATGTTTAAGCAAGAATACAACCCTACTTTAAACGTCATTGCGGGACTGCCTTGTATAAGTAGAGCGAAGCAAAAGCATTACAACCTGAGGCAATGATAGATCTAGAACATTATTTAGTTAACGCTACTTAATGTCGAAGATTCTATTGTAGTTTTAAGCTCGAAAAATATCTAAAATCCTATATAGCATGAAGCCTGAAACAGTTTTTCAAATTTGTAACAGCATAGCCCCTATTGGCTGGTTACTACTTGTGGTTGCACCTCGCTGGAAATGGACTAACCGGATCGTGCTATCCGGAATATTTCCATTGTTGTTGGCCGTGGTCTATTTTTTTCTAATTGTTTTTCACTTTGGTGATGGTGAAGGAGATTTCTCTTCCTTACAAGGCGTCACTAAGCTTTTCGAAAATCCTTTTGCGTTGGTAGCTGGATGGGTACATTACTTGGCTTTCGATCTTGTTGTGGGGAGTTGGATTTTAATTAATAGTCAAAAACATCAAATCCATCATCTGATTATTATTCCCTGCTTGTTATTGACCTTTCTATTTGGCCCCATCGGATTTCTGATTTACTTTATTGTGCGTGGCGTTAAAACAAAACAATTTATTCATGAAAATTTCTGATGTGCTGCCAGAATTAAAAAGGCGTAACGCTCTGCTGTATTATGCAGGACTTGTAAACCTTATGGGTTTTGTGATTTGTATACCCTTGTTCATCATGGATGATAGAACTATCACCGGTATAAATGCCTGGATTAAACCCATGAAATTCTTCCTCTCGGTTGCAATCTACCTCTGGACATTTGGCTGGCTGCTTGAGTATGTGAAGAATACAACAAACAGAGCATTCATCAGCTGGGGAATTTTAATTTGCATGGCAGTGGAGAACATTGCGATTGTTATTCAGGCTGCACGCGGGGTTCCATCTCATTTCAATTTCCAAACCTACTTTGACGGAATGGTGTTTGCTACCATGGGGGTCTTCATAGGAATTAACACCTTCTTGATTGCATACACACTGATTGTATTTTTTACGAAAGGCGTTTCTCATTCATCCCACATGCTGATTGCGTGGAGAGCAGGCTTATTCTTATTTCTGATCGGAGGCATATCGGGCGGCCTCATGATAAGCCAATTAGCTCATACTTACGGAGCGGCTGATGGTGGTCCTGGGCTCCCCTTTCTTAGTTGGAGCACCGTTGCTGGTGATATACGACCCGCTCATTTTATAACACTTCATGGTTTGCAAGCGCTACCTTTATTTGCATGGTTCATTTCAGAAAAGACTTCGCGACCCAACGTGGCAATACTGGCTTTTTTTATTTTATACACAGCCGTTTGCATTGGGTTACATTTGCAAGCATTGGGTGGCAGACCATTAATTTCATTATAGCCGGCTTGGATAAATATTTTGAATACATGTAGATTCCCGCACGTGTGATGTTCCTTTATCAATGATAACTCAAAGACTAATCAACCGATCAACGTTGAATGGGTTTTGTATTTCTTCCTTGCGATGGGCAGGTGCATTATTTAGCTTCTAAATTTATGAATGACGAACAGATCTATTTAAAGTGCGAGCAGCTACTCGCTGCTTATACCAAAGAGTATAAGTATGATGAACAAGTTATGAGGACAATTCAAATAGAGATTGGCAGTGATGCATTTTTAAAAATGCTCTTGGAGAGAGATGGAAAACGGATTCGGATAAAGTCAACTTTAAAACAGCCTTTGAATGAACCCCCTATCATTTGGGAATACGTTACCGGAAAATGATCCGGATGCATCGCATCGCAAAGAATAATCCGAATGCATCGCGTTGAAAACGCGCGCTAACTAGTGCAGTGAGCATGGTGTCGCTATGTCCGTTTAAGCCGTGACACCACGTACAAAACAGCCGGACGAACACCACGAAACAATACAAAAGCAATTAAAGTTAGGATTGATCCTATCCCTGTTGGAAGCACAGCACCAAATGTTACGGTCATACCTATAACAAATCCGAGCAAGCATTCTGCTCGGTAAACCGGGAAGAACAATGCCAATACGAAAATCCCCAACATCATATTGCCCGTCATGTCCGGATAGCCATATGAAAAGAAACCTGCGGCAACAATTCCGAATACCAATGAAATAGTAAAAGCGTAAATGGCATGCCTGATCAGTGCGAGTTCAGCATGGTCAGTGCCCTGAGGAAAAATTCTCTTCTGCACCCGATACAATAGCAGCCATGATAGTAAGGGAAGTAAGAGTGCACCCCATAGA
>JANPBK010000111.1:0-36466 GCA_031430395.1 Cyclobacteriaceae bacterium
CCTCACTCACCCTAATCGCCCCCAAACACCCCCCCCACACAAGCTGTATCAAAAAAACCTACCTATTACGGATGTACCGGATATTCATTTGAATGAAGTTCAATCGGTCCATCAAATGATTGAAAAGTTTGCCTTGGAGGCAATCTTTAAAAAAGAAATTACCAAGACCACGTCAACCAGAGATATTACAAATATTTTGCTTTCTATCTTTTACGGTTCATTGGTAACTGCTCATGTGAATCAGTTAGGTACTGTGAAAATGTTTTTCAGGAAGAATGTGGAGTTGTTAGTAAAGGGTTTGAACTGAAGTATTGCTTAACTTATAAGTTTACTTCATACTTACGGCTTTGGTTCTCTTTCTTCCCAAAAAGCGAATATGTCTATTACCGATAGGAATATCGATTCGATAGCGATTGCCCTTAGCCCACACATGATGGTAGCGGGGTTTCGTGACCTTCGTGCTACCATGAGCACCACCACAGGAAGCAAGTGCTAACAAAGCTATGAAGGCGAAAAGAAGTTTGTTCATATTGCTAATGAACTCGAAATTAAGTCTTTTATTTTAGTATCATAACTCAGTGAATATTTTCATCTATGAAATTGTTCAATAGCGGGGGTATTAGTGACCTGATTTTTAACATGCATTGGCAACTCTTTTTGATGGTCATAAAAATTGACTTTGATGAGTTGAGTGGATAATGAAATTATGTTCGGAATTTAGAGACTAACGTATCATGATTTTTTCGTGGAAACAATGTACATTTTACACGAAATTTACAATAATTGAATGCTCATGCATAGCTGAAAGGGATCCTACCATATTGAGAGGACTCAAAGATTTTTATGAATCCTTAATTTAAATTGCCATTAAGTCTTGCAAAGAGAACTTACATTCTCATTTAATTTCTAATCCTTTACGCATCTTACAGAGAAGCCGTATTGTTTATGGAAGTTAGCTGGGTTGACAAATGCTCCATCATAATTCATTTGACGATACCATGAGTAATCAGGATTATAGGGTGAACTGGTCCACCAGAAACCATTGAATCCGGTATTTATAAATGAACCATCTGTATATTCTCTTCGCCCAGCAGGCAAAGCGGTGAAGCCTGTGCTATTATCCGCTGCCGTGTTTGGTGCATTCCAATGGGAGGTTCCTGATTCTTTCATTTTGCCCGCTGAAATATTTTCACCTGATAAAAATGTTGTTAACGTTGTCCATTCCGCGGTGGTGGCCACATGCCACCCAACTGGTGCAATATTGCGGCTATCATTTACAGCAAACCAGTTATAGAGTCTACCATAAGTAGCTATTTTATTGAGGTCCGTTGTATTTGCGTAATTGCTATAGGCAGAAGTTACTAATAATTTCCATGCAGTATTGTCAGTTACTTCAGCAATGTTTTCACCATTGCGGTATTTAGTCGTTCGTAGATTTTCTGCCATCCATGTTTGTGTTCCTATCATTATGGTTTTGTATGAATTTCCTTCAATGTCAGTTACAGAGCCATAAGTAAGGCTTGAGTTAAAGATCGCACTGTTGGTGCCTCCTGGTTTAATATTTATTGTTACGGTCTTGCTTACTGTATTATATTTAACAGGATCCGTTGGAATAAAATCTACTTTCAGATTCTGATTGACTCCTTCATTCAATTTTGTGCCTATGGCAGGTGTATAATTAAATATGCCAGGTACATCTGCTGTTGCATTAAGTTGAATGGTTGTAAGTACAGTGCCAAAATTTATATCAACTGGATTTACCCAAGTGATTACGGGATTTAATTTATTGGCAGCATCATCTTTACAACTAATAAGTAATGTTGTCACTAAAGCAATCAGTAAAATCAGCAGGGGTACTTGTTTAACATTTTTCATCGGTACGATTTTTTATAGAGCTAGGTAAGAATGTTTATATTGACTTGATCAAATTGGTCTATTATTGGAATTTCATATTTTACTGATATACCCGCACGTAATCCACTTCCATTCTTGCATGAGTTAGGGCTGGGTCAATATATGGTCCTCCTAAATTCCCACCCATCGCGATATTCATTATCAAGTAGAATGGCTCGTCAAATGGCCAGGTACTATTATCTTTTATGGTAGGCTGATAGGTATAAAAATTCACATCATCAATGAAGAATTCGATTTTACCTTTTGTCCAATTGATTCCATATAAATGAAATTCTGAATCAGATGTTTTAACAGATTTACTTCCAATATTTACTGAATTTCCAAAACTTGATCTGTTATGGATTACACTCTGAACAATACCTGGATCCTTGCCAACATGTTCCATAATATCAATTTCCCCACAGTCTGGCCATCCTTTTGTAGTGACACTTTCTCCCAACATCCAAATAGCCGGCCACGTACCTTTTCCAACGGGCAGCTTGGCTCTAAATTCTAGGCGACCATACGTGAAATGCATTTTAGTATGACTTGTGATTTTTGCTGATGTCCAGCCACCATCACTTTTTATAGCTTCGATAATAAGCGACTTATTCTCAACTCGGACATTCGCTTTATTACGGGTGTAGATTTCTGCTTCATTGTTTCCCCATCCACAATTTTTTGGGCAACCATCTCCTGTTTCAAAATTCCATTTGGAACTGTCGGGCTGACCGGTATAGTCAAACTCATCTGACCAAACTAATCGACCTGGCTTTGTTGTATTGCCACAAGCAAGCAAGCAGAATGAAAGTAGCAATAGGATATAACTTTTCATGGTTACTATATATAACCTAAGCTTATGGTTGTCTTGAAATGAAAGTTCATCGCTTAGCTATGGAAGTTTGGGTAGAGTAAAAGATCAATTAATAATAATTCTTCTAGCATGTGTTTTACCCTCCAGATTTAGAACAATACAATAGACTCCATTGCTTAATACTTTCACATCAACGATCAATAGATCGTTTTCGCTAGCTGTATTAAAACTTTGGACCATTCCTCGGGAATCGTATATTCTTAAATCAGATATTGGTTTTCCATTTGATTGAATAAAGATTCTTCCATTGCTGGGATTCGGGTAAAATGAAATAGCGGTATTGTCTAGTGGCTCGATTGCTGTTATACTCGCAACCACTTCTAAAGGGGCGCTTAAAATGGATTCTCCTATTGAATTTACTCCTGACAATTTATAATAATTTAGTGCGTCAGTCGGAGTTAGAACATACGGATTATCAGAGGTTTTAATTAGTGACTTAATTTTCACATAGGTACCCAACACAGAATTGCTTCTATATAAATTGAATGAAGTAGCATTCGTATTATCTGTCCAACTAAGAGAAACTCCTCCAAGATTCGTGGGGCTAGAAAGTAGATTTGTTGGCGTTTCAGGAATTACTTTACTTACAAACAGCTCAATGGGACCAATCTTAAAAGCACCTTGACCCGTAATCATATAAATACGGACAGACTTTATTGATTTATCATTTACAATTGGGTTATTCAAATTCCATTGGCTGTCGAAATTATAGGAATAAGTATAATAGACTCCATCATTCTTAGTTATTTTTATTTCAAAGTTGGTAGCTATTGTTTCATTTCCATTACCATCTCGAAAAGTGAGGAGAAGAGTTGGAATAGCTGATGAAGCAGGTACAGATACAGGAAGCTTAATGATTCCATAATTCGTTAGGCGTATTGCTTTTGGCATTTCGTACTGAATGTATTTTAATGACGAAACATTGAAGGTCACATTAAGTTGATTTGATATTGCCTGATATGTGATCGCATTATCATTTTTAGACCAACCGGGTAAACCAGCGTTGGAAAAATTCTCCACAATATATTTAGGGCCGCTCGGCTCAACAATAGTGGCAACATTAATTGAAACGGAGTTAACAGCACATCCTGTATTTCCAGTAAGTACCAAATCCACGGTTCCATCATTGGGTCCCCAATTAACAGTTATTTGCTTGGTTCCCTGACCACTCACAATAGTTGCTCCATTTGGTATTGTCCAAGCATACGTTACGCCATTAGCGTAATCAGGTGCCGTATATATTACTCCTTGCTCATTTTCCGCTACATAGATAGGCCCATTGATCAACGGGTTAGTTCTTTCTTCATAAACTCTCACATAATCGACTTCCATTTTGGCGGAAGTCAGTGCAGCATCAATAGGTCCTCCCAAAGTGCCACCCATAGCGATATTCATGATGATAAACTGACTGGCATCAAAGGGCCAATTAGATGCAGTTTTGATAGAAGGATTATAGGTATAATAGGGTATATCATCAACAGAGAAGATCATTCGATCAGCATTCCAGGAAACTGCATAATCATGAAATGCAGAGCTGGCTGTTGCGATGGTGGTAGATGCTTTATTTTGTGTATTGCCAAAACTAGAAGGTGTATGTAACGCAGCTTGCACTACATTTTGATTTTTACCAACATGTTCCATGATATCTATTTCACCGCACGCGGGCCATCCCACCGAAGATATATTTTCGCCTAGCATCCAGAGAGCTGGCCAGGTGCCAACACCTGTAGGAAGTTTAGCACGGAAAACAATTTTTCCATACTTGAATGTTTTTTTGCCTTGAGATTTAACTCTCGCGGAAGTCCATGAGCTACCGGATTTAATTGCCTCGATTACGAGGCTTCCGTTTTCTTGCCGGACATTTGCTGCATTATTGCTATAGTTCTGTACTTCATTGTTACCCCATCCATTTGCGCCAAAATCAAATCCCCAAAAGGTTGAATTAGGTAGACCTGTTCCATCAAATTCATCACTCCAGACAAGTACCTGGCATTGTGAATAGGTATGTTTATGAAAAACGAAAATTGAAATGAGTACGAGTAGTAAGAACTTGATTTTCATCGGTAAGATCATTGTTTTAGTCATAATCAAATCAACTATTCGTTGCTATAGATTAATATTTAAATTTTTTATACACCGACAAGATCATTGCTGAACCCTATTACTCAGTCAAATTTTCAAAATAAATATTAACTCAATCTTTGTTCAATAAGGAAATTTAAATAACCGACCCAAATAGTGGGTCGGTTATCTTAATGTGATTATTGTAATACAACGCTATCAAAAAGGAAGCTTGATGCATTGCTTTTAACATTGACTTGAAAGTCAAAAAACAAAACAAAACGGTTCCATTTATTGGCATCGGCTGCTAAGAAAGTAAACGTCAACTCTTGCCATTGATTGGCAACGGTCGTAGTCGCATCAATTTCTTTGTTGTTACCAGAGTTACCAACTTCTTCTAGCTTGAGTTTAACAACAGAACCTATGGTAGTTGAATACACTTTAACCTTAAACACTTGCTTATTCGTAAAGTCTATTTTGCCAGCTAAATCAGTACTGAACCCTGACCAGCCTTGTACACCAGTTGTTTGGTCTACTTTTGTCACAAACCCACTGGTATTTATGCCAGAAGATTGGGGATTAGCAATTCTTGATACACTTACTCCAGTGCCAGCGAAATCTGTACCGCCAAATGTAGCCCATACTGGTACACCGGCTGTCTCAAAATCAAAATTAACAACGTTGATGCTTCCAACGGGTGGAGGAGGTAGTGGCAATGCAGGCTCTTGAAGAGGATTATCATAATGAACTAATGTAAATCTCCAATAGCCAGGCTGAGGGATGGTCGTTTCAAGAACAAGTGTATCAACAGCGGCATCAACAAGTTTAATTACTTTGTACGTAACCGAAGTTTGCGGAACTTTCACTTCTGCAGCAGTAGCTACTTTTGCGAGTCCAATAAAAGCACCTAAACCAATTACTTTTAGAGTCTTAGCAGTGGCATCATATTCAAAAGTATGATTTCCGCTTTTCCAGGCTGAAATATCAGCACCGTCTACGTTTATAAAATTACCTGGAGCATCACTTAGACAACCAGGCGCACCAAGACTTGCCTTCCAAGCCGCATCGTCAGCCCAAATATCGCCATTCGTTTTGTATTGAAAAGTCTTTGATAAGCCAAAAATGTATTCATCATTCAATGCACATGGTCTATCACCTAAAGAATTACCTAAGCCAAATGCATACCAAATTTGGGATTTGTCAGCAGGACCTACCTGATAAGGATATGTGCCTTTAGAAACATCGCGTATCAGTTTCCATGTTTTAGTAGTTTCGCCTGTCAATTTTTTAAGCTGTACATTTGGATCAGTAATAACAACTTGTTGTTCTTTAACAGAAATATCTCCACCTGCACCCTTTGCAGATAGCTTTACAGTATACGTTCCTGCTGTACTGTAAGTGTGAATAGGATCTTTATCGGTTGATAAAGCAGTGGCATCTCCGAAATCCCAGCTGCTAGATGCGGCATTTTGCGAGAAGTTGGTGAATGTCACTTTCAAGAAATTAGTCGCATCTACAGCGAATTGAAAGCTTGCAATTGCTTTCGGAGACGCTACTTGATCTTTCGAGCATGATATTGCTAGAAAGAAGAATGTGATGGCAAAAAGCCATCGGTTTGTCATTTGTTTTTTCATGGTTTGATTGGTTAGTTATTTAATTGTTTAATTGTTACGATTTAAATTAATTGGTTATTGAAAAAGGGAAGCATCTGGATAAGTTGTCAAACTACCTCCGGTAAGATCGACTTCTTTCTGAGGGATTGGTAAATACAAATCCTGAATGCTAAAGTTTGCGTTTCGTAGGTCAGTATTACCAAAGATGCCAGCGACCGCACGACCTGATCGAACTAGATCAAACCAACGATCACCCTCCCCAGCGAACTCCACACGTCTTTCATACCAGATGGCTTCCAATAGAGTCCAACCTTGATCCGTCATTAGTTGAGAAGTTGGTCTAAAATTTCCTATATTATTTCCGGGGCCTTTCGCCCTCTCTCGCACCAGATCAACCTGGGCCATCGCAGTACTCTGTGATCCATTACCACGTGTTAGTGCTTCCGCATACATAAGTAACACATCGGCATAGCGTATATAAGGCTGATTCGCATCCTTCAATACATTAATTTCACCACCATTAGCGGGAGAATAATTTTTATAGTTAGCATATTTCTTCTGCCAGTATCCTTGAAAATCAAGTGGGTTTTGTGCTGCTGGATTAACGTTACAGCCACCCAATGCCAGCCCTACTTGTGATAGGATGGAAGCGTCTCTTCTATAAACATCGTCAGATAGAAAGGTATTGTATAAACTCGATGTCGGCAACATAAAACCCCATCCTTCTATATAATCAGGATGATTAGAGCATAGACCACGTATCCCGCATAATTGTACCATCATATTCCCATTAATAAATTCAAACGGAGTGCTAAAGTCTGCCGGAACATCACTTGAATATTGAATCTCAAAAACGGATTCAGTTGTATTGGCTGCACCAAATGCAAAAAGTTTTCCATAGTCATCTAACAAAGAGTAGACATTGGAAGTTACTACCTGTGATAATTGCGATGCCGCTAAATCAAATAGTGCTTTATCATCATTCTTTAGATCTGCCCAATAGAGGTACACTTTACCTAAGAGAGCTTGAGCAGCACCTTTTGTAATTCTGCCGGAGAAGTTGGAAGCATACGATGTAGGCAGCAAAGGGATGGCCGCTATTAAGTCATTAGTGATTTGTGTAAATACTTGTGTAAGTGAATTACGTTTCGCACTTCGATCATCTGGGGATGGCTGTGAGGTAATAACCGGAATAGGTCCAAAGAATCGGAATAATTCAAAATGATAAAAGGCACGCAAAAATTTAGCTTCTGCCTTGTATTGATCTATAACGGCACCCGTGATTTTAACATTGTTCAGTACCTGATTAGCTTTATTGATACCTAGATAATTCTTCTTCCAAAAACTTATTGCTTCACCCGTGAGTGATGTAGATTTTAAATCATCAATCTCCTGCCATCCAGGTTGATCAAAGTTCGAGTTATCACCACCGGCATTTGCATTGTCAGACCAAATCTCACCCAACATGACAGTGGATGTCCAACGACCATCAACGAAAGTATATTGCATTGGATCATAGGCGGCTACTAATCCTTTGAACACTTGATCTTCTGAAACATAGTAGTTTGTTGCGTAATATTTATTCTGAGGATCAACTTCTAAAAAATCGTTGCTACAACCGCCTACTAGAATGAATATAGTGACAGCTCTGATTAATTTTATATATATTTTCATGTGATTCAATGGTATTTTTTAAAATGATGCATTTATTCCAAATCCTATTGTTTTCAACTGAGGATAAAATCCTTTATCGATAGCTGTATCTAAGATCCATCCATTCGTACCTATTTCGGGATCAAACCCTGTGTATCCAGTGATGGTCAATAGGTTATCAGCAGACACATAAACTCGTAATGATTGCATCATTAAATTCTGTACAATAGCTTTAGGGAAATCATACCCTATCTGAAGAGTCTTTAATCTTAGGTAGGATCCATTTTCAACATAAAAATCGGATGGTCTTGAATTGTTATTATTATCAAGTGTCGTTAGCCTGGGATATTTACCTCCCGGATTGTTAACCGACCATCGATCAAGCCATTCCTTCTGGTAATTATTATTGATTACGTCCTGACGTTCATAGGAGCGAAATATATTATTGCCGATGCTACAAGAAAACAGCATGCGTAAATCGATACCTTTCCAGTTAAGCGACAGATTGAGTCCCATGGTAAGGTCGGCCCATGGCTTGCCGATATTGACGATGTCGTTGTTATCAATTTTCCCATCGCGATTTGAATCTACAAATTTCAAGTCACCGGGAACGGCACCAGGTAGAATAGGATTACCGGAGTCATTAATATAACCGAGAACATCAGAAGTACTTCTAAAAATGCCATCCGTTTTAAACCCTCTAAAATAGCCAATTGGCTGACCTATTTCCATTCGGGTCATTACCGTATTTCTAACTGGCCATGTTGGGCCATCTAGGAAGCCATTGTCTACTTTAGTAACTTCATTTGTTAATGTTGCAGCATTGAATCCAATATTTAAATTAAAATCGCCTAACCTCTTTTTATAGGTAGCCTCTAACTCAAATCCGCTATTGACTACTTCGCCAACATTCGCTGTAGGTGGTCTATTAGCCCCAACGTATAATGCAGTATTGGCTAGCATTAAAAGGTCGGTAGTTGTTTTTCTATAGTAATCTAACTCAAAGGTTAATTGATCATTGAACAATCCTACTTCTACTCCTATATCCAATTGCTTACTTTCTTCCCATTTCAAATTTGGATTATCTAGAAAAAGTAGAGAGTTACCTAGATAGTTGGTTTGATTTCCAGGCTTCCCAAATTGGTAGGCGCCAGTATAACCAATTACAGACGCGAAACCGAGATTGGGAATACGGTCGTTGCCATTAATACCATAACTGGCCCTTAGTTTAAGAAAGTTTACACTTTTCACAGGCCAAAAATTCTCTTTTGAAATAACCCAACCAGCAGATAATGAGGGGAATAACCCATACCTTTTATTCGCGCCAAATTTCGAACTTGCATCTCTTCGAAGAGTCATACTCAGTAAATATTTCCCATCATAATTATAGTTAACCCGACCGAAGTAGCTAAAAAGAGACTCTCGCTCATTATCACTGCCGGAAGATCGTTTCAACGAATCAGGTGTGTTATCTATATATTGAAAATTGGGATTTAATTCAACCTCAGCTGGAATACCTGAGGACGAGCCAGCAAAACCTCCTTCGGTTTTCTGACGAGCTGTTATGCCCGCTGTAATTTCACCAGAATGTTTTCCCTTAGTTAGAGAGTAGGTTGCATAGTTCTCCCATTGCCAAATAAATACATTTGAAGAATAGCGATAAAGATCATTCGTAGCATTTGTGAGTGGTAATTGACTGCCATCAGTGGCAATGAATTTATAGGAAGGCTGAAAGCCTTTTCCGCTATACATAGTATAGTCAATTCCTAAATCAGTTTTGATAACTAAGTTTTTGATAGGTTCTATTTTCAAATAAATATTGCCTAAAATGCCATCTTGAGCAGTTTGATTATTACTAATAAAGATTCTACTGAGCGGGTTGAGATATTCTTTTTGAACATAAGGTGATTGCGCAAATCCGAAAGTTCCATTTGGATCACGAATGGGTGTAATGGGATCGTAAGCTAATGCATCACTGATCGGTGAACCAAATGCATTATTCTCAGGTATTTTGCCATTGCTTGAATGATTTAGAAAAATATTTTCTCCAAAAGTGACATATTTATTTACCTGCTGCTCAGAATTAAGACGTGCTGTTAAACGTTTGGCATATGATTTATCTGGGGATATAACTCCCTTTTGATCAAAGTAGGATAATGAGGCAAAAACGTTGCCCTTATCTGTCCCTTGTGACACCGATAGCTGGTGAGTTTGGGTACCGGCAGGCTCAAAAATCTCTTTCATCCAATTGGTATTGGCAGGTAAATTGGATTGGGTGGGAAAACCTATAGGTAGCGTGGAATTTCCATTAGTATATTTCTCACGTGTTAATTCAACATATTGTGAAGCATTTAAAAGTTCAGGAATTTTCCATGGTTGTTGTTGTCCATAGAAGAAGGAGTAATTCATCTTAGCTTCTCCAGCCTTGGCCTTTTTGGTCGTAACCATAATTATTCCATTAGCTGCGCGTGATCCATAAATTGCGGTAGAAGCTCCATCCTTTAGAATTTGAACAGATTCGATGTCTGCAGGGTTAAGCGTTGATAAGAATTGGTCGCTAGAATTAACTCCGTCTATAATAATTAGAGGGCTATTGTCTCCATTGGTACCTACTCCTCTAATAAATATGTTCTGAGGTGAACCCGGTTGACCAGAAGCGGTCTTAAATGTTACGCCTGCTACTTGGCCTTGTAACATTTGATCTACACGGGATGAGCTAAAACCTTGTAAGTCTTTTGAGTTAACAACCGAAACGGAAGCAGTAGCAACACTCTTCTTTTGCACCCCATATCCAACGACTATTACCTCATCTAATGCTAGCACGTCAGATATAAGCTTAATATTAAAGGTTGTTCTGTCTGCTACCGCAACTGTTTGGGTGATGTATCCTATAAAACTAAAAGACAGGGTTGCGTTAGCAGGGGCATTTTCAAGTGTAAACTCTCCATTTACATCTGTAACAGTTCCCTGAGAAGTTCCAACGAAAATAACATTGACACCAGGTATCCCCTGGTCTGTCTCATCGATTACTTTACCCTTCAAAATGCTTTGGCCATAACTTGCCATCGATACAAATAGTAGGAATGTGAGTAGCTTTATCTTCATGTTATGCTGTTTTCAATTAATCCAACAAACGATTGCGTTGCTTATATTATAGGAAACGTTTGTTTTACGCTGCAAATGTTGTGATTCGAAGCTCTTAACACTACTATTTGTACCCATCAATACTACTACATAAGATAAAATTCACTACATCAATAATACATCACGTAACTAATAACATTGTTTTTAGTACATTTAGGGCACTTTATCATTTTGGTATCATTTTCTTACATAATCTTGACTACATCATGAAGTGGCTTCTTGAAAACCTGAGAAAAGGCAAAGCTTCATTGATTTTCATTTTGATTTTTTTTGGATTGGCCAGTATGAACTATTCACAATCATCTTTCTCAGGACTACCATTTGTCCGAACTTTTCATACTGATGAGTACAAGGCTGGATTACAAAATTTTAATATCAAACAAGATAGAAGAGGGCTGGTATATGTGGCCAATAACTATGGGTTGCTAGAATATGATGGTAGCCTATGGAGGACTTATGGCGTAAGGAGCGGTACTAAGGTAAGAAGCCTGGCGGTTGACGGTCGAGGTCGTATTTATGTTGGGTGTCAAGGTGACTTCGGTTATTTTTTTCCGACTTCAACTGGACAATTTAAATATACTTCTCTGGCTGATAGTCTACCCTCAGCAACAAGAAATTTTGATGAAACCTGGAGTGTCTTTGTGGATAAGGACAATGTCTATTTTTGCACATTTAGTAATATATATATATACAATGGGAAATCACTTCAGGTAATAAAGCCTGGCAATTCCATTGATCTCTCATTTTTTGTTAACCGACAGCTTTATGTAAATGAGCGAGTCATAGGAATAAGTAAATTAGAAGGAGATCGACTTCGTCCAGTAAAAGGTGGTGAGTTTTTTGACGGGCTTAGTGTATCTTCTATTCTTTCAGTAAAAAATGATCACCTTCTACTTTCTACTTCACAACATGGAATATTTCAATTGATCAATGGGAAGCCATCACCCTGGAACCTACGCAATCAGGAGTTGTTCAAGAAGGCAAATATAAATTGTTTGATTCGTTTAAAGAACGGTCAGTTTGCTGCTGGCACCCAGAATGAAGGACTTTTAATACTTCAAAACGATGGGGAATTAATCATGCAATTAACCCGCGGCCGTGGATTAGAAAATAGAACTGTCTTGAGTTTATTTGAAGATGATCTCAATAACTTATGGGTTGGCCAAAATAATGCGATTGTGCATATCGAGCTAGGGTCACCGTTTACTTTTATTCAAGAACAAAGCGGACTTCCGGGAATTGGTTACGCAGCTTATTTAGATCATGATAAACTGTACTTAGGAACGAATACAGGACTTTATCTTAAAGAGAAGAATGTAACTGGTAGCTTCACGCTACAAGAATATACGAAGGGTCAAGTATATAGTATTGGACGATATCATGATGAATTGCTAATTGCTCACCAACGAGGGGCCTTACGTCTTGAAGCAAACAAGACATTTCAGATTTCTAAAGAACCCGGTTCATGGGTTTTTCTACCGTTGAAAGATCAGCCGGAAAAATTGTTGGAAGGCACCTATACTGGATTGCAACTCTATACATGGCGAAATAACCATTGGCTATTTGAGAAAAAGTTAAGCGGATTTTTGGAATCTTCAAGAGTAATGGCGGAAGATACCGATGGTTCTATTTGGGTTACGCATGGATATAAGGGGGCGTTTCGGATCACCTTATCGGTTGCGCGAGATAGTATTATGCGCGTTCGCTTTTATGGATCCGATAAAGGATTTCCTACGAATCAGCAGATCAATGTCTTTAGTGTACGCAATGAATTATTGTTTACAGCACAGAATGGTGTTTATAAATACAATGTTTCAACAGATCGATTTGAGCCGGATGAACTTTTCTCAACGACCATTGGACAAGGAGCACAGCTTTGGTTTATTCAGGAAGATGCGTTGGGAAATATCTATTTTATTGGCAGGGAACATTTGGGGGTGCTTCGTAAAAATGCCGCAGGAGATTACATCATCTATGAAAATGAATTTAATAAAATAAGAAAATATCTGAATGATGATCTTCAGAATATTATTATCCTTAAAAACAATGAAGTTCTGTTTGCAGCAAAGGAAGGCTTTATCCACTATGACCCGACTTTGTCATTTAGCTCAAAATCAATATTTAAAACTCTCGTTCGAAAAGTGACATCTTCTCAGAATGGAGATTCCCTATTATACGATGGGAATTATAGTGTCAATGATTCTGTAGTGGATAGACAAGATGCTCGTTTTAAACCAATTCTTCCCTATCGCAATAATTCAATTCGATTTTATTTTT
Source organism: Cyclobacteriaceae bacterium (assembly GCA_031430395.1). GTDB lineage: Bacteria > Bacteroidota > Bacteroidia > Cytophagales > Cyclobacteriaceae > ELB16-189. Next base: position 13,516 of record JANPBK010000111.1, read on the forward strand.
CCTCCACTACGTATGAGGGCGATGGAGACGTTACCTATCAATATTATTTAGAAAATTTTGAAAAAAATTGGTCGGCTTGGGATGCTACAGCACAAAAAGAGTATACTAATTTAAAAGAGAAAAGATATATTTTTCATGTTCGGTCGAAAAATATTAACGGCCTAATTAGTGATGAAGTGACCTACGAATTTAGAATTACACCACCATGGTATCGCTCACAATGGGCCTATGGGTTATATAGTCTTTCTATTATCTCATTCTTGATTCTCAGTTTTATTATATTGGATCGTAAGTATCAAAGAGCACAAAAAATGATGGCGCTAGCCCAAAAAAGGGAGCTCTATAAAAAGGATAATGAAATGGTGCAATTGTCCATTTATACCCAAGAGGAGATAACCCGTTTACAGAATGAAAAACTGGAAGCCGAACTCAATCATATGAAAAATGAATTAGCCACTGCGACCATGCACCTCTTAAATAAAAATGAATTCATCGCAGATATTAAAAGCAATTTAAATCAAATTGTAAAGAAGGGTGCGCAAGGTGATTTAAAAGACGAACTTTCCAGTATTACAAAAGATATTGAGAATAACATTTCAGATGACGGGGATTGGGAGCATTTTCAATTTCATTTTGATCGTGTCCATGGGGATTTTACCACGCGATTAAAATTGGCATTTAGTTCATTGAGTCCACAAGAAACAAAACTTTCCGCATATCTGAGGATGAATTTGTCTTCCAAAGAAATTGCTCAATTACTCAATATCACTGTTCGGGGGGTAGAGATCAGTCGATATCGGCTAAGAAAGAAACTGAATCTGGGCAGAGAGCAAAATTTGCAGGAGTTCATTTTAAATTTCTAATTATTTATAATTTTTTAATTCAGTTTATTTTACACACTCCCCTGAATGATTACCTTGCAATATCTAAATTGCATATTATGAAAATAGCGCTAAGCATTATATTATCACTAATTTATTCACTCTCATTTTCTCAATGGTCGCAAACCAAAATTGACAAACTCAAACTAGAAGTCGCTGCAGAAGTAGAAAAAAATGCAGTGCTCGGTCAACAAATTAATGACATGCTTTTCAGCTTTTCTGAGCTTGGATTTCAAGAGGTTGAAACATTTAAATACCTAACTGGCTTACTTGAGCAGAATGGCTTTGTCATTCAAAAAGGCATAGCCGGTGTCCCTACCGCTTGGACAGCAACTTGGGGTTCGGGTAAACCTTTAATTGCTTTGGGCTCAGATGTAGATTGCATCCCTAAGGCATCTCAAAAACCTGGTGTAGCATACCATGATCCTATTGTGGAAGGTGCCCCCGGACATGGAGAAGGACATAACTCCGGTCAGGCACTAAATATTATTTCCGCCTTGGCATTGAAGAAAGTAATGGAACGAGAAAAGATTTCGGGCACATTAATGTTGTGGCCCGGTATTGCGGAAGAACTGGTTGCGACAAAGGCATATTATATACGAGCCGGCTATTTTAAAGATGTAGATGCTTGTATTTTCACTCATGTTGGAGATAATTTAAAAGTGGGTTATGGAGATAACGGTTACAATGGAGTAATCTCTGTAAAATTTAATTTTGAAGGTCAGGCTGCTCATGCTGCAGGTGCGCCTTGGCGTGGAAGAAGTGCGCTCGATGCCGTTGAATTGATGAACATTGGTTGGAATTTTAGAAGAGAACATCTTGAATTAACTCAACGCTCTCATTATGTTATTTCAGATGGTGGAGACCAACCGAATGTGGTTCCATCAAAAGCATCTGTATGGTATTATTTCCGTGAAAGAACCTATCCTGCTATTAAAACTTTGTTTGACAAGGGCATCAAAACAGCGGAAGGTGCTGCGTTAATGACTGACACCAAATTTACCTATGAAATTTTAGGATCGGCTTGGCCCGCTCATTTTAATAAGCCAATGGCAGAAGCAATGTACCTCAACATAAAAAAAGTAGGTCTGCCTACTTGGTCTGCGGAAGATCAACTCCTTGCAAAGGCAACGCAGCTTGAAATGAAGTCACCGAAGACAGAAGGCTTGGCCGTGAAATTAGATACTATGGGTTTACCTAGTTCCGTTGGTATGGTAAATGTAATGGGAAGGCAAATGATGACAATGGGTGGGGGCTCCGATGATATTGCAGACATCTCTTGGTCATTACCTACCATCACATTAGGTTACCCATCCAATATTCCGAACTTACCGGGTCACCATTGGTCTAATGCGATCACAATGGCAACGCCTATTGCCCATAAGGGAATCGAGGCTGGCGCTAAAGTTGAAGCGATGACACTAATTGATTTATTTACAAAACCCGAGATATTGAAAAAGTCATGGGAATATTATAAAAATGAGCAGACGAAAGAAATTCAATATACACCGCTCATTGGTGAGAAGGATACTCCTGCTATCACTCTAAACACCAAGATTATGCAAGAATTTGCTCCTAAGCTGAAACCTTTCTACTATGATCCAAGCAAATACAAAACGTACTTAGAACAATTGAATATTAAATACCCTACATTAAGGCCTGATCAAATTGAAGCTGTCGGTAAATTAAAAAAATAGCAAGAATACAAGGATATCGATTATGTTTACCGGGATTATAGAAGAAGTTGGAAGTGTGATTGCGCTTAAGGAAGATGGCTCCAACAAACATTTTTTAATAGAAAGTAAAATCAGCAATGAGTTAAAAGTAGATCAAAGTGTGGCTCACAACGGAGTGTGCTTGACAGTCACGAAAGTTGTTCCTCACCAACATTGGGTAACCGCAGTAGACGAGACATTGAAAAAATCTAACCTGGGAGAATTGAAGGCAGGTGATGTGATCAATTTAGAAAGATGCATGTTGGCCAGCGGACGATTTGATGGTCATATTGTTCAGGGGCATGTAGATCAAACAGCTAAATGCATTTCTGTTCAAGAAATCAACGGAAGTTGGCTTTATGATTTCCAGTACGATTCCTCCTTAAAAAATATGACTGTTGAAAAAGGTTCTATTACCATAAACGGAGTCAGCCTAACATGTTTTAACTCTGAACATGATCGATTTAGAGTGGCCATCATACCGTATACATATGAGCACACTAATTTCAAAAGACTATTTTCGGGAAGCAGTGTCAATTTGGAATTCGATGTAATTGGAAAATATGTTAAACGAATTCTGAGTTTAAAATAATATTGAAAATTAAATCATTTATACACTAACTATTAAACCCCCTTATTATGCTTGACGAACTAATTAAACTTGTAGAACAAAATGCCGGTAAGGCCATCATTAACAACAGTGCTATCCCTAATCAGCATAACAATGCTGCTATCAAAGAGGTAGCAAGTCAGATTTTTAATGGATTGAAGACGCAAGCACAACAAGGGAATATGCAACAGCTAGCAGGTATGTTTCAAGGTGGAGGCAGTTCCTTAGCAAACAATCCAATGGTTAGCAACTTAATTTCTTCCGTAGCGGGTAGTGTTGCGTCAAAATTTGGAGTGTCTCCTCAAGTAGCACAAAGTATGGCGGCCTCATTACTACCAACCGTAATGAGTCAATTAGTAAAAAAGACAAATGATCCTGCTGATTCTAGCTTTGATCTTACTAACATCATGAAAACGGTAAGCGGAAATAGCTCTTTAGATGTTGGTAGTATCTTAAGCCAAGTAGCCGGTGGTGGAACGAAAGGTGGCTTAGGTAATCTAGGTGGAATGCTTGGTGGCTTGTTTGGTAAAAAATAATAGCCTTACGATTACTAGAAATCCATTTCAGTGTACTGAAATGGATTTCTTTTTTTTGACTAAAAATTGGTGAAGTAGAAATACCATGCTTCCGGTAAAAATGCCAATTGTAGCACCTACTAAAATATCGGTAGGGTAGTGAACGCCTAGGTAGATTCGACTATAGGATACCAAGATTGACCAGATAAAAATAAGCCCAATCCATTTATAGTTAGATTTAAGAGCTAGCCACACAAATACGGAAACCCCAAAAGAATTGGCTGCATGACTTGAAGCAAAACCATACAAGCCGCCTCTGTATCCGTTAACCAAATGAACAAGACCTTCCAGGCTGGGTTCATGCGAGGGTCTAAGTCTTGCAAAATAGGGCTTCATGAAACCTGTCGTTACTTGATCACAAAGTAAGATTGTGATAGCGACTCCAACTAATAGCCATATACTATCCTTGCGGTATGCCTTCATAAGTAAATAGCATAGAAGAACATAAAATGGAATCCAAACGAGGTTACCTGATACTAGCCACATTATGGAATCAATTAGCGGACGATGAAGGCCATTAAGAAATATAAGAAGCCTCTTATCTAACTCCAGAAGTAGTTCCATACACTAATTATGTAAGAGGGTTTTTATTTTGATTCAAATATCTTACTTTTTAGTGGTTTTAATCTTCTTTGTATATGGAACACTTTGATATTATTGTTATAGGCGCAGGCCCATCCGGTTATGCAGCTGCTATGAGGGCATTAGATTTTAAAAAGAAAGTCCTCCTCATTGAGAAAAATAGAGTAGGAGGGGCAGGAGTAACGAATGGAGCGCTTTCATCTAAAACGTGGTGGGAATTATCCCGAGAGGCATCTGCGTTTCGAAAAAATTTGAAACGCTATAATATTCAGGCTCCCTCCATTAGCTATTCAGAAATTCAATCTGAAGTAAAAAAGGCAGTAGAGGAGAGGAAATCCATGTTGGAAGATCACATGGATCAGTTGAAAAACTCTGTGTATTCTAATTTATTACAATTTAGAACTGGCGAAGCTAAACTACTCAGTCAATATGAAGTAGAAATAGTATCCGGAGCTCATCGAGACGTTGTCCATACCGATTATATCATTTTAGCTACCGGCAGCAGGCCACGATACTTACCTGAATTGCCAATCGATGAAAAGTTAGTAATGACTAGCGAAGGCATTGAGAGCATGATCGATTTTCCGGAGAGTATGGTAATCGTAGGAGCAGGGGTTATAGGTTGCGAGTATGCCACTATATTTAGTGGCTTTGGGAAGACCAAGGTAAATCTGATCGATAAAGGAGAACGAATTCTTCCTTTTGAAGATGAAGATGTTGTTAGTATCGTTGAAAGAAATATGGAGAATAATGGAGTGCTTATACATCGTAACTCCAGATTATTAAACATGCATATCGTTCATGGTAGGGTAGAGTATGAGTTGGAATACACCGATGGTAGCAGGGAAATATTTAATGTAGAGAAAGCGCTTGTTTCTGTGGGACGTATCCCCAATCTGGAGGATTTATGGGCAGACAAAGTAGGAATCGACATTACGAAAAGAGGTATTCACAACAACGACACACAGACCAATATCTCTAACATTTACGCAGTAGGCGATTTGACTGCTGATATTTCCCTGGTGAATGTAGGTGAGTTGGAAGGAAGGTATGCAGTAGAGCGCATTTTCGGCAAGCCCGATCGTAAATTGGTTTATGAAAATATTAGCAATATCATGTTCCTAAGCCCGGAGGTAGCGGGTGTTGGATTGAATGAGACGCATGCGAAAGAAAAAGGAATTGAATATAAAGTAGTAATTTTAGAATATAGCACGATTACACGCGCAATAGCCAAGCGGAATACGCAAGGATTTATCAAGTTATTAGTAACCAACGATGAGCATATGAAAATCTTGGGCATGAAGGTTGTTGGCAATCATGCTAGTAGTGCCATCCAAGCAGTAGCAGTATTGATATCTATGGATAAAGGCATAGAAGAGTTGGCGGAATGTGTACATCCTCATCCAAGTATTACTGAAGGTATTCAAGAATGCGTGCGAATGTTAATGGGCAAATCATTGTTTAAGCCTACTGCTATGCGCGGTCGGATTTCCTGTAGGCAATACTCAAATGGAGCTTATACTGATATTGTATTTTAATGAAATTTAAATATGAGGCTTTTTGCTTTGACGATATGAGAGGAAAATTGTGTGTGTTGATCATTCTTTTTTTGGTCTCTTCTTGCACAATTGATCGGATGTATCAAAAGAAGAGTAGCAAGAGCTCCTATGCTTTCGAACAAGTCGATTTTAATGATTTGGCAAAACTCTACATGGGCAAAAATCAGAGCCCTGATGTGGAAAATATTGAAGGTATCTATTCCGTATCGAGTGTCATTATAAAAAAAGGAAAGGGTCTATTCTCTGTTTCAGAAAAAGAAAAGGTAATGGATAGAAAGGAGAACTATTCGAAGGTGGTGATATTCAAAGATCGTGATAATTCAAACCGAGATTATTTTGAAGTTCCTATAGACAAAGCAAAACTTCCTTCGTATTCCATTCGCGGTGAATTCAGCCGAATTAGTGAAGGTAATATTTTGGTCTATAAACACTTTGAACCTCGCGGGAAAGTTCTCAACTATACATTTACATACGATAGTCAAAAAGACATGTTGGAAGGTATCCGGACCGAGGCCAAAGGATCGCAGACGATTATTTATCAGCTTAGCTATTTAAAACTCCTCCCAAAATCAAATCCAAACCTAATTTCAAACTAATAAAAAAAGCTGCCATTAAATGACAGCTTCCCTATACAAGTATAAATTCTTAACAAAACTCGTCAAATACTTCCACCAGGTGTTGTCCTATCATCTGAGCATTGCGGCCTTCAATGTGATGACGCTCCACAAAATGAACCAACTCTCCATCTTTAAACAAAGCAATACATGGAGAGGAAGGTGGATATGGCAGCGTATATTCCCGTGCCTTGGCAACGGCTTCTTTATCGACTCCGGCAAACACAGTGGTAAGATGGGCAGGTTTTTTTTCTGAATTTTGAAGCGCCCATTTAATTCCCGGGCGTGCAGCACCGGCAGCACAACCACAAACCGAGTTAACGACTAGAAGTGTGGTTCCTTTTTGATCTTTAAATTCTTGATCAACGGCCTCTGCGGACTTCAATTCTTTGAATCCTGCCACTGTTAAGTCAGTGCGCATGGGAGCTACTAATTGTTCTGGATACATATTATTCTAAAATTTGGATACAAAATTATATTACTTCAACAACATTACATAAATCCTAGTTCCAATTTGGCCACTTCGCTCATCATATCCTGCGAATAGGGTGGATCAAATGTCAATTCCACTTTTACTTCGTTTACACCCTCAATTTCCTTTATTTTTTGCTCTACTTCCACCGGTATTACTTCCGCAGAAGGGCAAGAAGGAGAGGTAAGCGTCATTAAAATAAACACATTATTGACCGGAAAAATGTTAATCTCATAAATAAGACCTAATTCATAAACATCTACCGGAATTTCAGGATCATAGACGGTTTTGATAGCAGCCAATACCTTATCTCTTAAGTTAACTTCCGTGCTACTTTGCGGCTCGCTATGTATGTTTACTTCTTCCATAGTCTAATGAGTTGCTAATTGTGTTTTGAAAGCCAATGCGTACAAGTTTATTTGCTTCATCATTGAGGCAAAACCATTGGAACGCTGGGTGCCGATAAACCGTTCCATTCCAATCTTTTTCATGAAATATAAATTGGCATTCAAAATTTGGTCTGGTGTCTTACCTGAAAAAATCCGAATCAATAAGCTTACTAAGCCCTTCGTGATAGCCGTATTGCTATCCGCTGAAAATTGAATTTGATCATTTTTCAATGTTGCTGTCATCCAAACTTTAGATTGACATCCTTTGACAATATTTAGTTCAGATTTGTCTTCCTCATTCATAGGTGGAAGTTTCTGACCTAACTCCATGAGATAAAAAACAGTCATTTCCATATCTCCATCCAATAAGGAGAATTCCTCTATGATTTGGTCTTGAATTGAATTGATATCCATTACTTAATCAAAAATCGGATGATTCGTTTCAAACTATCAATCAGTTGATCAATTTCATCAGTCGTATTGTAAACTGCAAATGAAGCTCTTACTGTACCTTCAATTCCAAAACTTTCCATCAAAGGTTGTGTGCAATGATGACCTGTTCTAACGGCAATACCTCGCGTATCCAACATCTGGCCGATATCAAATGGATGAATCCCATCAATCACAAAAGATTGCACCGCTACTTTATCTTTAGAGGTTCCGATCAATTTTAAGGATGGCAAGTTCGATAGCTCCTTCGATGCATAGTGAAGTAACTCATTCTCATGAGAGGCTATGTTTTCTTTACCTGTCTCATTAATGAAGAGAATCGCTTCTTTTAGAGCAATCACATCTGCAATATTAGGGGTGCCGGCTTCGAATTTATAAGGCAGTTCGTTATAGGTGGTTTTAGAGAAAGTTACCTCTTTGATCATTTCACCACCGCCCATATAGGGGGGCATTTTTTCTAATAGCTCGCGCTTTCCATATAGAATTCCGGTACCGGTAGGACCATACATTTTATGTGATGAGATGCAGTAAAAATCACAGTCCAACTCTTGAACGTCAATTTCTAAGTGTGCAGCTCCTTGAGCGCCATCAATTAAGACAACCGCACCAGCCTGATGCCCTAGTTTAATGATTTCCTTGATTGGATTAATCGTACCCAGACTATTAGATGCGTGGTTTACGGCCACCACTTTCGTTTTAGAAGAAAGTAATTTACGATAGGCATCTAAATCAATCTCTCCGATGGGAGTAATTGGGATTACTTTTAGGATGGCTTTCTTCTCTTCGCAGATCATTTGCCATGGTACAATATTAGAATGATGTTCTAATCCGGAGATTAGTACTTCATCACCTTCGCGTAGAAATGCTCTTCCGTAACTGGATGCTACTAAATTGATACTTTCTGTAACCCCTCGGGTGAAAATAATTTCTTCTGCATATTCCGAGTTGATGAAATGCTGCATAGCAATACGTGTGCTTTCATAGGCAGAAGTTGCTTTTTCTGCCAGCGTATGAATGCCTCTATGAATATTGGCATTATATCCTTGATAATAATCGGTCAGTGCCTTGATTACTCTACTCGGCTTTTGATTGGTAGCCGCATTGTCAAAATAGATGAGTGGTTTCCCATTTACTTGCTGATGTAAAATGGGAAATTCGGCTCTGATCTTTTGAATGTCAATGATGGAACTGATCGTGGCTCCCATATTATACTTCTTTATAAAGACGCATCGAAATCAAATCATCCAAATGCGATTTAATCGTTTCATTCTTAATAGGAGCGAGGACGTCTTTTGCAAAAGCATAGAGCAGCATTGCTTTGGCGGAATCATATGGGATCCCGCGAGTTTGCAAATAGAACAATGCTTCTTCGTCTAATTGCCCTGTTGTACATCCATGGCTACACTTTACATCATCAGCCCAAATCTCCAATTGCGGTTTTGTATTGATGGAAGAAGATTCGCCCAATAAAATGTTTCTGTTGGATTGGAATGCATTCGTCTTTTGTGCCTGAGGGCGTACGTAGATTTTTCCATTAAAAACTCCTTTTGAATGGCCGTCCATAATCCCTTTATAGACCTCATTACTATAGGAATTAGGCTTCCGGTGATCCACTACTGTGTGGTTATCAGCAATCGTATCTCCGATTGTTAAATACAAACCATGGAAATGAGATTCACAGTTTTCTCCATCAATCGTAATCAAGAAGTTATTTCTGATCAATTGACCATCCATAGTTAACGTAAAGGTATTCACCTTGCTCGCATCTGATTGATGAATGGTTGAATTAGCTACTTGATAGATCTTACCGGGATCGTTTTGTATTTTGTAATAGTCAAATTCAGCCTTTTCCTTTACAACTATCTCCTCTGAAAAAGTATGAAAGGAGTAGTTGCTTCCAATAGAATCAAATTTTTCGATGATTGACAACTGGCTTGACCTTTCAACGATCACTAAAAGTCGTGTATGACTGATTACTTGCTCTTTGCTTGCGTCATTGATATGCAATACAAACAAAGGCTTTTCTATGATTGTATCCGGAGCTACTTGAACAAAAAGGCCCTCTTGCCAAAACGCGCTATTCAATGAGGCAAATGAATCCTTTTCAGCATCTACTAATTTACCAAAATGCGATTCAATAATTTCTTTATCTGAATGAAATGCTTCTGTGAGCGTTTTGATTTTAAAATTGCTGCCTAGATCATCCAATTTAGAAAGACGAAGATCAAACAATCCATTAACGAAAACCAGTATCGTAGCATCCAGATTTGGTATGAGAAATTGGTCTATCGAAGAAATCTCTGAGGAAGTGATCTTCGTTGACCATTTGATATTTTTTTCTAACAGTTTGGATATCGGTGTGAAGCGATATTCCTCGGAAGTAGTACTCGGTAGTCCTTTGCTTTCTAAATTCGATAATGCACTGAGTCTAGTTTCATTAGCAAACCTGTAAGTAGTTTGATGAAAGCTATCTAGTAATTCACTTGTGTTAGTGCTATGGTTTTTGGTCTCCGTCATGTTCTTTATGCCAAAGCCGCTTCGTTCTTGATCCAATCGTATCCCTTTGCTTCCAGTTCTTTTGCTAATTCTTTGGTGCCCGATTTTACAATTCTTCCATTATAAAGTACATGTACAAAATCAGGAACGATGTAATCCAGTAATCGTTGATAGTGGGTGACCACGATGGTTGCATTATTTTTAGAACGCAAAGAGTTTACACCATGGGCGACTATCTTCAGCGCATCAATATCGAGTCCTGAATCAGTTTCATCTAAAATCGCTAATTTCGGCTCAAGCATTGCCATTTGAAAAATCTCATTGCGTTTTTTCTCTCCGCCTGAAAACCCTTCATTTAAAGATCGACTCAATAGTGATTGATCTATACCCACCAACTTCATTTTCTCTTTCATTAACTGAAGAAAGGAAACGGCATCTAATGAACTTTGCCCCCTGTATTGGCGAATTTTGTTTACCGCGGTCTTCATGAAATTAATAGTACTCACACCCGGAATTTCTACAGGGTATTGAAATGCTAAAAAGATGCCTTCAGCCGCTCGTTCATTGGGCTCAAGATCCAACAAATTCTTGCCAAGAAAATCGACTTCACCACCTAATACTTCATAGTCTTCACGTCCTGCTAAGACTGACGCTAGCGTACTTTTACCAGAACCATTGGGCCCCATGATAGCGTGAACTTCACCTGCTTTTACGGTCAAATTAATCCCCTTGAGAATTATCTTCTCTTCAACCCTGGCTTCTAAATTTCGTATTTCTAGCATAATCGTAATTCAATATTCATTTTACCCAACACTTCCTTCCAAGGTTAAAGCGAGAAGTTTCTGTGCCTCTACTGCAAACTCCATTGGTAATTGATTGAGCACTTCTTTTGCGTAACCATTCACTATTAGTGCAACGGCAGCTTCCTCATCGATCCCTCTTTGCAAACAATAGAAAATTTGATCTTCACCAATTTTTGATGTCGTTGCTTCATGTTCTACACGAGCAGTTTGATTTTCTACGTCTATATAAGGAAAAGTATGAGCCCCACATTGATCGCCTAATAGGAGAGAGTCGCATTGAGAAAAATTGCGGGCATTACTCGCACGCTTCATTATATGTACTTGACCTCTATAGCTATTCTGAGACTTACCGGCAGAAATTCCCTTTGATACAATTCTGGATTTAGTGTTTTTACCAATGTGAACCATTTTGGTTCCAGTATCAGCTTGTTGATAGTTATTGGTTACAGCTACTGAATAGAACTCACCCATCGAGTAATCGCCTTTCAATATGCAAGACGGGTATTTCCATGTAATGGCTGATCCTGTTTCAACCTGAGTCCAGGAAATCTTGGAATGATCGCCAAAGCAAAGTCCACGTTTCGTAACGAAGTTATAGATACCACCTTTGCCATTTTTGTCTCCCGGATACCAATTTTGAACCGTTGAATATTTTATCTCGGCATCTTTCAAGGCATACAATTCTACTACCGCTGCATGCAATTGATTTTCATCACGCATGGGGGCTGTGCAGCCTTCCAAATAACTTACAAAAGAGCCTTCATCGGCAATGATCAACGTACGCTCAAATTGACCTGTGTTAGCAGCATTTATTCTGAAATAGGTTGATAATTCCATTGGGCAACGTACCCCTTTGGGGATGTAGCAGAAAGAACCATCTGAGAATACAGCAGAATTGAGTGCAGCAAAATAATTATCAGTGATAGGAACAACGGAACCTAAATATTTTTTGATCAGCTCCGGATGCTCTTTGACGGCTTCGCTAAAGGAGCAAAAGATAATTCCTAATTCACCTAATGTTTCTTTGAATGTAGTGGCAACGGAAACACTATCAATAACAGCGTCTACGGCCACCCCGGTTAATCGTTTTTGTTCTGTTATGGAAATACCTAGCTTTTCAAAGGTCTTAATGAGCTCAGGGTCAACTTGGTCGAGGCCACTGATGCTTGCTTTTTTCTTTGGTGCTGAGTAGTAGATGATTTCTTGATAATCGATAGCAGGATGATGAAGATTGGCCCAAACTGGTTCTTCCATCTTTAGCCACAAACGGAAAGCTTTCAATCGCCATTCTAAAAGCCATGCAGGCTCATTCTTTTTAGCAGAGATGAATCTAACAGTATCTTCATTTAGTCCTTTAGGCGCCTCATCAGCCTCAAGATTTACGTTCCAGCCGTGCTCATACTCCTTGGATGTGAACTCCTCAATGACTTGATTGTCTTTATTCATTCTAACCTATTTAGACTAATTCAAAATAGAATATCAAAAATAACAACAATAAACGGCTTTTAAGGTTCAGAGCCTCTAAATTATTTAGCAGATAGTTTCAAGTTGCGGTCCAGACTTTCTTCCAGAGAAATCATGGTTTCTGTTCGTTCAATTCCCTCTACTTGTTGCATCTTATCATGTAGAACCTCCTTTAGATGATTAGTATCTCTACAGTGGATTTTGAGAAACATAGAGTAATTGCCCGTAGTATAATGGATGTTGACTATCTCTGGTATATCCTTAAGTTTAGCTAAAACTTTTTCATATAAAGCACTCTTTTCTAAGTAGATACCAATAAATGCGGTGATGTCATATCCAACATTAGCATAATTAATCCGAAGGGTAGTTTTGCCTAAAATACCGGCTTCTTCCATTTTAGTCATCCGTACATGCACCGTGCCTTGTGATACATTCACCTTCTTCGCCACTTCCGTATATGGTCGTTTTGCATCTTGCATTAATATCTCCAGGATCTTTAGGTCGGTATTATCAATTACATAATTTTTTGACATATCAGTATATTGTTTTGAGTATTATGATAGCAAAATAAGCATTTATTATAAATATTTTAATATTTCATGCATATTATTGACTTTATATACGATAATACCCTTTATTTGCTGAAGAATTTACAATGTAGGGTGTTGAAATTGGCAGACAAGCCCCCCTGTCTCGGGGGTGGAGAGCAAAGGACAAACGCAAGGTAATGGGTTGACCACTAAATGTTTTCTTAGTGCCTTGTAGCTAACTTCTCCGTGAAGGTTCGAACCCTTCCTCTACAGCAAGGCCTCGATGTGAGCATCGAGGCTTTTTTATTTGCCTTTTGTTTTGTTGAAGATACAATCGATTGCTTTAAGCGCCAATTTTTACCTACTTGGAGCTTTGTTTAAAAGCTAATGATATGAACGATTTTCCGTGGTTCAAAAATTACCCTGAAGGCATCCCACAACAACTTGGCCCTCTAGAGTTTACTACATTACCTGAATTGTTTGAGACCGCTTGTAAGAACTATGGACAACGAATTGCTTTTGAGAATTTGGGAGGTAGAATTACCTATAGCGAAGTAGATCGTCTGTCTACCCATTTCGCAGCATACCTTCAAAATGAGTTAGGGTTAACTAAAGGAGAGCGTATTGCCATCCAAATGCCTAACCTACTGCAGTTTCCAATTGCCATGATTGGTTCGTTGAAGGCAGGACTTATTGTAGTTAATACAAACCCATTATATACTCCGAGAGAAATGGAGCATCAGTTTAAAGATGCAGAGATTTCCGCGATCGTAATTGTCTCTAATTTTGCACATAATCTTCAGCAAGTCATAGAGAAAGTAACTATCAAACATATTATCGTTACAGATATGGGTGATATGCTTGGCTTGGTCAAAGGTTCAATTGTCAATTTTGTTGTAAAACACATTAAGAAAATCGTACCTGACTATAGTTTGCCTTCAGCGATTCCATTCAAGTCAGTTTTAGCAAAAGGGGCAGGCCTTCCGTTGAAGAAGCCCGTGATCGATGTAGAGGATGTGGCGGTACTTCAATATACAGGTGGAACTACGGGAATTTCTAAAGGGGCGCAATTGTCTCACCGCAATATCATCGCTCACAATATGATGATTTCAAATTGGTTTGGTCCATTGCTTAATCCGTCAGAACAGCAGATTGTGATTACTGCCTTACCACTTTACCATATTTTTGCTTTTACCGTCAATGGTGTATTGATGTTTCATAAAGGTCTTCGCAATGTACTCATCACCAATCCACGAGATATACCGGGATTTATTAAAGAAATCAAAAAGTACAAGTTCGCTATTATTACAGGAGTCAATACGTTGTTTAATGGACTTATCAACAATATAGATTTTGCTTCTTGTGATTTTTCGAACTTAAAAGGTGCTGTTGGAGGTGGAATGGCTGTGCAGGATATTGTGGCCATCAAGTGGCAAGAGATCACCAAAAGCCCTTTAGTAGAAGGATATGGATTAAGTGAAACATCTCCCGTATTATGTTGCAATCCATTAACAGGCAACCATAAAAGAGGAACGATAGGTATACCCATGCCAAGTACGGAAGTCGCGATTTTTGATGATGAAGGAAACCAACTTTCGCAAGGGGAAACAGGGGAAATCTGTGCGCGTGGACCTCAAGTTATGAGAGGATATTGGCAAAAAAACACGGAGGGTACATTCTTTCCAGGAGATTGGTTTCGAACAGGCGATATTGGATTGATGGATGCCGATGGATATTTTAAAATAGTGGACCGTAAAAAAGATATGATCAAGGTTTCAGGGTTCAATGTGTTTCCCAATGAAATTGAAAACGTATTGGCGATGCATCCTAAAGTATTGGAAGTGGCAGCAATAGGAGTTGCTGATCCAAAATCAGGCGAAGTAATTAAGGCTTTCATTGTGAAGAAAGATCAAAGTTTAACGGAAGACGAACTCAAAAAATTCTGTCACCAAAACCTTACCAATTACAAAGTGCCAAAATACTTTGAGTTTAGATTAGACTTACCAAAAACGAATGTTGGAAAAATATTAAGGCGCTCATTAAAAGAGGAAGAGGCAAAGAAAGCGGCATAAATAATTCTGTGAGAGGTATTTCATTAGTAGAAGCTTACATAACTTGTTGAAAAATTTAACTATGCGAAACATCACTATTCTTGGATTCTTTTCTATACTGATACTTTTCTCGTTCTCAACTTCGATCAAGCAACCAGCCGCTTCTTCAGAGGACTCCCTTTTATATTCCAGAGAAAAACACTTCAAAAATCTTCGACAATTAACTTTTGGCGGAGATAATGCTGAAGCCTACTGGAGCTTCAATAGCAAGATGGTGAGTTTTCAATCCAACAATAAGGAATGGGGCTTGAGTTGTGATCAGATCTTTTACATGCCTATTGATGGCATGGATTTAAGAGATGGGAAAAGAAAGCCAACCATGATTAGTACAGGACAGGGGAGAACAACTTGTTCTTTTTTTCTTCCCGGCAATAAAACCATTTTGTATGCTTCCACACATTTAGGAGGAAAGGATTGCCCTAAAGACGTTGAAAGAACTCCCGGAGGAAAATACCTTTGGCCAGTCTATGATAGCTATGATATTTTCATAGCAGATCTTAATGGAAAAATGTTGAAGCAACTTACAAATGTTCCAGGTTATGATGCAGAGGCAACCGTTTCCCCAAAAGGGGATAAAATAGTATTTACGTCTACACGAAATGGAGACCTTGATCTCTATACGATGGATATCAATGGTAAGAATGTCAAACAAATTACCAATGAACTTGGTTACGATGGAGGAGCTTTCTTCTCACCAGATGGTAAAAAGATTGTCTTTCGGGCATCCAGGTTCTCTACCGAGGAAGCTAGAAAAGAATATATCGATTATTTGAAGCAAGGACTTGTTGCACCGACATCAATGGAACTATTTACGTGCAATGTTGATGGTTCAGATTTGAAGCAATTGACAAAACTTGGAAAAGCGAATTGGGCACCCTTTTATCATCCTTCCGGAAAGAAAATTATTTTTAGTTCAAATCATAAGGGAACTCGGGGTTTTGAATTTAATCTTTTTATGATTAACCAAGACGGTTCCGGTATAGAACAAATTTCATTTGATAAAGTATTTGATTCATTTCCAATGTTCTCTCCTGATGGAAAGAAACTAATGTTTTCTTCTAATAGAAATAATGGTGGCACAAGAAATACCAATCTATTTGTGGCCGATTGGGCGGAATAGTAGTAACAAGTTGCTCCGTGTTGAGCAATTTCTTGTTTGCCGGTGATTGATGCTTTGCTAAATTTGTATAGTTATTGAATGTTCTAAACAAGATTATTTAACTTCCATCAATATGATCGGCTTTTTTGAAAACCAATACCTGTCGTACAAGAAAGATCACATAAAGAATCTATTGGCTTTGGCAAAAGCAGATGGTCATGTACATGAAAAAGAAGAGGCGGTTATTTATAAGATCGGAAAGCGATATGGTCTGAAAGAGCGACAAGTCAAGACCATTATGGAGAGCACTGAAAAGTTCTCTATCAATGTTCCTAACAATCATCACGATAAAATGAACGTGCTCTATGATTTAATGTTAATTGTTTTTGCGGATGGAATTGTAGAAAAGAAAGAAGTGGCTTTTTGTGAAGATGTTGCCAAACAATTTAGCTTGAAAAAGGAAGTTGTCAAGTGGTTGCTTACTGAGGTATTCGATAAAGGAAAGCCTCCCGCACCAGATGAATGGGATGAATTGCGTGAATATGCCAAAGAGAAGTTTGTAGCCAAGAAGTAATTGTCTGAAAGTAACTAATTAATAACTAGCCGAAGATCTTTTCAATCCCTACAAACTTATCAAAGATGATAAGGATGGACAGTACCCCGAGTAGAATGGGGCATACCCATGAAATTGTAAAGTCAATGTATTTTCGTAGAAAAGATCCCATGTAGTTGGGGCTTCCGATAGCCAACTCTTCATTCATATTGGCAATCTTCCAACGCGTTCTGATAAAAATGCACATGAGGCATCCACCCAATGTTAAACTGATGTCGCACATGTCGGAAATGAACGTAAGAAAATCTCTTCCCTTATAAAATGAAAGGTGAGATAAGAATTCTACTTTGCCCTGACTCACTAAACTAGGCAACCCAAGTATAAAAATTAAGGCTGCTATTCCCCATACAACTTTTTTGCGTGGAAGTTTTTTCTGATCGACTAAGTAAGCGGCAGGAACTTCCAACAAGGAAATGGTAGAGGTTAGTGCGGCAAAACATAGTAGTAAAAAGAATGATCCACCAACTACACGACCTGCAATAGGGCCCATGTTGTGAAATACTTGTGCAAGTACCACGAACACCAGACTAGGTCCTTGTACATCATAGGCATTAACAGCTGCCACCATTGGAAAAACCATAAGTCCGGCAAGAAATGCGACTGAAGTATCGGCTACTGAAATAATAGCTGCGGATGAAACCACATTTTGATTTTTATCGACATACGATCCATAGGTAATCAAAGCCCCCATGCCCAGTGATAGGGAGAAGAATGCTTGACGCAGACCATCAAAGATAGTTTGTGCATTAATTTCACTTAAATTAGGCACAAGGTAAAACTTGACTCCGTCAATGGCATTTGGCAGGGTCAAACTGTAAATAATTAAGCCAATTAAAATCAAATAGAGTGCAGGCATCATAATCTTATTAGCTGCTTCTATGCCTTTTTGCACACCTTGTGAAACAATCAATGCAGTAAGCACCATAAAGCCCAATGAGAACACTGCGATCATTCCCACATTATTGATATAGCTTCCGAAAAATGCCCCGAAGTCTGACTCGTCTAAGAGATTACCAAACGATATTTCCAGAAAATAGCCAAAGGCCCATCCAGCTACCACATTGTAAAATGAGAGAATAAATATTCCTGCTAGGATACCAAACAACCCAAGATAGCCCCATTTTCCTCCCCCTAGCTTTTGATATGAACCATAGGCATCACTTTGCACCTTGCGTCCAATAGCTATTTCACCTATCATAACAGGGAAACATAGCGTGAATATGCAAATGAGGTAGATAACCAGAAATGCAGCTCCGCCATTGGCTCCAGCCAAATAGGGGAATCTCCAAATATTACCTAAGCCAACAGCTGATCCTGCCGCTGCTAGAATAAAGCCTATCTTACCTGAAAAGTTTCCTCTGTTTGCCATTTCATTTTTATTTGCATGGCAAATTAGATGTTAAACTAATACGAACAAAAGATCGTTGTATTTGGAATTGAATTGATCGATATTTACTAGTGTTTTAAAGGATGATATGGAAGAAGCAAAGAAGCTGTCAACTCAAGAGAAGGCATTGCGGATCAATTTGAGTAAATCTATTTATGGATCTTTTGCAGAGATCGGTGCCGGTCAAGAGGTGGCTGCTAATTTCTTTAAGGTAGGAGGCGCTTCCGGTACGATTGCCAAAACCATGTCTGCCTATGACATGAAATTCTCAGATGCAATTTATGGGGTTGGAGACAGATATGTTTGTGAAGACCGTCTGATACGCATGCTGACCCATGAGTATCAGCTACTTCCAGAACGCTTACCACACCGAATAGAAGAAACCAGATTTTTCGCTTTTGCAGATACTGTCGAGGTTTTGAATTTCGATCGAACCAATCAAGGTCATGGATGGATAGGTTTACGGTTTCAATTAACGCCCCAAGGCCCTAATAATGACTGTATTATTCATGTGCGAATGCATGATAATGATCCGCTGCAGCAACAGGTTTCCCTAGGTATAGTTGGTGTAAATTTGATTTATGCGTGCATGTTCTTGCAGGATCCAGAGCAAATCATCACATCCTTGATAGATGGACTTACCACGCGCAGAATGGAAGTGGATATGTTCCGGATAACAGGACCCGACTTTAAGAATGTTGATAATCGGTTGATGGCCATGAAACTGGTAAAAAATGGGCTCACTAAAGCAGCGATGTTTGGACCGGAAGGTCAAGTGATGCAGCCATCCGAGTATTTGTACAAGAAAAACGTATTGGTCTTAAGAGGCCGATTTCGTCCTGTGACACATGTGAATGTAGATATGCTTCTCACTTCACGCAGGCATTTTAAAAATGAAGTGGATGTTGATCGTTCAAAGATTATAACGGTAACAGAACTCACATTGAATGACTTAAGTACGGATGGTGATATTGACGAAACCGACTTTCTTCATAGAGCAGAGATAATCTGTTCATTGGGACAAAATGTACTGATCTCAAATTATTTTGAATATTATAGATTGGTGGATTACCTCTCAAAGATTACCAAAGGAAGAAAGACAGGAATGGTAATGGGTATTTATGCACTTCAAAAAGTCTTTGATGAGAAGACGTACGAGAAAATCAGAGGTGGTATTTTAGAATGCTTTGCTTCTCTATTTGGAACTAATATTAAATTATATATCTATCCTGCTTTGCGAAAAGATGGTTCATTGTTCACGCTTGAGCATTTTGAAAAGGAATTGCCTGATAATCTGAAAAACCTGTTTCGGTATTTGATGGACAACAATAAGTTAGAGGATATTCATGATGCCAACATTGCTAACCTCAATATCATATCTGACAATGTATTAGCCATGATCAGAAAAGGAGAACCTGGATGGGAAAAATTTGTACCTCATAAAGTTGAGGAAGCTATTAAGGAACAAGGGCTTTTCGATTACCCGGTTCAAAACCGTAATTTCTCCCCTGAGGCTGTCAATTAATTATATCTTTATCTTTTTCAAAAGGTCCTTCGCTTTTTTAAAATATTACATATGCTATGCAGAAAATTTTGGCTGATACAGATTATTCTACTTTATCTGGCGCATTCTTTGACAACTCAAGCGCAAGTTAGATTTAGTAATGAATTTTCAAATTCGCGCATTCATTTTGTGGATGGCAGCATTGAAGAAGTAAGTCTAAATAGTTATTTGTTATTTGCTAAAAATCAATTAGTATCAGATCAGACGAACAATAGAATTACTATTTCTAAAATCAAATGGATTGAAATTGACTCCGTTCAATATGCCATTGGGGTGGTTAACAATAGTAAGCCTGATTCGATTAGAGTTTTGGAACCAATCGTAGTTGGAACAGTTAGTTTGTACAGGTCTCCACGTCTATCTGGCAAAAGTGATCTATTTATTAGCAAGGATAAAAAAGTCTATCACTTGCGTACGGTTAAAAAGTATATTGACCAAAGCAACATTAAAATCACCAAAGAATATATTTATATCCTGCGATCATTAATGATTGGTTGTAGTCAAATTAAACCCATAGCGGATAACTTGTCACTCAATATCAAATCCATTCAAAACATTGTACTCGCTTATAATACCAGTTGTGGTCAGTTAGACAAATTACCGATTGCGAAGAAAAGGAGCGAAATTAAATTTCAGGGAGGGCTCTCAGCAGGGTATTCCTTTTCAAATCCTGATTTGTTATATTTTGAAGGTTCTGAATATGTAGGAAAATCTTCATTAAGCAGGCCGTTTTTCGGAGTGTTTGTACGACTTGATTTTGGTAAGTTTTCTCGAACGATGCTTACCTATGATTTAGTTTATGAAAATGTCACAGGGGAGGGAAGTTCTTACTCTGCTACGGATCCAACCAAAATGATTCTTTCAACTTTTAAATATGATAATCATCAGATTAGGAATCAATTGGCTGTCAATTTCAAGATAATAAAAAGAGAAAGTGTAAACATTTATGCCGGTGCGGGTTTTTCAATACAATATCAATTATCGAATGATAGTAAGCAAAAACTGTTTAATTCGCCACGTCTTATTTCTGCTAAGTCATATAATGACCTAATCAATATTTCACCTATGATTAATTTGGGTGTCAGTACAGGAAAATTTGAAGTTAAATATCAACTATTAGCTCTTGTTCTTAACCTTAAAAGTTTTGAGAGCCAATCCATTGAGCATCGAATTTCTATAGGTTATACAATTTTTTAATAGCGCTGCTTTCTACGACTCAGTATTTACAAATTTCCCTCGGCCTTCATTCTTTTAAAATAGGACTTCGCCTCAACGACCACTTTGGGGGCTAGCATGAAACCTGACACCATAGTTGGAATGGCCATTAAAGCATAGGCAATGTCTATGACATTCATCACATCTGACATTGACGCGACCGCCCCAAAAATGATGGTAGCCAAATAAAAGTAATCATAATACTTACTCGCCTTTACACCCACTAGAAAAGATAGTGCTTTACTTCCATAATAGGAATAAGAAAATAGACTGGTTATTGCGAAGAAAAATGCGCAAAGCAGCAATAGATATTTACCTGTTACACCAAGAGATGTTTCAAAAGCAGTAGCTGTAAGGGTGACTCCATTCGTGCTTGAAGTTTCCCAAACGCCTGTTACCAATATAGCTAAGGCAGTAAGTGTGCACACCAACAAAGTATCGATGGCAGGACTAATCATCGAAACCAAACCCTCACGAATAGGCTCCGTGCTTTGCGAGGCACCCAATGCCATAGGCGCTGTACCAATGCCGGCTTCATTAGAAAAGGAAGCTCTTCGTACCCCAGCTACAATTAATCCACCTACCGCTCCCCCTAACAATGGATTGCCATGGAAATGATTTGCCGCAAAGGCATCTGTAATTATCATCCATAGATAATGAGGTACTGAGGAAATATTAACGATCAAGATGGCTGATACCGAAAAGAAATAGATAATGATCATTAAAGGAACCATTTTACCGGCCCAACTACCAATTCGCTGAATTCCTCCAATAATTACGATTCCAGAGATGATAGTGAGCACAATCCCGACAATAAATTTTAATGTATTCACTTCAAAGCCGATAAACGAAAAGGAAAGTAGCTTTAATTCCGGGGATGAAATTCCAATGTCTATGATAGCCTGCGTAAGTTGATTTGCTTGAAAAATAGGCAAGCATCCAACCATCGCACAAAGACAGAACAAAACAGCTAGTGGGTAAAAAGGCTTTCCTAGCGCTTCGCGGATCACGTACATAGGACCGCCTTGTATTACACCCAATGAATCTTTACCTCTATACATCACCGATAACGTGCTGGTAAAGAAGTTAGTAGACATGCCAACAAAAGCAGTAACCCACATCCAGAACAGGGCCCCAGGACCTCCAATGCTAATTGCCGCAGCGACACCAGCAATGTTGCCCATACCAACAGTAGAGGCGAGCGCTGTAGACAAAGCCTCATATGGGCTTATTTGTCCAGGGTCATTAGGGTTATGAAATTTCCCTTTTAAAATGGCTATCGAATGAAAAAAATGTTTGTAATGGATAAAGCGGGAATAGAAGAAGAAAAATACACCTCCAAGAATTAATAGAAACAAAATAGGAGTCCATACTCCGGTTGCAAGGTTACTAATGAACTCACTCACATTGATTGGGTTTATAATATTTATTCGAGCTAAAAGTAGGTAAAATAGTTTATAGTGTTGACAAAGAGAGTGTTGTTTGGATATACGTCCAGAAGTATGAAGTTCAAGTAACAATACTCCAATTGTGAATAGTAACCAGATCATATCTATTAACAAATCCACATCGTATATTGTAGATAAGTTGTTGAGTGCGGTTAGATATGAAGGCGTAGGTTTGTCGACTTAAATAAAAGCAACTCAATACCAACAACCACGAAGTATGGAGCAGCGGTCAACGCCAGTGAGGTTAGGTTCTGCCATGAGCGGAATGGGTAATAAGTCTAAACTACTAGTCAGGGATATCTCTGAGAGTTTGGGCAAATTGCCCCCTCAGGCGATTGACTTGGAAGAAGCCATTTTGGGAGCGCTCATGCTCG
>JANPBK010000112.1:0-12586 GCA_031430395.1 Cyclobacteriaceae bacterium
TTGTCTTGGCTGTCATTGATATTGTACTAAAGAGAAAACGAGATAACAACTCCCAAGCACATCATCACTAATCATTTTTAGCAAACTGACCGTTCAAATCTCCACCTTTTCGATTGCCTTCACGGGCACTGTGCACCCACCTCTTAGTTGAACAAATTCATTTTCTATGGCAATAAAGTTGGAAAACACTTCAGCAGTACTACCATCTTTTAGTCGAATCCAAAGTCCAATTTCGTCATGATCTTGCTGGGTCTCCAGTGCTGCAGATTCGAGTAAGTGCCTGCGTTCTGCTCTTTTTTTGTCATCCAACAGCACATCTTTTGGATAAAAGTGCTTGCTGGAAAGTTCATCGGTTGTCATTTGTACCAGATTCCGAGATTCTTGCCAGACTTTTAGTTCATTACGGAACCATTCAATGGCACTGGGCGTCCACTTATAATTCTGAAACAGATAATTGATGGTGTTTTCTTCCGTGGTGGTAATTTTATTTCCGTCTTCAACCAGACTCATAAGAAGATTGGCATCTTTAATGGAAATACGACCATCACCTGCACGCTTGGTCAAAAGATTTGCTTCATCAATGATTGCTGCATCCATTTTTATTCCGTTGATTGTTTTGTAGTAGCTCATATTGATTTTTTTTACACTATAAAGATCGGAAATACAGGCTCCATTTTCTATGATATATAGCATTTGAATCAATGATATTTATCAGCACGCAAAGCTTGTAAAGAGTAAAATATAGGCGAAAAAAGAATGTCAAACGGCACTCGCAGATAAGTGAGCTTTGCTCAAGGTTTATCAGAGCACCATACAATAGAAACGCCTTTACAAGGGGCTTCTTAAGAATCTTGACTACCTATTAATCGACTAGCTTAACAGCCATCTGTTCCGCGTCTTCTGCCAGCATTATGGAATTGACAGATGTTTGATCAATTTTTAAGCACCCCAAAATATTTACTATTGGTTGTTAGTCTGCTGCATCCCGAGATATTCTTATTCTATCTGATTACGTTCGCTAAGTAGTATTGCTTCTTTAATGATTTCCTCAATTCTCTCCGCTGATATGCCAATTTCTTTGAGCAATTTCTTATTAAAAGTTACATCGCGGCATAATACGTGTCCCGCTTCCATCATGGGCACCTTTTCTTTTTGTGAAAGTGAATGTAGGCAGGTGATCGGATAAAGTCCGGCCTGATCGATCATATCCCGAAGTCCTTTTTTTTCCGGATAATCCCATCCCAGTAAATTCAATTTTGAACATGTGGCATACGCAATTGCATCTGTAGAAAACCGGGTGTTAGTAGCAATCCAACCTTCACTTACTTTATTTTCAATATTCGCCTTAATATCATTAAATCTGGAATGAACGTATAATGGAATTTTAACATCACAAATTGTTCCCTGCAGATTATGATATTTGCATTCAAATACTTTTTGGATTCCATCTCTTTCTGCTAAAATATCAATTTCATGATTCACGCATTGGCCATTTAGAATTTGGTTAAGCTTTACTTTATGCCCTTGGTACTTCAAAATCTCGCTCACATATTTTTCAAAAGGATAGCCGGATGGCCCTAATTCCATGATGGCTTTTTTTAGTTTGTATTTGGACGCTGCCGGTTGTTGCTTTTTTCTTAATATGGCAAATGCTAATTGATAGATCTTTTTGGTTGTCATTCCTTCTTGCAAATGATCTTGCACTTCCTTCACTACTTCTTCAATAGTACCTTCATTGGCGCCAGACCGTTGAAGTGATTTGCGTAACTTGATCGATGAAAACCAAGACTTTTCACCTGATGCCTTTATGATTTGTATTTTTGACTTCATGCGTAATTATTCAATGAGAATTTAGACAGATGATATTCTTTACGTTCTCTTTTTCATTTTGTCAGATCAAATATAATTCATTTTGAGCCTTCAATTTAACAATAAAAATAGAGGACGATACACTTCACTTGTTGCTGTGAGGATTATCACGTTTGTTCATGATTTATGTCACCGCTATTTTCATGTATAGTTCTCAACTTACCATTGCAATTAAAGCCGAATCATATGAAAAAGATTTTATGTCCGGTTGATTTCACAGACGTTTCTGCCAATGGAATGGAGTATGCGTCTCACTTAGCCAAGGCACTTCAGGCTAGTCTTACCTTACTTTACGTACGCTCTTCCATCTGGCCTGAGGCCGTTCAGTTGAAGAAGGAATCGAGCGAAAGCAATGAAGAAATTCAGTCTGGACTTTCACTTTTTAAGAATGAAATTCAAAAGGAGTTTGGCATTGATTGCAACTATCACATTGAAACTACCATCGATACGTTGGAGGATACAATTGCCTCTTTCGCCAAGCACTATGATTTGGTGGTGATGGGTACTAATGGTGCTGACAATACCTATCAGTTTGTTTTTGGAAGTAATACCTACCAGGTGATTGAACGATCTGATTGCCCGATCGTAGTCGTTCCGGAAGGATGTATATATCGACCCATCGACCTGATGATCTATGCCTATGATCCGGATACTAACCCCATTTTTTTGATCGATCAACTTAAGAAATTATCCACTCCTTTGAATACAGAGCTCAGGGTGCTTCATGTTGCCGAAGACAAACCGTCAGCAGAAGTGAAGCATCGGATAGATATACTTAGAGATGCAGTTAAAGCACGTGAATCTAAGAATCTGACTTGGAGCTTTGATTTTCAATATTCCAAAGATGTTTGGTGGGCATTGAATCAATACATGACAACCAGCCGAGCAGGCATGTTGGCACTTTCATTTCACCACCGATCATTAATAGAAAGCCTTTTCAATGAAAATGTTATTAAAAAGATTACCATGGTTGCAGATTATCCGGTGTATGTTTTTTGGAGATAGTAATAGATAGTTCAAATGGAGTTCATCGATTATTATAAAATACTTGAGTTGACAAAAAATGCAACGGATGCCGAAATTAAAAAAGCGTACCGTAAGCTGGCGAGAAAGTATCATCCCGATTTAAATCCAAATGATGCTGCGGCCAAATTGAAATTCCAACAAGTGAACGAGGCCAATGAAGTGTTAAGTGATCTGGAGAAGAGAAAAAAATACGATGAACATGGTAAAGACTGGAAGTATGCAGATGATGCAAAGCGTTACCAACAACAAAGACCTGGACAAAATAGACAACGGCCCACTTATTCAGGTGAAGGATTCTCAGGTGATTTTGGAGGCGGAGACTTTTCTGATTTTTTCGAATCTATGTTTGGCGGTCAATCAGGTCGAAGAGGTGGTCAGGTAAAATTTAGAGGCCAGGATATTACGGCCGAACTTCATCTGAATATAAAAGACGTGTATACCACGCACAAGCAAACCTTAACTGTTAATGGAAAGAACATTCGACTTACGATACCTGCCGGTGTAGAACATGGGCAAACTATCAAGATTGCCGGGCATGGGGGAGAAGGAGTGAATGGGGGTCCATCCGGAGATTTATTCATCAGTTTCTCTATTACTAATCCAACAAAGTTCAGGCGAGAAGGTCATCATTTACATACAGAGGTGGATTTAGATCTTTATACAGCCGTATTGGGTGGGGAAATCACTGTAGATACGTTTGAAGGCAAAGTGAAGTTGGTTGTGAAGCCTGAGACACACAATGGGCAGAAGGTGAAACTTAGAGGAAAGGGTTTTCCGGTATATAAAATAGAAGGTGAATTTGGAGATCTCTTTATTACTTGGAATGTTAAAATCCCTGCCGGTCTGACCGATCATGAAAAGGAATTATTCAGGCAACTTCAAAAACTCAGAAGTGATGGAAAATAAGCAATTGATTCCGTTAGAGCAGTTCTGTGCTCATTATCACATAGAGTTCGCTTTTATTCACTCATTGCATGATTATGGTTTAGTGGAGATTACAACAGTTGAAGATATTCAATATCTAAAAAGTGAGCAACTGAGTGAGTTAGAGAAATTGATACGCCTATATTATGAACTGGAGATAAATATGGAAGGAATTGATGCGATTAACCATCTTCTGCAACGAATGAATGAGTTGCGGCAAGAGCTGGGCGTCCTAAAAAATCGTCTTCGTTTGTATGAAGATTGATATTATCGGATTAGTATTGTGCACTACTTAATCGCTCATCGTCATTACAATAAATTTACTATGAAGCTATTTACGATTCAATCCCTATTGCTATTGTGTTTCCTATCTGGTCAGGCCCAGACGTACATACTATCCTCGCCTAAAAAAGCAATGGCAGTAACAATTACCTTAAATACTAGAGGTGAGCTTGTCTATGGTGTAAATTATAAAGAGAAACCGGTGATACTGGCATCTTCTCTCGGTTTCGAATTTGCGAATGGCTCACTCAAAGACAATTTTGCAATCAGTAAAATTGATACATCTGCTGTTAATGAAAATTGGCGCCCGGTTTGGGGAGAGGTAAAAGAGATTGCAAATAATTATAAGGAATATGTCTTTCATCTGGTTGAAAAGAAGGATAAGCCGCGATTGCTCAATATCACCTTCCGTCTATTTGAGGATGGGATTGGATTCCGCTATGAATTTCCGATGCAAGCTAATTTACAGCATTTTGTGATTAAGGAAGAACTTACGGGCTTTCAACTGACGGACGACCATCGGGCATTTTGGATTCCCGGTGACTATGATACTAATGAATATACCTATACTACTTCCAATTTGAGCGAGGTAGATGGGCAGAAGGTGAGAGAAAAGGCCCCTGAAATTGGAACACGTTTTGTGAAAGATGCATCCTCGGTGCAAACTCCATTATTGATGAAAAGCAAAGAGGGTTTGTATATCAGTATACATGAAGCGGCCTTGATCAATTATCCGGCTATGCAGTTGCATGTTGATAAGCCAACCCATCGCTTGAGTAGCAGTCTTGTGCCCGATGCTGTAGGTAATAAGGCGTATCTTCAAACTCCGAGTAAAACTCCCTGGCGCACCATTATCGTGAGCGATAAAGCTGCTGAGCTTCTGTCGTCCAAGTTAATTTTAAATTTAAATGAGCCTTCAAAAATTGAGAACACATCATGGATCAAGCCTACGAAATACATTGGGATTTGGTGGGAGATGCATGTAGGGAAGGGTACGTGGGATTTTGCAGGTAGCCAGGATATGTTTAGTATGGATAATACGGGTGGAATGAAACCGTCCGGTAAGCACGTAGCGACTACACAACGGACCAAGCAGTATATTGATTTTGCATCTCAACATGGCTTTGACGGCATCTTGGTAGAAGGATGGAATACCGGATGGGAAGATTGGTTTGGGAATTGGAAAGAAGATGTGTTTGATTTTATTACACCGTATCCGGATTTTAATGTCAAAGAATTGCAACAGTATGCTTCCGCGAAAGGGGTGAAGTTAATTATGCATCATGAAACTTCCGGTTCAGTCACTAACTATGAACGGTGGATGGATACCGCCTACGACTTTATGAAAGCCAATGGATATGATGCTGTGAAAACGGGTTATGTAGGAAAAATTATTCCAAGAGGTGAATTCCACGATGGTCAATGGATGGTGCGGCACTATCAACGTGTAGCAGAGAAGACAGCCGCAAAGCAGATCATGTTGGACGCACATGAGCCCGTTCGTTCTACCGGTTTGCATCGCACCTATCCCAATTGGTTAGCTAGCGAGGCGGCCAGGGGAAATGAGTTCAATGCATGGAGCACCGGTAATCCGCCTGAGCATGAAACCATCTTGCCGTTTACCCGATTGATGGGCGGACCTATGGATTACACACCGGGGATATTTGGAATCAAATTAGATCGTTATGGAAAGGCAGGCTATCAAGTACATACCACATTGACAAAACAACTTGCTTTGTACATTACCATGTATAGTCCAATACAAATGGCAGCTGATTTGCCGGAGGCGTACAATGAACACCTGGATGCTTTTCAATTTATCAAAGATGTAGCTGTAGATTGGGATGATACCAAAATACTGGAAGCGGAGCCGGGCGATTATATTTCTATTGCGAGAAAGCAAAAAGGAAAAGATAATTGGTTCATAGGAGCGATCACAGATGAAAACAAGAGGGTAGCATCATTGCCGCTGGCATTCTTAGATAAAGGAAAGAAGTATGTAGCTACTATTTACAAAGATGCAGCTAACGGACACTGGCAAAAGAACCCTGAGGTGTATGTAATTGAAAAAGGGTTGGTAGATAGTGCTACTTCTCTTTCTATTCAACTCGTTGAAGGAGGAGGATGTGCCATCAGTATCGTTCCTGCCTCGACTACGGAAACAAAGCAACTGAAGAAGATCAAGAATTAAATGGTGAGGAGTGAAACTTCTTAACACATCTCTATCTTAACTAAAACGGAATAGATCAGAAGATCGCATTAAATTACTTACATCTACGAGGGAGTGATTTATGGTGTGTGCGACCAAACCAAAAATCGCTCTTTCATATCTTCGGGTAGGACAGCAATGATATCATGCATTTCACCAGCGGAAACATAGTCTGCCGTTGTTTTAATGACCGCCTCAAGCGCATCCATCGCATCCGATACTCCAGAAAAATCTCGCCATGCAGATTTACCTTCTTCTTTTATGACTTCTTCACTCAATTCAAGCAAGGTCTTAACCTTTATATGAGATCGTGAAGGTTGCCAACCTTCGATGTATAGAGCTTTAATGACCATGGGTAATTGAGCAAGCAATTGAAATGATTCTTCTACAGTAAGGCGGTTTCGGAGGGCATGAAGTACACATCGTAGTATTCGTCCCGCGCGATCGCGATCATTTTCATGTCCTAATCGTACCGCTAATCGATGTACGAATTCATTTCCTTTGGCTGCGTGTTTTTCAAAATGGAGCGGCATATCATTACAATTTAAGGTTTTACATCCTACTCATAGTCCTCTTCTTTTAGGAATGGATCTGCCGTAGTAGTCGCTTTCTGATGTAGTTTAGCTTTGTGCTTTTTTAGTTGTCTTTCCAGGTCTTGGCAAACACTTTCAGCGGCTATTTCAAAACTGTCTGCCAGCTCCTTCGCGAATAAATCATTGCCCGGTACAACCAAAGTAGCTTCTACCAAATAGTTGTCGCGCTTGGCATTCTTTTCTTTCTTTAAAAGGATGTTGCATCGCTCGATGCGATCATATTGTTTCTCTAAGCGTTCAAATTTTTCTTGAACTGCCTTTTGGGTGATTTCATTTAACTTCTGAATATGCGGAGTTTGAATATTGAATTTCATCGTTGGAGTGTTTAGTTATTCCTTTTTAGCAGTACACGAAATCTACTTTCCATGATTTAATGATTGCTTTGTAAAATAGTTTTTTACATACGCATGTTGTTGCTTTTCTGTCATCTTATCTGTTTGTTGAAGGTTGAATTTGATATGATTAAGATGCGGGTCTGTCAACAGTGAATTGTATAACTCCAACTTGGCATCAGTAGGACCAAAGAGTAGTACTTCATTGTAGTCTTTTAGTAACTCGCCTAATTGATGGTAGTATTCTGATTGTTGTTGTTGTTCCTTGTTGTGCATATGGTCTTCACCTTTGAGTAAAACTAATTCCTTCACCGTAGGCGTGAACTTAGAAGTGATAGTTTTAGTCGAGATCGGATCTGAGCTAAACTCCATCAAATGGGCACTTGCATGATCCATCCAAATGCCTAATTTTTTAGTCGTTTTCATAAGCTTTTTGCTATTTGTACTCAACTTACATTAGGAATCAATTAGTATCTATGATGGTTAGCTTTGTTCGAAGAGATTTTTATCACGTTAAAAACGTTCCATAAAAAGCAGAATCTTCCTTAGAACAATGATCGTACATTCTAGTTATTCGGTTATCTTAGTGAAAGATTAAGTGATTGAGATCATGAGGGTTTATCATGAATGGTAGTTTTGCGACTGTTTTTGTAAGTGGCGTAATTGATTTCTATGTCGCTGCTCATTTTAGTGATGTGGTCATTGAGTTGATCGAACAGATTTTCCATTTCTCCGGCAGGAATCTTTTCACCTATTTTCAGTTTGTCCGCATTCTTACGAAGTTTAATCATCAGGTCTTTTTCTTCTGTTGTCATGTCCCGATTATGATATTTTAGAGCGCCTTCAATGGCTCGTAAGGCCTTATCCATTTCACCACCCGCTTTCACACCATCCAATTTAAAGTACTCAGTTTTCGCTACATTCATATGCAATCCTGCTAAGGCATGACCGGCTCTGGCAAAGAAATAATTCAATTCATGTATTCCGTCTATTTTATCAGCTGCCACATGGGATTTTAGTTCCGTTAGTTCATTAATGGAATGATGAATGCTTTGCTTTCGGCTCTCATCTTCACTAGTCATCAATATGGTATCCATGTTTTGAATAGCCAAGCCTATTTCATTGGCAGATTCGGCATACTTTTTATCTACAAATGCAAGCAAGGATTTATTAAAATGATCATCCGGCAGAAGCTCCATCGTAGAAATTTCTACAATGCCCTCCTGTGGGGCTTTATTTTCTTTGGATTGACATCCAAAAAATAGCAACACAAAGAGGAATAAAGATTTTGGATATAGGGACTTTTTCATAAGGCTTCTTATTTATTTTTTTCTGTATTGGATTCAACAATTAAATTTGACTTATAATTAAAATGCAACCAATGATTTTTGTTAGGAGAGAGGGTGATCTACATCATGTTTGGAGTATGCTTTTGTTCTGCTGTGCAGTTTTAACATGAGGAGATTGTTATATCCGGTGCTTTAGGTAATAGAACGAGCCTTTGGCAGTATGATGGAATCCTGCATTAACTGAATTATTTCTTCCTCGGCTACTTTTGGCAACAATTCGTAATACGATTCTACATTTGAATGACAAGTTGTTTCAAGATAAATTACATGGCATGGCTCTTCCTTTATTCTTTGAAGGGCATTTTCTGTTAATACAGGAATCGCAGCTATAATTTTAGTTGGTTTATGCTTACCAAGACTTCTATAGCAAGCCAGAAATTGACTTGCCGAATTAATTTTATCATCTACTAAAATAAGCGTTTTATCAGTTAGGCTCGGAAGTGTTATCAAACCAACATATTTTTCATGTTGATGTTTCAAGAAATGTTGAATCGTTGCGACTTGGTGGTAGATATAATCTTGAGGAATTTCCTGATTGGTCGTTGTAATATCTAAGCCAGCTATACTTACAGTGCCAATGGATTCATCTTTATGAGCAGGATCTATAATTCTTTTGGACGGGATGATATCAAGTGGCAAGCCAAGCGACTTTGCAAGAGGGTGGCCGACTAGAACCCCACCTCTGGGTATAGCTACGACAACAGCTTCTTTATCTTTATACTCTATCAGCATTTCAGCCAATAAATGTGCTGCGTGTTTTCTATCGTGAAACATAACCTTATAGCTATGGTAAGATGAGGAACTAACTAGCCAATATTCTATGATAGATGTAGTGCATTGTCATGATAAATAGCAGGGTCTTACATTTTTCCTTTTTTTGAAGCTTTTGAGATCGAATCTTCTTTTGCTTTTTTTAGCGCCTTCTCTTGTTTCTTAAAATACCCACGGAAAAGAAAATTATGCTTCATCGCTTCCATGTTTTCATTAAATCGATCGGTAGCGATTTCAATGTTTTTCATACTCTTCTTCAAGTCTTTGGCAAAAGTAGTATCGCTCATTAGGACACCCGTTCCGCCTTCTCCATTTTTTATTTTTTCCGTTAGCAACTTAATATCTGTTGTAACCTGCAAGGCTTTTTCGGTCATTAACTGTAGTTGATGAATGCTATTTTTTACACGTACTGTGGAAGCTGAATCATTTAGTAAAGTGCCTGCAACTCCTTTACCATTTTTAATATCTTGGATTAAAAAATTGAGATCATTGGTGAAAGTGGCTGTATTTTTGGTGGTAGTTCGAATGTTTGCGATGGACATTTTTACATTTTGAGCTATCGTTGTATCCATGAGTAGACTCCACAGCGAATTGCTATTTCTCACTTTTTGTGTGATTCGTTTGAGGTCCGTTGTTATTTGAAAAAGATTTTGGTTAGTCATGTCCAGGGTCCGAAGCATAGCGTCTGTTTCCACTGGTTTAATGGATACCAGCATGTCGCCCTCTGCCACCATTTCTCCGGAAGCGCGGGAAGAGTTGGAAATATTAACTAATTTATTTCCCATGAGACCATCTGTTCCTACGGAAGCCATCGAATTTGTTTTGATAAAGGGATGTACAGAATTCTTAATCACCATGGTAACGATCACAGAGGTGTCACTGATTATTTCTACTTTCTTGATGGTACCCACATCTATTCCTGAAAATCGAACATTGTTTCCTTTCGTAAGACCATTTACATTATAGAAAGTAGCATGTACTTCAAAAGTTTGATCAAATAGATTTTGATTGCTACCAATTAGATAGAGTGTGCTAAGTAAGAATGCCAATCCTATAATGATAAACACGCCTAATTGCACATTGCTTGAGGTAGTATTCTTCATAATGTATAATCGTTAATCAAAGAATAATTTTACTTTTGGATCTTTATTTTTCTTTAGTTCCTCATAGGTATCATTTGCATAACAAACTCCATCAATGAGCATAACAACCCTGTCAGCGGCCATACTTACACATTGCAAATCATGCGATATTATTATCGAAGAGGTTTGGTACTTCTTTTGAATGTCTATCATCAGTTGAATAATTTCCTTTCTGGTAATCGGATCTAGCCCTGTGGTAGGTTCGTCATACAGGATTATTTCTGGTTTTAGTATAAGTGTCCGTGCCAGCGCTATTCGTTTACGCATTCCACCAGAAAGCTCTACCGGCATCATGTCAATAGTATGCTCTAAGCCCACATTTTGAAGTGCCTCCAATACTAATTCGTCTGTCTTAGACTTATTCATATCTTTTTTGAGCCAATGTCTGCGCAATGGAAAAACTAAGTTTTCTCGAACCGTCATAGAGTCGTACAAAGCGTTACTTTGAAAAAGAAAACCAATTTTCATTCGTAACCGATCTAGGTCTTCCTGTGACAATCCAAGAACATCCTGGCCAAAAATTGTAATCGATCCCTCTTCGGGTCTCATTAATCCAATAATACATTTGATTAATACTGATTTTCCTGATCCTGATTTTCCTAATACTACAAGATTTTCTCCTTTGTATAGTTCTAGATTAAAGTGATTGAGTACGTGATTCGTTCCAAATGATTTACATAAGTCTCTTATTACTAAAACAGCTTCATGTAGTGGGGCATTTTCCATACCCTCTATGTTAAACCTAAAAGATCTGTAATCTGTACTGCTATTAAATCAATGACAAAAATGAGTAACGATGAAACAACCACAGCTGAGTTAGCAGAATTGCCAACCCCTTCAGTTCCCTTTTTAGAATTGTATCCTTTGTAGCAGCCAATTACACCAATGGCAAAACCAAAAAAGAAAGTCTTGATCAATGATGGAATAAAGTCGCTATAGGAGACGGCCTCAAAAACCTGCGACCAGTACAAACTCCAACTCACAACACCTTTTATATTGGCTCCCAAATAGGCACCATAGAGTGCAATCGCATTAGACCACAAAGAGAGAATTGGCAGCATCAACGTGGCGGCCAATATTCGCGTTACCACCAGGAACTTGAATGGGTTAGTCCCGGATACTTCCATAGCATCTATTTGCTCGGTAACTTTCATAGATCCGAGTTCAGCACCAATGCTGGAACCAATTTTTCCGGCTGCAATCAACGCTGTAATCATAGGCGCTATTTCTCGTATCAATGACACCGAAACCATCGCTGGCAGCCAGGATTCAGCGCCAAACTCTACCAAAGTAGGCCGAGATTGAATCGTCAACACCAATCCCATAATGAAGGCAGTAATACCTACTAATGGCAATGACTTATAGCCAATATAATAGGCTTGTCGGATGAGTTCTGCAAACTCGTAACGAGGCTTAAAGCCTTCTTTGAAAAAGCGACTCACAAATCGACCAATGTCCCCGGTCTCCTCTAAGAATGATTGCAAATTCAGCGGAATTTTCATGCTGATTTCAAATTAATCACATCACTTTTTCTATAAAATCATACAACTCGTGGTGAAACTCATCGTAACTTTTGGAGAATGCTTCCACTTGAGTAAGGAGATCTTTATGTTCACTAAAATAAATGGTGTCGGACTCATTCTTTTCTTGTAGCATGCGAGCAAGATTTTTTTCGTGTTTCCTTATTTTACTGTTCAACACATCGACTAACTCGCCAGAATAATAGGTGAGGAGACTCTGGAAATGATCGATCCTTTTTTTATCCTCAAGCTGGAAGAATTGAGGAGCATATCTATCCAGCAGTTTTTGAAAGAACTTCAGCTCTCTTTTCCAGAGAGCAATAGTGGACAAACAGTCCAAACTTGCACGATGCATTTCAACCAAACTTGGTTGAAGGATATAGTTATTGGTGGTGGAGATGACGGATATCATACACTTTTTGTTTAGTCATCAAATCTCAATAAAAATTATTCCTAAAATAATGATTAAAGTCATCGCGCTATTTGATTATGATCATCAAGTTCAATAACCAAGCATTGTGTAAATCAATTTTGATTTTAGGGCAATTAGTGATGCCCTTTAAGTTCGG
>JANPBK010000113.1:0-6446 GCA_031430395.1 Cyclobacteriaceae bacterium
AGGGATTCCATTTCATCTTTCATCGAATGCTTTAATTTTTTATTACCTTTACGAAACCCATTTCTGGTGCAGCAAAAGTTTTTTCCGCTGGACAAAAATTACTTACTCGAAGAAGTCCAACTCCTTTTGAGCGATTCACTACTTCGTCTGCTGATAGAAGAAGTAAAAATTGCGTATGAACGAACGCACAATCCATTGGGCTTAGCTGATTCCTTTAGTCTACAAATTCAAAAATATAAATCAACAAATTTTCAATCCCTTCGCGATTTTTACCAAACCCTGGCAGGCATTTATCGCTACAAGTGGGGCGATAACCAGTTGGAATTTGTCTGGGATGGCCGCGACCATACCGAGAAATATGAGGCCGAATGGATTGAATTCTTTAAAAAAACCACAGCCCAATTTTGCCAACAGGAGTTGTTCATTCAGGCTGTGCTGGACCTTACTGTTTTTATGCCTTTAGGCGATCCAGCTGATGTTCATGTGAAAAAAATACACTTGGCTGAAAATCGCATGAATCATTTCATGCTTCAACAGTTTGACGTTAAATTGCACAGAAGCAAAGGTATCGTCAGCCAGAAACTAGCGTAAGAATCTCAACGTACAAAATTGATCCCTCCGGAAATAGCGCAAAAAAAGCCTGTTATAGCTATTCAGAATACAAGACCAAAAGTTTATATTTGAGAACTAACCCTCTTACCCATGAGAAAAATATTTGTCATCAGCAGTATTCTTATCTCCGCACTGTTTATTGTTTGGTCATTTTTTTGGATTGATACCCTGCTCGCGTTTGTGGTAATCATTCCTATCGTTTACATGGGCGTTGTGGACATGATACAACCAAGACAATCCATCCGAAGAAATTTTCCGGTGCTAGGGCGATTAAGATATGTCTTTGAAGACCTGCGTCCTAAGATTCAACAATATTTTGTCGAATCAGATACCGATGGTGCTCCCATCACTCGTAACGAGCGCTCCATGATTTATCAACGCGCTAAAAAACAAATAGACACTACCCCATTTGGAACGCAATTAAATGTTTATGCAGAAGGATATGAGTGGATCACGCATTCTATTGCACCCAAAGACTTTCATAAGATGAACCACCACCCGAGGGTTCCCTTCGGTGGCAAAGAATGTAAACAACCTTATGAAATGAGTGTGCTTAACATTTCAGCCATGAGCTTTGGATCGCTGAGTCAAAACGCCATTTTATCATTGAACTCAGGCGCAAAAATTGGAGGCTTCGCTCATAACACAGGCGAAGGTGGGTTGAGCCCTTATCATTTGGCTCCCGGTGGCGATATTATCTGGCAGATCGGAACCGGATATTTCGGAGCTCGAACACAAGATGGAAATTTCTCGGCAGATGCATTTAAAGAAAATGCCATGAAGCCAAATGTAAAGATGATCGAAATTAAGCTCTCACAAGGTGCCAAGCCCGGGCATGGTGGGATTTTGCCTGCCGCTAAAAATACTCCTGAGATTGCAGCCATCCGTCTTGTGAAAGCGGGGACTACCGTGTTCTCTCCTCCTTTCCATAGTGCCTTTAGTACGCCAAAGGAACTTATTTTGTTTGTTAAAAAACTGCGGGAGCTCTCAGGAGGGAAACCGGTAGGATTTAAATTATGCGTAGGCAGAAAGAGCGAATTTCTTTCCATTTGTAAAGCCATGGTTCAACTTAACACCTATCCGGATTTTATAACTATAGATGGCGGAGAAGGTGGCACGGGAGCTGCGCCTCCAGAATTCACCAACTATGTTGGCATGCCGTTATTGGATGCCCTTGCCTTTGTGGATAATGCATTGCGTGGATTTGGTATACGAAATGAAATGAAGCTTATCGCCTCCGGTAAAATTTTGTCAGGGTTTCATATTTTGCGAGCGATGGCATTAGGTGCCGATACTTGCAACAGTGCCAGAGCAATGATGATGGCCATTGGTTGTATTCAAGCTTTAGAATGTAACAAGAACACTTGCCCAACTGGGGTTGCTACGCAAGATCCTTACTTTATGAAAGGTCTTGTAGTTGAAGACAAGAAAGGACGCGTAGCCAACTTCCATAAAAACACGGTAGAAAGCCTGGTTGAATTGATGGGCGCTACGGGTATTGACCATCCGGATAAACTCAACCGAACCCACGTATATCGCAGAGTTTTCATGAACCTTGTAAAAACATACGAAGAAATTTATCCTACCATCCCGGAAGGATGTTTGCTGGAAGGCGGAGATGTCCCTTTTGATTATGAAGAATACATGAAATACGCCAGTGTAGAGAGCTTTGAAGTTACTGCCTAAATACATAGAGGATATATGAAAGAGAAGCATTATTCTAAGGCTGATAAAACTTTAGAATAAAAAGACTTTTGTATCTTTGAATTTGTAATTCATGGTATTTCGCTAATTGATTAGATTTTTTACAAATCCGCCTCTCTATTTAAATCTAAATTATATTGAAAACATTTTTATTCACCCTTTTTACGCTTGCGTCTGTTTATTCTTTTGGCCAAGATATCTTAAGTCACAAACTGGATGGCTCTGAAAAAGGAAAAACCCTTCAAACATTGCTGGAGGACATCGAGAAAACAAATCCCATAAAATTTTATTATTTATCAGAATGGTTCAATAAAATTATCATTGAAAAAGATTATCAAAATCAAACTTTGCAATTTCTCTTGAACGATCTTTTTCTGGGAACGGATTTAAATTATCTGGAGTTTAGTAAAAATTCCATTGTCTTCGTAAAAGATCCCAAACAAGCCATTCAACATAAAATGCTGCTGGGTGATGCCATCCGGGAACGAAAAAAAATTGAACAAATTCAATTTGGGAACGCTGAAATCACCCCCCCCAATCAACGGATTTGGGTTCGAGGGATTGTCAAAGGCAAAAATGATGAGGCGCTGATTGGCGCTAGTGTTTATTTCAATAATTTATCGCAAGGAGTATCTACCGATGCGCAGGGTCAATTCAAATTTCAAGTACCTGCCGGTGATCATATTATTAATTTTTCGTACGTCAACTATGAAGAGAAGGTAATCAATCTAAAAGGTTTTCAAGACGGCTCCTTGACCATTGAATTGGAAGAAATCCCTACGGTGCTGGAAGAGGTCGTCATCCAAGATCGTGCTAGCAAAGAGGCCATCACCAGCAACATTGGACTCATTCAGATTAGCATGAAAGATCTTAAAAGAGCTCCAAGCTTTATGGGCGAGGTAGATTTGATCAAGCAAATTCAAGTATTACCGGGTGTTACTACAGCGGGCGAAGCGGCTTCTGGATTCAATGTTCGTGGTGGCAGTGCAGATCAAAACCTTATTTTATACGATGGCTTACCCGTGTTTAATAGCTCCCATGTATTCGGGTTTTTCTCGGCATTCAATTCAGAGGCTGTTCGCGATGTTACATTTTATCGCGGTGGTATTCCGGCAGAATTTGGTGGAAGAATTTCATCCGTTTTAGATATCCGTTCAAAAGAAGGTGATTATGAAAAATGGAAAGGGGGGGCTGGCATTGGTGCCCTTACCAGCAATTTTCATATTGGAGGACCAATCATAAAAGATAAGACATCTATTGCCGCGTCTTTTCGTACTACCTATTCAGATTGGCTTATCAATTCAATCAGAACGAATTACATAGATCTCACCAAAAGCTCTGTTACATTTTATGACGGTTCATTAAAGTTATCCCACAAGTTTAGTGATCGAACCAAAATTACTTTTTCGGGTTACATCAGTCGAGATCAATTCCGACTACAAGGTGACTCTACATATCGCTGGAACAACTTACTAGCTTCCATGCAACTAGATCATATTTTCTCACCAAAGTTGAATGTTTATTTACATGCCGGCTATGGAACATATGGTTATGAAGTGACAGATGACAGTCGGATTAGCGGATTTAATTTATCCTATAAAATAACCTACCCATCTATAAAAACGGGATTACAATATCAACTCGGCAAACATAAACTAACCGTAGGCGTCCAAGGTCAATATTATGGTTTTAATCCCGGCACGCTAAAACCAAATTCATCAGCCTCCAGTATTAAGTTAATCCAAATTGAAGACCAGCAATCTATTGAATCCGCTATTTTCGCAGGCGATAATTACAACATCAACGAAAAAATAAATATTGAAGCCGGCCTTCGTTTTTCAATGTTTAGTTCCATTGGTCCCGGCACCGTTAATATTTATAAACCCGGACTGCCCCTGGAACTTCCTACGCTCACAAATACCGTTCAGTATAAAGCCGGAGAAACAATTAAATCTTATAGCGGGTTGGAACCTCGTGTATCTTTTCGCTACTCATTTTCACCCACCTCTTCTATCAAGTTTGGATACAATAGAATCTACCAATACCTGCATCTAGTTACGAATACGACAGCGATCACACCCATTGATATTTGGCAACCCAGTGGTTATTATTTTAAGCCACAAGTAGCTGATCAGTTTTCATTTGGTTATTTCCGCACTACCAAAAACAAAATGTATGACATGTTCATAGAGTTTTATCAGAAGAAGATTGATAACATTCTTGATTTTAAAGATGGCGCTCGCCTCATTTTAAATCAACAAATTGAAACGGATCTTCTTCAAGGTAAAGGAACTGCCTATGGAGTGGAGACACAAATTGCAAAATCCTTGGGTCGTTTAACCGGATCGATTAGTTACACCTATTCAAGATCACTGCGCACGATACAAGGACCTACTGCTTCAGAGACGATCAACAACGGAAAAGAGTATGCCTCTAATTTTGATCAACCCCATGTTATAAATATTTCGTGGAAATATAATATCTCAAGAAGATACTTCTTTACAGGAAATTTTACCTATCGTACCGGGCGTCCTGTTACTACACCTTTGTCAGGTTTCACCATTGATAATATCTCTGTTTCTAATTTCTCTGAACGCAATGAATTTCGAATCCCCGATTATCATCGGTTAGATCTGGCATTGGTATTAGAGGGAAGCCACAAGAGAAAGAAAATATTTGATGGCACCTGGACCTTGTCGCTATTCAATGTTTATGGCAGAAAAAATCCATTCACTATTTTCTTTAAAGAAGCAACGAATGGAACGTTAGTCCCTTATCAACTTTCTATTATTGGCACAATCCTGCCTTCGATCACCTACAGCGTAAAATTTTAATGATGAAAAAGATTGGGTTATTTATAATCGTCCTCCTCGTAGGTGATTCTTGTGTAGAAAAGGTGGACTTCAATGGAGCCGAAACTGCTTCTCAGTTAGTCATCGATGGGCAAATCAGCGATGCGCCTGGGCCATACACTATTAAATTAAGCAGAACCAGAAAAATTTTAGACTACACAGCCCCTAAAGTAGTCTCTGCTTCCAAGGTAATGATCTCCGATAATCTTGGAAATTCAGAAATTTTAACGGAGGTTTCGCAAGGTACGTACAAAACCAATGCGGCTGGAATCCGTGGTGTTATTGGACGAGAATATGTATTGCGTGTAGAAACCAGAGATGGTAATATTTACGAGTCATCGAAGGAAAAATTAAGTCCAGCGGGGGCAGTAGATAGCATCTACTATACCTTTGAGCAATATCAACCCCCCAGCGGAGGACCCAAATATCAATTTCGAATTTTCATTAATTCACGGGGCGAAGCACTTAGTGAAAATTTGTACCGATGGAAATTCACCGGTACCTATAAGGTTCAAACAAATCCCGAACTACACACAAAATTAATTGGTCAAGATCGGGTGGTAGATCCCCGT
This sequence comes from Cyclobacteriaceae bacterium, assembly GCA_031430395.1. Lineage (GTDB taxonomy): Bacteria > Bacteroidota > Bacteroidia > Cytophagales > Cyclobacteriaceae > ELB16-189. Next base: position 5,741 of record JANPBK010000113.1, read on the forward strand.
CCTTGTAGCGGTTATGGAAGCAAAGATGGGACCATTGTACAAATCAGACCTTGTGAATGCTGCACCTGCTATGTGAATCTTATCGATACCAATCCAAAAGTTAGTGATAACGCCCTGGTCTCGAATGGTAATTTTAAGAATGTAGAAGTGGGCATCGTACCCGTTGAATACTGGATTTTTTATGAAAAAGTACAAGTAGAAGTAGAGCAAATAAGTCTTTCAGCACCTGCCTTTAATTATTGGAAAACAGTTGCCGATCAAAAACAAGGAGCTGCAAGTCTGTTTCAACCGGCCATTGGCAAGGCTGTTACAAATATGCGTTTAGTGAGTGGTACGCAAGAAGCACAAGGCCTCTTTTCCGCAGCTGCCAGTACAAAAAAATACATCTTTTTAGATGCTTCCAATATCCCTATTGGTGCGGACTTTATACCGAGTGCCCCGCCACCGATTCCTGAATCCTGTTTGTCAACATTTCCTTTTTCTACAACCGTAAAGCCTGCCACTTGGTAAAATATGTGTGATTGTGAAAAGACAACTCATTTTATTTATTGCTATCATCTCCTTTGATTCATGCATCGATAAGTTTGAGTTATCGGCCCCAAACACAAACTTACAATTGGTGGTGGATGGCTTTATTAGCGATGCACCGGGCCCCTATACAGTAAAACTTTCCAGGTCACGAAAATTAGTAGACTTCACACCCTTT
>JANPBK010000114.1:0-4638 GCA_031430395.1 Cyclobacteriaceae bacterium
GAGAATGATCATACTTTTTGTGACACATAAAAATGATACTGCCAAATTTTGCGATCGGATTTATGTGCTTGATTCAGAAGGAGTAACTTTAGAATTGGATAGCTAGTTTTAGGTCTTAATAAATCGCACAGTTAATTTGGCGCTTTCGGGTCTATTTGACAGGTTAGATTCAGGTATTTGCACAAAAATCCCTGAGATTGATTAATTAGAAAACTTAAAGTTTTGATTTAAGTGCTAATTACTAAGTATGTATTAAATGTGTAAGTTATGAGAGTGTAAATCACCTTTATTTTTTGAAAGATTTTGCTAAATTGCGACTCTGGAATGATTTTATTATCATGTAAATCAATCATTTAATATGTACAGCCTTTTACGGGTATTCATTTTTGCAGCCAGCAGTGTTTTGGTAGCTTCGTTTACGACACTTGCTCAGCAACAACAGGACAAGGAACTCTCGAAGGAATATATGCTTCAAGCTGATCTTATTTTGGAAGCAACTAAGGCTGAAGATGATGCAAGAGATCAGATGGTAGTTGCGGCTAACTATGATACAACTAATTCTAAAGCAAATTTTGAGGCGGGTCATCTGCACTTAATTACAATCAACAAGGATTTAGCGACTAAGTACTTTTTGAGAGTCTATCGCCAAGATGCTGATTATCGATTTGATCTTGAATATTGGATAGGATCTAGTTATCAGTTTGGATTAGATTTCGATAAAGCATTAAACTATTATGGTCGTTACAAAGACAAGCTTTCCAAGAAACTTAATTACCAGGGTCGCGATAAAGTTGAGATGAAAGAGGTGGATCGTAGGATTCAGGAATGTAAAAATGGGAAAGAATTTGTTGCTAATCCAAAGCCTTTTTCGATCGTTAACATAGGTCGTGAAATAAATTCGGAATTTGAAGATTACGCCCCGGTATTGAATGCCGAAGAGAATGAAATTGTCTTTACTACGCGGAGAAGAGATGGAAATACCTATGAAAACGTGGCCGAAGACAATAAACCCTATGAGGACATTTTTACTACTGAAAAAAATGGCACTACCTGGCAACGGGCTAAAAATATTGGACCAACTATCAATACAAAGTTCAATGATTCAAATTTGGCTTTCTCGCCAGATGGTAAAACACTGTTCATTTATAAAGACGAAGGGAATGGAGATATTTATTATACGGAAAGACAAAAAGATGGATCGTGGAGCGGGTTAGAGGCAATGCCCGGCATTATTAATTCCTCTTATCGCGAATCGTCTGTTTCAATTACCAAAGATGGAGAACTTCTTTATTTTGCGAGCGAACGGCCAGGTGGATATGGAGGCTCTGACATATATGTCTGTTACAAGGATAGTCGGGGTGAATGGACGCGGGTTAAAAATCTTGGCCCCAGCATAAATACTGAGTTTGATGAAGATGGCCCGTTTATCGATTATGATGCTAAAACACTCTATTTCAGTTCACAAGGAAGAAAAGGAATGGGGGGCTTTGATATTTTTAAATCAAACCTGCTAGATAAAGAAAAGAATGAATGGAGTGAACCTGAAAATATGGGCTATCCAATTAATTCACCTGACGATGACATCTATTTTTCGGGAACGAAGGATGGCAAACATTGGTACTATTCTTCCGTCCGTGAAGATGGTTTAGGTTATTCAGATATTTATATGATAATGCCAGCACAGGATGAAAAGAAAGCTCCTCCTGTAGCCGCTAAAGAGCCAGAGCCAGTAGTTGAAATTCCAAAAGTAGAACCAAAGATAGAACCCAAAGTCGAACCAAAGGCAGTTATACAACCCATCAAGTATCTAGTAACAATAATAGATGCAATCACCAAAAAGGCTGTTGATGCTAAAGTAAGGGTACAGGGTTTAAAAGATAATGTAGTAGTTGGCGCTGTCAATAACGGTCAGGGCTCTTATGAGTTTAGTATGACAGCAACAGTGTCAAAAGAGTACCGTATTTCAGTTGAAAGTGATGGATATGTTTTTCAAAACTTGACCGCAAAAGTGGAAGGGGCTACAACAAAAGAGAAGACGATTAACAGAACCATCGAATTGCGAAAATTGGTAGTAGGCGTTGTATCCATATTGCGCAATATTTATTTTGATTTTGAAAAGGCCACCTTTATTACTAGTTCATATGGGGAACTGAACAAACTAGAGACTATGATGAAGCAAAATCAAAGCCTTCAGGTTGAAATAGGCGGGCATACCGATAGCATAGGAGACAAAGTATTCAATCAAAACCTATCACAACGAAGGGCTAACGCAGTAAAGAATTTCCTTACCTCTAAAGGAATTGATACGCGAAGGATAAAAACGGTTGGTTATGGAGAGAGCAAACCACTGGCTAGTAATGATGATGAAAGCGAAGGCCGTCAATACAATCGCAGAGTTGAGTTTAAAGTCTTGAGCAATTAACAAATTCTCCTCTTTACGTGTTTACTCATATGGGTAAGCCCCCTCAGTATTAGACATTAAATTCAAAGCACATTGGAAGTAGTCCCTTACAAAAGCGATACATCAGGAAAAAAAAAGCAGGTAGCCAGAATGTTTGATAACATTAGTGGCAATTATGATTTTCTAAATCATTTTTTAAGTTTTGGGATCGACATTGGGTGGAGAAAAAAAGCTATTTCTCTTCTCATTAAGGAGCATCCACGACTCATCTTGGATGTAGCTACTGGCACCGGTGATTTTGCCATCCAAGCGCTGAAATTAAAACCTGAGAAAGTAATAGGGATCGACATTTCAGAAGGCATGCTGGAGGTAGGTAGAAAAAAAATGATCGCGAGGGGTTATGATCAGGTAATTGAATTGCGTAGTGGGGATTCAGAAAATTTGCCCTTCTTGGAAAATAACTTTGATGCTATTATCGTTGGCTTTGGAGTAAGGAATTTTGAGGACTTGCGGAAAGGTTTAACGGAGATGTTGCGAGTTTTAAAGCCAGGGGGAAGGTTAGTAGTTTTGGAATTTTCAAAGCCTACTGCATGGTACTTTAAACCACTCTATCATTTTTATTTTAAGTTTGTTACACCTGCCATTGGAAAGGCATTTTCCAAAGATTCGGAAGCTTATTCGTATCTTCCCGAGTCGGTTCAAGCTTTTCCAGATGGGAAAGAGTTTACTGCCATATTAGACGAATTAGGTTATAAAAACACTTCATGCAGGCCTTTGACCTTTGGAATAAGCTCACTCTACACAGGTATCAAATAGTTCTTGTGTTCATCATGTCGATGCTTGTGTCCTCTTCACAAGCTCAATTATTCCGTTGGGCAAAGCAACACAATCCGAATTATGATGACCGAAAAATAAGCTACGGTTTTTCGATAGGACTACATACCAGTTCGTATGAAGTAAAGTATTCTGACCAATTTATTGCAAAAAAATTTGATACCGTTCAGTCAGTGCAACCGCAATTTATTCCAGGTTTTTCATTAGGCTTTCTTATAAACTATCGTCTCAATGAATTTTTTGATTTACGATTAATGCCAAAGGCAGGCTTTTACTCACATCGTCTCACATATTATTATACCAATAGAACTACACAGACACAGTTAGTGGAAACGACACTTGTCGAATTTCCCTTATTGGTTAAATTTAAGTCGATGCGAAGAGGTAACGTAAGAATGTATATGGTTGGGGGCATTACTCCAGCTATTGAAGCCTCTGGAAAAAATGATATTGGTAATTCTTCGGGGGCCATTCCTATATTGAAAAGTAATTTGAGCTTAGATGCAGGCATCGGCTTTGATTTTTACTTCCCGCTATTTAAATTTTCACCTGAACTTCGATTCTCACGAGGGATTGTAAACATGTTGGGTGATGACCAAAGTATTTATCGGGATCCATTGAGCCGATTGAACACCAATACGATTGGCGTGTATCTCATCTTCCAATAGCACATAAAATCACGATTTTTTCGACACAGTTTTTATTATTTCAAAAACAGAATGAATTCAAAAAGAATCGCACTGATCACCGGAGCCACCTCAGGAATAGGAGAGGCCACCGCTCGCGTACTGGCGGTAAACAATTTTAAACTTATTCTGGCAGGCCGAAGAAAGGACCGATTGAGAAAATTAACGGAAGAGCTTTCTATCAGCACAGAGGTAGTATCGCTCAGCTTTGATGTGCGCGATCGCAATCAAACAGCCCAAGCGATTGAGTCGCTGCAAGGGGAGTGGCAGAACATTGATGTGCTGGTGAACAATGCCGGCAATGCACACGGGCTAGCGCCAATTCAAACAGGAGATGCGGACGACTGGGATGCCATGATTGATATCAATGTAAAAGGGTTACTCTATGTATCTAAACAAGTGATACCCGGAATGATTGAACGAAAAGCGGGACATATCATCAACATTGGCTCTATTGCCGGCAAAGAAGTATACCCTAACGGAAATGTCTATTGTGCAAGCAAATTTGCAGTAGATGCACTAACAAAAGGCATGCGAATGGATCTCAATCCATTTGGTATAAAAGTTACGGGCATTCATCCTGGTATGGTGGAAACAGAATTTTCTCTGGTTCGATTTAAAGGGGATGCAGCGCGGGCAAAAACGGTCTACCAGGGGTTAACACCTCTTTATGCCGCTGATATTGCTGACGTCATTTTGTTTGCGGTCACCCGTCCG
>JANPBK010000115.1:0-5470 GCA_031430395.1 Cyclobacteriaceae bacterium
ACCACAAAAAAGAAAATTAGGTGGGCAATTGATTAAGAAATTGAAAAGCACGTTTAGTAAAGGCGCGTTCATTCATAAAGGTCAGGGTAAATGGTACCCGGGTGAGCCGTTGCCCCGCTGGCAATATGCTGCGATATGGCGCAATGATGGCTTGCCAATATGGAAAAATGAATCACTCCTTGATCTGGATGATACTCCCACAAACTTCACCATAGCCGATGCCCATCGTTTGGCCAATGAGTTGACGAAGTATTTGAATATTCCTCAAGAGCACGTGCATCCGGCCATGGAAGATGCGTTTTATTTTTTGTGGGAAGAAAATAAAGTGCCGATTAACATTGATCCGTATAAATCCAATCTCAACGATCCGCTCGAGCGACAAAAATTAAGTCAGCTACTATCTAAAGGATTGGGTACTCCCGCGGGTTATGTGATACCCATGGAGTGGAACCATTGGAACATCCGATGGATTTCATCGGCCTGGCAATTCCGGAACAATCATTTGATCTTACTGCCCGGAGATTCTGCCATCGGTTTACGACTGCCATTAAAATCTTTGGCCTACATCAGTGATTTGAAAATGCAAAAACCTGTCGAGCGAAGTCCGTTTGAGGAATTAGCTGCGCTGGAAAACTTTTCTGATAAAGTTGAAAAGCGTCACGATCTAGCTATTCCGAAGGAAGACCTGCCGAAAGAGTTTTTTCAAGCAGCTTATCCAAAAGAAGAAGAAACTGAGGAATCTAAAAAAGACAAAAAGGAAAAACCCAAGGAGGAAGTAGTTCCAACTTTTGAAACTTTCATAGTTAAAACAGCGCTTTGTATCGAACCAAGAGATGGCAAGCTGTATCTCTTCATGCCTCCGCTGAAATATCTGGAACACTATATCGATTTACTTACCTCGATTGAAGCGGCCACCGCAAAACTAAATCTAAAAGTAATTATTGAAGGATACGAACCACCCTTTGATCATCGGGTTACAAAATTATCAGTATCGCCTGATCCGGGTGTATTGGAAGTAAACATTCATCCTGCCAAAAGTTGGAAGCAACTCGTCAATAATTACGATGTGCTATTTGAGCAGGCACGACTTAGCCGCTTGGGCAGCGAAAAATTTATGCTGGATGGAAAGCATACAGGCACAGGTGGTGGTAATCATATTACGATCGGAGGCAGCACTCCAGCAGATAGTCCTTTGTTGAGAAGACCCGATCTTCTCAGAAGCTTAATTACTTATTGGCAACATCATCCTGGTTTGTCGTATCTCTTCTCCTCGCAATTCATTGGCCCAACCAGTCAGGCGCCACGCGTAGATGAAGGGCGGCAAGAAATTCTTTACGAGCTTGAAATTGCCTTCAGTCAAATCCCGGAAGGAAAAGAAGTTCCCTTCTGGCTGGTAGATCGTTTATTCCGAAACCTACTCATCGACATCACGGGTAATACCCATCGCGCTGAGTTCTGTATCGACAAATTATATTCTCCCGATAGCTCTACCGGAAGATTAGGTATTCTGGAATTGCGTGGATTTGATATGCCACCGAGCAAAGAGATGTGCATCGTGCAATTGCTACTCATCCGATGCATCGTGGCGATGATGTGGAAAAAGCCGTACAAACAAAAACTAATTCGCTGGGGAACTGAATTGTATGACAAATACATGATTCATCATTACGTGCAGCAAGATTTGGAAGAAGTAATGCGCGATCTGCAAGAAGCTGGCTATCCCTTTCAAACTGCTTGGCTGGAAACGTTTTTTGAGTTCCGTTTTCCTATGCATGGAAAGATCATGCTGCAAGATATGGAACTACTATTGCGGCAAGGCATCGAACCATGGCATGTACTGGGCGAAGAATCGGCCAGCGGAGCTACAGCAAGATTTGTTGATTCATCAGTTGAGCGTATTGAAGTGAAAGTAAAAAACTTCAACATCGATCGGTATATGGTTGTGTGTAATGGTGCCCCTGTCCCACTCAAAGAGTCAGCTATAAAAGGTGAATTTGTCGCAGGCGTTCGCTATCGAGCTTGGAGTCCTCCTTCAGCATTGCATCCTACATTAGGCACTGATGTCCCTTTAGTATTTGACATAGTCGATAAATGGAATCATCGCGCTATTGGTGGATGTACCTATCATGTTGCCCATCCGGGTGGAAGAAATTATGATAGCTACCCTGTTAATTCATACGAAGCAGAAGGTCGCAGGATCAGTCGCTTTTGGAATCAAGGACATACGCAAGGATCATTTACCCCGTCACCTGTTTATGCCGGTGCAGAACGATATTTGGAAAAGACCTTAACTCCTAAGAACTTCGATCCTCCAATCATGAAGATAAGTCCGGAATACCCAACCACATTAGACTTAAGGCAATTCTAAGCGAGGCTATGGAACAAACTCAAAACTCGTTGTTGCAATCATTAGCGAATGGTTACTTAACAAATCAATCAGTATTGGATGAGTGTGTTACCGTTTCTGACGGAGTGAAGGAAAAGTGGCAGCGACTACTAGCTAATATTGAAAATCTGGGCGCAATTGAATTCAAAAGTCGTCAACAAGAATTACTGAAACTGCTCAAAGAGAATGGGGTGACCTATAATGTGTATGGGGATACTAATGGATTGAACCGACCATGGTTACTGGATCCCGTACCGTTAATCATCTCCGCATCGGAGTGGCGTGGCGTAGAACGAGGGATGAAGCAACGGGCTTATGTGTTGAATAAAATTTTGGAAGACCTTTACGGAGAGAGAGTGTTACTAAAAAAAGGAATTATTCCACCCGAACTCATTTACTCACATCCTGGTTTCCTTCGCGCATGCGATAAAATCAAACTCCCTGGTGATTACCAACTTCCTATATATTCAGCAGACATCTCGAGAGGACCCGATGGCAAAGTGTGGGTAATTAAAGATCGAACACAAGCACCTTCCGGCATGGGATATGCGCTTGAAAACCGCAGCGCATTAAGTAGAGTTATTCCTGAATTATTTCACCAGCATCAAGTAGCCAGGTTGGGTGGATTTTTCAATAGCTTAATGCAGACCTTGATTCAACTAGCACCTCAAGGTAAAGAGCATCCACGCATTGTATTGCTCACACCCGGCCCACGTAATGAAACTTATTTTGAACACGCCTTTCTGGCTTCGTACTTGGGGATCACCTTAGTGCAAGGCGAAGACTTAATCATGCGCGACAGCTTCGTGTGGATTAAAACTGTGGAAGGATTGGAGAAAGTGGATATTATTTTACGAAGAGTAGATGATACGTTCTGCGATCCTTTAGAGCTTCGCGAAGATTCTCAACTAGGGATACCTGGTTTGTTACAAGCCATACGAAAAGGAAATGTTGCTATTGCTAATCCACTGGGGAGTAGTATTCTTGAAAATATTGGGTTAATGGCCTTTTTACATGGAGCCTTTAAGTACTTTCTAAATGAAGACCCGATCATTCCTATGATCGCAACCTGGTGGTGTGGCCAGAAAAAAGAAATGAACCACGTCATAGATAATTTAGAAAAGTTAGTGATCAAGACCACCGAACGTCTAAGTGGTTTTAAAACTGTGATGGGTAGTCAACTTTCAAGATCAGAAAAAGACGGTCTAATACGAAGAATAAAATTTGAACCGTTTCGCTATGTAGGTCAAGAGGAAGTTCATTTCTCAACCTCTCCCGTTTTTGCAAAAGAGAAACTAGAACCACGCTATACTGTTCTTCGCACCTACCTGGTTGGTGCAAAAGATGGATATGAAATGATGCGAGGAGGGCTTGCCCGATGCTCATCTGAAAAAGGAAGTTTTCTGGTTTCCAATCAGGACGGAGGAATTTCTAAAGATGCGTGGGTTGAGTCGACTGTAAAAAACACAATGCCGGGCATCATCCATCAGGCGCCAGACATGAAAAGAAAAGCGGTACTACCAAGTCGAACCGCAGAAAATTTATTTTGGGTGGGTCGTTACACGCAGAGAGTCATTCGTTCCTCCCGTTTTATTCGAATCGTATTGAGACACTTCACCCAAAAAGGGTACGTGAATGGTGCCGCTGAATCCGAATCTTTATTGGTCCTTCTGCGTACAACCACTCACCTCACCGATACATACCCTGGATTTATAGATGATGCCGAAGAAGAGATTAAGAATCCATTGGCAGAAATCCATCAGATAATTTGCAACATGGATCGCCCGGGAAGTATTTTATTCACATTGAATAATTTATTGAAATCCATGTATGCAGCCCGTGACCGATGGACGGTAGATAGTTGGCGCATTATTGATGAAATCGAAAATGTAAAAAGAAGGATTGCTGCTGTTGAGCCTGATGGTATCCGGCATGTAGTCACACTACTTGATTTGCTAACCGGAGGCTTACTTTCATTTTCAGAAATGACCAGGCAAAGTATGTATCGTAGTGACGGAAGAATCATGTATCGCATGGGGCAACTCATCGAAGAAATTCAAATGGAATTGATCCAATACAGATCGATTCTCTCGTTTAAATATGAAGAAAGTACCGAATTTCAATTATTAGAGTCGCTCCTCCTCAGTAATCAAAATCTCTCCACCTATCGCTCGGTATATCGAACCTACTTGGATGCTGCTCCTACCCTTGACCTTTTATTTTTGAATAATCAAAATCCAACTTCCTTAATATCGCAATTAGAAGGCTTATTGAAGTACGCCAGAATTCTGGCCCAAAAAGATGGTGGAACCAACGATAACGAAATTTCAAGATTAGCCTTTGAATGTTATAGTTCCGTTCGACTGATGGACATCCAAGCTTTGATTAAGATCGATGAAGAAACAAATTATCGAAAAGACTTTGATGAGTATTGTGGCAAGTTGCAGGCACAAATGGCGTTGTTGTATAGCAAATTAAGCGCCACCTATTTTAGTCATTCCAGCTATCAGCAACAGGGAAGCAAAGAAGGATTTCAATTTGAAGTATAATGCGTTATAAAATTCATCATACCACAGAATATAAATACCAGGAGATGGTTACTACCGGGCATAACCGATTATGCCTAGTTCCTTTAAATTGTAATGAACAAAGTTTACTTTCATCTGAGATTAAAATTTCACCAACTCCAGATGAACTTACTTACATCACCGATTTCTTTGGTAACACTTTGTTATTCATCTCGATCTACAAAGAACATAAAGAGTTGGTAATTCATTCTGAAAGTAGATTGGAGATTAATAACAGAGTCAATGCCGATCATGCTTTCCATTCAAGTTTATTAGGCAGAAATACACTCAGTCAACTTTCGGCTGAAGGAGTAACCTACGCAGACGTCATTCAGTATACGTTGCCTTCCCTTTACATCCCCTACAGCGAAGAAATCAGAACTTTTGCCGCTGACTGTTTTACGGAAGATGCAACCTTATGGGCTGGATGCCAGATGCTAATGAACAAAATATTCCGTCATGTAGAATTTAAGCCGGGCTTTACTACAGTGAATACACCTGATATATATATATATAT
>JANPBK010000116.1:0-1968 GCA_031430395.1 Cyclobacteriaceae bacterium
TAGATTTCCCACCACCTGATTGGCCAATTAAAGCTACAGTCTTTCCCTTCTCAATTTTTAAGTTTATGTTTTTTAAGACTTGTTCAGTGTCATAGGCAAAAGAAACGTTTCTAAACTCAATGGAAGTTTCAAAACTGATCAGCTTCTCTGCATTAGGGCTATCTTGTATTGCCGGTTGATAATCGATGATGAAAAAGATTCTTTTGGATGAAGCTGTTCCCCGTTGTAATGAAGTGATACCATTAGAAAAATTCTTGGCCGGTTGGATGATCATGGCAAATACAGTCAAGAAAAGCAAAAATTCAGGAGCCTCTAAGGTTGAATTCTTGCCAAGCACCATATTCCCACCAAAAAAAATGATTCCGGAAATAATGATTACACCTAAAATTTCCGATACCGGAGAAGCAAGTTCATTCTTGTAGGCCATTGACTTACTCAGTCTGCGATAATTTGTGCTTTCTTTCTCGATTTTATCGATCACAAAATTACGGGCATTAAAAGCCTTAATCACGCGCATCCCGCTAAACGTCTCGTCCAGGATATTAACAATTCTACCCAAGGACTCTTGACTTTCCGTAGCCTGCTTCTTTAACCTTTTAATAATTTCAGCCAATACACCCCCCGTCAACGGCAAAACGAGTAGGGTAAAAAAAGTGAGTTGGGGGGAAATCTTAAATAGAACAAAGAAATAAACAATAATTGTAATTGGTTCTTTGAGCACCACCTTCAAACTATTCATTACTGAATTCTCTACTTCGCTTACATCATTTGTAAACCGAGATATCAAATCACCTTTCCTTTCATTATTAAAATATCCAATATGTAAAAGAGACACCTTCTTAAAAATGTCCATTCTCATGTTTCGCACTAAGTCCACTCTGATTTTAGTGGCCATCACTCTCTCCAGATAGCGAAATAAATTAGCGAGAATCACACAGGTTACAATCAAGGCACAAACAAACAAGAGCGCATTCAATGAACCTTGTTGGATGACGATTCCAAGAAAATAATGATTGAAAGCGTCTTTGATGTAATCGGTCGAAAAACTAAAGTTGGGTAAAGCTGGTGCAACCAGCACTTTTTTAGTTTGGTCGAACAAAACCTGTAGCATCGGGCTAACCAAAATGATGTTGAATGCCCCAAAAATAATTCCGAGTATAGAATACAAGAAGAAGAATGCTAATCGCCTTGGTAGTCTATTTGCATACGAAAGAATTCTAAAAAAAATCTTCATTGATTAAAATTCATAAGTTCTTGCTGGGATATTCCAACGCACTGACAATGACGTAAGGGAGGTGTTGTTATTGTATACGGGCAAACTGCTATCACTCCTTCTAATAATCTGTTTTGCCTCAATAAATAAATTATGTTTAATCATATACGAGGCTGTGAGATCAAAATAAAGAACATTCGTTTTGTTACCCTGCCCTACGAAATTCCCATAATCACTCTGACGGGTATTGTAATTTTTAAGAATATCGCCTCCCCAATTTTGATTCGGACCATCTCTCCCGGTTGTGGCAAAGATACTTTTGGCTATCACGTTTAATTTGGGAATAGGCTGGTAGCGAACGATGGCAATTACTTCTGAAAAGTTAGCCCCCAGTGGGTGAGCTAAAGGTTGGCTGTAGTTGCTATAATTACTAGAGGTATAATGTGAATAGGTGTAAGGCCGTGCTACATTATATTCCAATTGTAGATCAAGGTTAGTAATACCTGCCACATCAATATATTTTAAACCGCCCTGTAAAGCAAATTTATTAGCCCACCAACCTCGTCCTGATCGAAGTTCTGACAGTACAAATTCATCTAAAACAAACTGACCATAGAAAGATATCTTTTTAAATGCATTCCATTTAAAATCAAGGCCAAGGATAGCATTATCGCTGCTCGCGTTTTGTTGTTCGATGGCACGATAAAAAATAACAGGATTCAAATAACTAAGTTCAAAGGTGTTACTATTAATTG
>JANPBK010000117.1:0-6872 GCA_031430395.1 Cyclobacteriaceae bacterium
TAGATAGCACCCTTGATGTTCTTTCTTCTTTACTAAATAGAAATAACAAAGCGCTACTTGTCCGCGATGATAATAAGCGAGCTCACATTATCACGCAACATGATATTCTGCGTGCTATGATGGGGTAACTTAGTGTCTAATAAATTCAATTTCTACCCGGTCATTTAATGGTCCTAGAGTTCCTCCTTCCGGATAGATAGGAATTTTACCACCTTCTCCTTTTGTACTAATGCGATCTGCACTAATGCCTTGGCTTACTAAGTAGTCTTTCACCGTTTCAGCGCGTAGCGTAGATAATTCTTTGGCAGACATCCTACCAGATTTATCGGCAGCAGGGTTGGTAGCGAAAAAGGCTGATTTAGGCCCTCTTACAAAAGATTCTCTTTCTTTCGTGTCGTTAACGTGACCATGAATTTTGATTTTATATTTCGAATCTTCTTTCATAAGGTCTACCAGCCCGTCCAGTTCATTTTGTGCGGCTGGCTGTAAGATGGAAGCATTTTTGAAAAATTTGACATTATTGAAATCTATATAATCACCTCTTTTTGCTTTCGTCATGGGCAGTTCAATGACCACTTCATCTTGACTTCCTTTATCACCTGCTGGATCTTGATAATTAAAAACTGTACTGATCGGGCTATAGCCGGGCACTTGTGTAACTACTGTATAGGAGCCCCGTTTGTTCTTTGGCGCTTCGAGATAAATAACGTCCCCCGGTTTAAATGATTGATATTGTGTGGCTTTCACTGCCTCTTGAACATGAACCTCACCAGATTTTACTTCAGTACCATCAGCAGAATTAACTAGCTTAAAATAAAAAGGTTTACCGGCTGGTTTTTTTACCACCGGCTTATCAATCGGTTTCTCAATTGGTTTTGTGATGGTTGTAGAATCGATAAGTGGTGTAGGCTCCGGTTCCACAGGTTTTACTTCTACTATTGGCGCTGGTATTACGGGTTCTGGTTTAACTTCTACGACTGGAACTTCTACCACTGGTTCAGGGGCATCAGTTCCAGCACCTAAGCTTCCTACAAATACCCATGCATCTTTATATTCAGTTTCAACACGCAATTTAATTGCCAAGGCATATGATTTTCTCTTGTCACCGGTAACCAAGACGTAAACATAATTCAACTTCCATTTTGGGTGAGCGGCATATTGAGCGTTGTATCCTTGTTTAGTTGCCTTTTCGGTAAGCCTTGTAGCATTACTTAATTTAGCAAAAACTCCAATCGTAACATAGTAGCTGCCTTTGTCTTGTGCGAGCGAAGATGAGAATGAAAGTAAACCACACAGAACCAGAAAAAGTAAGCATCTTGACATAAAATAAAGTTTTAGATAGACTAAGGTAGGGATTTTTCTTGAATTTTAATTTAAGGTTTGACTTCTTTATTTGAAACGGTCTAACCGCTAGGTAATATCTTTCAACATCTCTATCTGAATTTGCTGAATTTCGAAAAGTCGTTGTTGCTGATTCAATATTAAGTGATCCATTTTTTCATGAAGCATCCGTATTTCCAGTTCTGCTTTTAAATTAACCTGATAGTCGTGTCGTGACCGTTCTCTGTCTTTTTCCTCTACTCTGTTTTGACTCATCATGATGACGGGAGCCTGTAAGGCCGCTAAACAAGAGAGAATAAGGTTCAATAGAATAAATGGAAAGGGATCGAAGGGTTGACTGAATAGATAAAGGTTTACACCCATCCAGGTAAACAGTATACCAAAAAAGAAAATGATAAAAGTCCAACTTCCGCCAAAAGAAGCAATGCGATCAGCAAGACGCTGACCATACGTTAGATTTTCATGGAGCGTCTCGTCAACATCATCTGAGATTAAACGGTTCTTATGTAGTGCTTCCAGCACTTCTTTTTCTAATTGGGAGAGTGTGCCCACCTCTTGTTCCAAGGTTGAACTAATATAGCGATTACGGTATTCGCTAAGTTCAGTATGAGAGATCGTTCCCTTTTTATCAAACTCGGGTTGTTCTTCTTTTATCTTTTGAAGAATTCCCGGCTTGATTTCATTCGAGTGTATCTTTTGATTCTCTGGATACTCCTTTCCGGAGAGATCACTTTTGAACATTCCCATGTGGGAAAGTTCTATATAAAATATTAGTCTTCCAATATTTCAATCTCTACGCGCACGTTCGCGGAGGCTAAAGTGTGATCTGTTTCATATACAGGTTTCTTTCCTCCCCATGCTTTCACCTGCATGCGGGCGGGATCAATACCTTGAGTAATCAAGTAATTTTGAATCACGAGTGCGCGTTCTTCTGAAAGTTTTTTTGCTGAACCAAAGCCTTCTTTAACGTCTGCGGTGATCGCGAAGAAGTTCTTTGAGTCCCCCATTGAAACAACTTTACCATGCGCATTTCCATTGGTATGCCCGTGTATTCTTATTTTATACTTAGGATTCTCTTTCAACATTTCCATTAAACTGTTCACTTCATATTTAGATTCTGGACGCATAATCCCTGCATCTTTATAGAAATAGACATTATACATCACCGCGAAATCACCTTTTTTTAAGCGCACCAATTCAAAAGGGACTACGGTATTGTTCTCTTCTTTAATGATGCCTTCTGTCGCAAGCGGATCATTAAAATTTGTAATGGTTTGTATTTTCCGGTATCCAAAAACCTCGCAGATCAGCGCAATATTTCCAGATTTATTTGCAGGCTTAACATTGACGGGCTCATTACCTCGGTAAGAAGCCATCTTCCTGGGTTTGGTTTTATCCAAATCCATGAGGTCCACGTCTCCTTGCATTTCTTTATTAGCGGTTGTAAATATTCTAAATAGAAATCGTTTACTCCCTTCTTCTACTTCTTCAATAGTAGAATTGGCAGCAACACTTGTGGAGGTTGGTGCCACGTTTAAATTTTCAGTTTGTGAAGCGGCCGATTCAGGAATAGCCACTGTTGATGACGATGATACAATGGATGTAGCATTATTATCCGATGCTACAATATTGATTATTTTTTCTCCTGTAGCCGGATTAAGGTCATTACCCTTGCTTACTTCAAGATCATCGCCAAGCAGACCTGAGTACACCCAAGTATCATTGAATGATGTAGCTGAACGGATTTTGTTGGCTTCTTCTATCGCTATTTTCTTGTCACCAGTATGGAGTACGTATACATAAAAAAGATTCCTATTAGGATTGATTGAATATTCGGCCTTGAAATTCTTTTTTTTGGCGTTTTCCGTGAATTCAATTGCATTTCTGGGAATTGAAAATGCACCAATGACTACATAATTTGAGTTTTTGGCGTCCAATTGCCCATTCGTTGCTGATACCTTTAAATTAAAGGCAACAGTTATAACAAAGAGAATTAAAGTCAACTTCTTTTTCATAATACTTTCTTTTTGTGAACCACAAAGGTCTTCCATACTCATTAATTAATTTAAGCGAATCTAATCAAAACCTTACACTACAAAGAGTTATCATTAAAATTAGCGCTTTGAAAGAATGTAAAATGTCCTTTTAAGGACCTCTCCACGGTCATCTACGATGGTAAGAATATGCTTGCCAACACCCGGATTCAACACAAATCTGTGGTTTTTAGTGGTTTTTCCAAGAAAATTACCATCCATATGCCAATAAATAGAAGATAATGGGTTGCGATGTGTAGCTTCAAGGATGGTATTTCCTGCATTTCCTTCCAATTCATGAGGTATGAATATTTTTGTATCCGGTTTTGGATAAATTAAATCCATTGACAACAATGAGTTAGCATCTGCGCAATCTCTTCGATAGGGAGGTAAGGAATTGTAATTATTGTGGATAGTTTGATAATAATAACCCTGAATCGGAGGCAAAAGGAACCAGCTGGTGGGCACCATCTGGTCTAGTCTCTCACAATCTGAATGAACTCTATAATGACTATTGACTCCTAAATGAATCTTTACATGAAAGGGACAAGCTGTCGTGCGCAACCCTGTTTTAGTGACCCAGAGGGTATCTGCTTTTCCACATAATTCCGAAATACGATAGCCACTTTTGCTACACACCGGTATTTTTTCCATTTCAGAAATGGGGGGTTGGAACCATGACTTCCCGGGTAGTGTAGAGAAAAGTTCAAACAGAATGGGTGCAGCTGTTTCTGTTCCTGTAAGGCCAGGCCTTCCTTCACCATCTGCATTACCTACCCAAACACCCACGGCATATTCAGGATTTACTCCTACTGCCCAGCCATCCCGTAATCCATGACTCGTTCCGGTTTTCCAGGCTATTTTTTTCGAACTATTAAAATATCTCCACCCGGTTTCTTCACCTGGTCGGTATAATTCTTTGAGTGCATCGAAAGTGAGATAAATCGAGGCAGCACTCAGCCATGAATTGGGTCCGGATTGCTGATCAACTTTTATGGATTGTTGGGAATAGTAAGGTGGATGGAAATCTGTTTTATGATATCGGTTTTTTCCGGGATGATCGAAATAATTGTTGAGTGTCCGAGCCATGGATGCATACACTCCGGTGATGTCCCATAAAGTACCCGCGGCCCCCCCAAGAATCAATGATAATCCATAATGATCCGCAGGCTTATTTAAAGTCGATAGCCCTACGTTCTTGAGAAGTTCATAAAATTTTTCATAGCGAAGATCACGAAGTTCTTCCACTGCCGGTATGTTGAGTGAACGAATAAGGGCTTGATCGGCTGGAACGGCTCCATCAAATTGGTTGGAAAAATTTTTAGGTGAAAAACCATTAATGGTAATCGGTATATCGGGTTGAAGTGTTTTGGAAAGCATTTTGCCTTCGTCCAACATTGCAGCATATAGAATTGGTTTTAATATACTTCCCGTACTGCGTGGAGCATTTACTACATCTACTTGCTCTTGATTTTGTTTCCCTGCATGGATATTGCCAATGTAAGCCATTACATTTCCAGTTTTCACCTCAATAATCAACACAGCTGCATTGAAGATTTTGTTTGCTCGAAGACGCGACTGATGATCCTGTAAAATTTGTGCTACCTGTTGCTGTAATGCAAGATCAATAGTAGTAATGATCTTTTGTTGTGCTTTCCCTTCTTTCATGGCTCTATCTAATAAATGTGGAGCTATTCTCGGCAAGGCTAACGGGGTTGCTGGAATTGGTTCTGCTTTTGCTAACTGTAGAGCCAACAGGTCTATCTTACCAGCGGCCGCTAATTTTGTCAGTAACCGATCTCTTTTTTCTTTGAGCAACAGCCGATTCTTTCCCAAATGAATTAACGAGGGATTATTGGGAAGCACAGCAAGCAATGCAGCCTCCGCCCAACTTACCTCATCTGTCGGCCGCCCAAAATATCTCCAACACGCAGCCTGCAAGCCAACGACATTTCCACCGAAGGGAGCGTGACTCGCATACAGACTCAGTATCTCATTTTTCGAATACCGAAACTCTAAGCGCAGGGCTAAGAATATCTCGACCGATTTTTCAAGGAGCGTTCGAGATTTATTCTTTCTTGAAAGGCGGATCACTTGCATTGAAAGAGTGCTGCCGCCACTCACTACTTTACCGACTTTTAAATTTTGCCGGATGGCCCTGCCGATAGAAAGGGGATCTACACCGGGGTGCCGATCAAATCGTTTATCTTCAAACAAGACGATTGCCTCTTTAACTTTAGTTGGAACGGTTAGTTCTTCCGGGAATCGCCATTGCCCATCAGGGGCAATGCTGGCGCTTAACAAATTGTGATGGTGATCTTCCAGCACGGTGGAATAAGGATCAGAGAAAAGAATAGTAGGTAAACTGAAATAGAAAAGTGTAACGAGTGCAACAAATAGGATAGCTAAATGTCTTCTATATTTTACCCACACATTATTCACTATAATCACTTATGGATTAGAAGTACTGGTTTTTTCAAGTTGAAGAAATTTTTCCACTCGTAAAGCAGCGTTGTCTCTGATATTTATGTAGAAAAAATTCATATCTGCCCGGTGCCAGTTTTTATTTTTGACAAGAAAGCTACCTTTCAAATTGGGTCGGTTTATCCATAAAATATTTTGATGATTTTGTGCGTCCACCAGATTTGGAGCAAACGTAAATTTAAGCCCAACGCCACCGTTGTTTAATTCTTTAGGTGCATAGCCCTCAGTACTATTCCATAATAGAGGATTCGTAGATAAAGCTCCTTTAAAATAGGTATCATAGTTATTTGGATAAAAGCCTCGACCAAATGTATTCCACGATGCCCATACGCCCACTTCGTTAGGCTTTTCGGTAGGCTTTATGTTTGCGAATTCATTCGGCTTGATGGCTCGGCCGATTAAGTAGGCGATTACTAATTTTTTATTTAACTCCTTTCCGTCAAAATAGTCTTTCAATAGGAGTATCCCGTGATAACTGCCTTGGCTGTGAGACGCAATAATAATAGGGCGACCCTGATTGAAATTTTTTAAGTAATATTCAAAAGCGGTTTTGACATCTTCATAGGCCATGCTTAAGGCACTCGTGGCGTCTGCTCTATTTGCAGTGTAGAATGCATACAAATGCGCTTGTCTGTAATAAGGTGCAAAGACTCTACACGTTCCGTTGAAAATACTGGCTTGATTCAATATGGTGCTCGACTGAATTTCTTTATTTAAAACCAAATCATTGACATCGGCATTCCAGAGATATTGATTAGTTGGCTTTTTGGTAAAGATCGTTGGATATATAAAAAACACATCGGCTTGTGCAGTTGCCTGTAAATTTTTCAGATTGGACAATCTCGGTACGCTGTCTGCGGCATCTTGCTTGGTAGGCAAGGCGGCCCAATGTTCTGGCAGATGATAATCAGGAGTTGGCGGAATGGGGGAGGAATCAAAAGGGCTTTCAAGCTGATGGATTTTTGACAAACAAGAGCACGCGAAGCCAATAATTATGAAAGCTTGAAATAGACG
>JANPBK010000118.1:0-2200 GCA_031430395.1 Cyclobacteriaceae bacterium
TGATGCAAAGGGCGTGCGTGGAGAGTTTGATAGTCTTTTTAAAATACCAAAGCCTGCTATCGCGCATCTCATTATCAAAGAAGTATTGCATCACTATGTAGTCATCTACAACGCTACGCCCAAGTATATTGAAGTCATGGATCCGGCAGATGGAGCCATACATCAGTACGCGCACGAAGAATTTAAAAAGTTATGGACAGGCGTGCTGGTTATCCTTTGGCCAAATCAGAGTTTTGAAGTTGGCGATACCAAGGTTTCGGTGGGCTCCCGCTTTTGGTCGTTGATCAGTCCGCATAAGTCCATTATGGTGCAAGCACTTTTTGGTGCTTTTGTATATACCATTATTGGATTGTCAACCTCCATCTATGTTCAAAAAATCATCGATTATGTTTTAGTGGACGGCAACCGAAACTTACTCAACCTGATGAGTATTGTTATGATTGGGTTGTTGTTGGTGCAGCTATTTATTGGGGCAACAAAAAGCATTTTTACCCTGCGCACAGGGCAGATGATTGATGCCCAGCTTATTCTGGGGTATTATAAACATTTGCTTAAACTGCCACAGCAATTTTTCGACACCATGCGTGTGGGTGAAATTATTTCGCGCGTCAATGATGCGGTAAAAATCAGGGCGTTTGTAAACGATGTGCTCATCAATCTGGCCGTTAATGTTTTTATTGTAGTATTGGCCTTTGCCCTCATGTTTACATATTACTGGAAACTGGCGTTGGTTATTTTACTGATTGTGCCATTTTATGCGCTTATATATTACATCACTAACCGCGTAAATAAAAAAGTAGAGAGAAAGTTGATGGAAAATGCAGCCGAACTGGAGTCGCAATTAGTGGAGTCTTTAAATTCTGTGAGCACGATAAAAAGTTTTGGCCTTGAAAGTTTTACAAATCTAAAAACGGAAATTCGTTTTATTACACTTTTAAAGACTGTTTATAAGTCAGGGATCAACAGTATTTTCACGGGCAATTCATCTGAGTTCTTTTCAAGATTGTTTACCATTATTCTGCTTTGGGTCGGTGCTGGCTTTGTTCTAGAGAATCAGATAACACCAGGTGAACTTCTTTCTTTTTACGCCCTAATAGGCTACTTCACGGGGCCAATGAGTGGTTTAATTGGTATGAACAAGGTGATTCAAAATGCTGTGATTGCAGCAGACAGATTATTTGAAATCATGGATTTGGAGCGCGAGCAAGATGAAAACAAAGTGAAACTCACCACCGAGATGATTGGCGATATATCCTTTAAAGATGTTCATTTCCGCTACGGATCGCGTGTTACTGTTTTTAAGGAGCTAAACCTAATCATACCCAAAGGTAAGGTCACTGCCATTGTTGGCGAGAGCGGCTCTGGCAAATCTACACTTATTTCAATTCTTCAAAATCTTTATCCAATACAGAGCGGAAGCGTGGCCATTGGTCAGTATGATCTTAAATATATTGAGAATGAATCGTTGAGGAATAAAGTAAGTGTGGTGCCCCAAAGGATAGATTTATTTGCTGGTAATGTGGTGGACAATATTGCTGTTGGCGACATAGAGCCAGACATGAAAAAAATCATCGGTTTATGTACCAGTCTTGGCATCATGGATTTTATAGAAAAGCTGCCGAATAATTTCAACACATACCTGGGCGAAAATGGCGCAACATTGTCCGGAGGTCAAAAACAAAGGTTGGCAATTGCGAGGGCTTTGTATAAAGATCCTGAAATACTTGTGCTAGATGAGGCCACCTCTTCACTCGACTCTGCTTCAGAACAGTACGTTCAGAGGATGATTGACATTTTAAAAGAAAATGAAAAGACAGTAGTGATTATTGCCCACAGGCTAAGCACAGTTTTTAATGCCGATAAAATTGTAGTATTGGAAAAGGGCAATGTTGTTGAAGAAGGAAGACATGACGAACTCATGTTTAACAGAAAACATTACTATGAACTTTGGAAGCAGCAATTCCCATTGCTTCAAGAGGTTATGTAGGTCTCAATCCATCGCCACATTCACGTGCCGCTCCGCATGATATGAAGACCGCACTAGTGGCCCTGACTCAACATATTTCAACCCACGCTTAATTCCTTCCTCTTTATACATCGCGAACGTGTCGGGGTGAATGAACTCAGCAACTTCGAGATGCATTTTAGTGGGCTGTAAATATTGGCCCAGTGTTAAAATCATTAAACCATTTTCGGCAAG
>JANPBK010000119.1:0-1877 GCA_031430395.1 Cyclobacteriaceae bacterium
AAAGAGTTTAAAGTTCCTCTTCTACCAAAGGCATTGAAGATCATTGAAAAGTATAGAGATCACCCTCTGTCAGCACGGAGAAGGAAGTTATTACCAATACCATCCAATCAAAGGTTCAATGGCTACATCCAAGAGATCGGAGAAATTTGCGGAATCAAGAAGAAGCTGCACCATCACTTGGCAAGAAAGAGTTTCTCTGTTTCTATTGCCCTTGCTAATAACGTTCCCATTGAATCATTGTCTCGAATGCTTGGACATGCATCGGTAGCCGTAACGTTACAAGCCTATGCCAGTATTACGGATGTAAAGATCAGTGAGGATTTCAAAGACCTTCGTAAGCGTTTAGTAATTCGGAATAAGGTGATGAAGGCGAAGAAAAAGAAGGAATGATTGATATTGGATTTGGAATCAAACCTTCCGCCAATAGATTAGTAACTATATATGATTAGTTATTTGTAAGACCCCACCAGCATTAAGTCGTTGTTTAGCAAGTTCTTGATGGGATTCTATATTCATTAATTCATCCATATATTTAAGCGCAGCAGATTCAATATCCGAGATAAAATCTTCCAGATTTAAACAAATTTTACCAACTCCCGCTTGTTGATAGCGATGCAATTCAGGGTGTTCATGCATGAATATATAACTGCCACCCTCTGTATAGTTATGGACAATCCCACAACGCATGTCATGGTAAATTGCTTCTGGATCATACATCTTTAAATACTCGGTAACAAATTGCTTGTATTCGCTTCGCCCTGCTGGTTTACCATATCTAAATCCAGCTAAGTAATCTATGTAGCAACTGCATAATATAAACGCACCCATTTTCGAACCACCACCAGAAGCACGTTTTATATCTTCCAAAGCCATATGGAGTAGGCTTGTTTCAAGAGTTTGAATTAGCTGATTTTTTTCTTCTTGAGTTATTGGCATGTTAACGGTTCGATCTTTTCTACAAAAAAAAATCCCACTACCTCATTTCTGAAATAGTGGGATTTAAAATCGATTTGCGACAATTTACGGTCGCCATCGGAAGAACTTTAGCGACTACGGAAGAGTCGTTTATGGTTCACTGTGGAGCCGTATAGACCATAAACAATCGCTGTTTCTGATCCGTTTTCGGCTAAAAATCCCAATATTTCAAAGTAGGTGTTAAAATAGGGTACTAATTTGACCCGTTTTCATCTAAAACGGTTAGTCTGGCGAGAGGTTACTGTTTTCAAAAATATACTTGAGTCCGTCTTCGTCATCACCAATCTACTTGATCTTTCTTGTGATGCGAAATATAAAATTCTATAATCTCAACTTTTGAAATTTCTCCATCAACAATAATCTTCACGTGTTGGTGGTACATCCATCAAGTTGCTCGAACCTAATCGTACAATGTTCTCTGGAAGTCGTAAATATTGACACCACTGTATCCTTACGTCCCTCGCCCCGTAGACCCTACCCCCTTTTAAAGCTGCGAGGTGGGGCAAGATCAGTGTAAACCAAAATGTATTGGTCGATCGTTTTCAAATCCGACTATGGGTTTCTTAAAATTTTCTACCAAAAAAAATCCTGATTTCAGAAAAATAGCCGTTGACGGAATGTGCAGTACTTGCCTGTCTAGGAAATAAACCTAACACTTATAGATGGACATCGGGTAGCCCTACCAGATGGTGTTTCCGAAAGTATTGAATTAACATTCGATTAGATTACCGTTCATTTTGATGGAAAAGGACTTTCGGGATGTGAGAAGTAATAAGATTGTACGTATAACGGTACTTGGTTAGGTATCTTACTTGGCTAATTCGCTAAAGTCAATTAGAATTCTCATATCCACTTCCTCATGGATTCCTGCTAGGGATGCCTGAACCCGAAAACAATGGGGG
>JANPBK010000120.1:0-9098 GCA_031430395.1 Cyclobacteriaceae bacterium
CATTTTCGACATAAAGCAGGATATGAATGCTTTTCTGATCTTTGCCATCTACATCTAATTCGGTTGAAAACCCTTGCTCATTTCCAAAAACAAGGCGTCTTAATTTTTGGGCTTTCGCAATGCCTTCGTCATCTATCGCAATAACGGAAGTTATTTTATTCATGAATAATCAGATCATTGATTGATTTGGTCAATTCGTCAAAACGTGGATAAGCATTGTTGCAAAGAATAACCAATGTTTTGTTTTGATCAACATACCGAATAATCATTGTTTTGTACCCAGGGTTATCTCCTGTGTGTTGAACTATTTTGCCGAGGCGAGAATCTGCTTTTAGATCCCAGCCGAATCCATAATTCGAAATGGAGTCTGTACTTAGCTTCATTGGAGAAAAGGCTTCTTCTAAAGTTTTAGTTTTTACTAATTCTTCCGTGTACAAAATCTGATCCCACTTAAGTAGGTCTGTGGAAGTAGAACTGATGCGCCCCGGACCCTTTCTGTTTCCTAACCAAATGGTATAATTGGAAGAAGGGAATGAGTCAGCTCGGATATATCTATTCTTGGATTCTACATAGATATGACCCAGTGCAAAATTTTCAATGCTTCTCTTTTCCTCCAGACTGCGGATATCGGTTGAAGTCATTTGGAGGGGAGTAAATATTCTTTCTCGACACATTGCAATAAAATCTTTTCCGGAAGCTTTTTCAGCTATGCTGGCAAGCAAGACATAGCCCGTATTGCTATACGTATATTTCGAACCGGGCTCAAACAATTTTTCAGGATGATATTTTTTAAGATATACAATGATATCTTCATTATTGGCAACTTTAGTCTTGTCCCAATGTTGATCCATGATATCTTGATAATCAGGAAGACCGGAAGTATGGGTGAGTAGATGGCGAATGGTGATACCGGGATAAGGAAATACGGGAATATACTTTTCAATCAAGTCATCATACGATAGTTTATTCTCTTCGTGTAGCATCATGATGATCATGGCTGTAAATTGTTTGGAGACAGAAGCCAGTTCAAAAATACTGGCGGTATCCAGTGGCACTTTAGTCTCAAAATTGCGGTATCCGAAAGCCTTATGATAAATGGATTTACCTTGATTGGCAATGAGTATTACCCCACTGAAGTTTGGTTCTTTTGATAGAAGAGAATCTAATTTCTCTGAAACTGTTTCGTTCACATTCTTAAGCTCGGATCGGCAACTCGACATCCATACTGAAACTATAATGAGCAACAGGAAGATTCTAGAGAATAGTTTCATTATTTTTGTGTTTAGTGAGCCATCTAGTCAAGATAGACCTGGTATCTAAATAAACTTAAATTCCTACCAATTGCAAGACGCCTCTATACTATTTAACTACTTTCCAGATCTAACCGAAAAGCAAAAAGATCAATTCGTTCAGCTGGGCTCCCTTTATAAAGAGTGGAATGAAAAGATTAATGTGATTTCAAGAAAGGACATTGATAATCTGTACATCAATCACATTCTACATTCAATGGCAATTGCGAAGGTTATTCAATTTAAACCAGGAGCTAGTATATTGGATGTAGGGACTGGTGGTGGTTTTCCCGGTATTCCATTGGCCATACTTTTTCCGGAAACTGAATTTCACTTGGTGGACTCTATTGGAAAGAAAATTACAGTGGTGAAAGAGGTCGCCAGTGCTATCGGTTTGGAAAATATGAACGCTGATCAAATTCGTGCAGAGCAAGTGAAGTACAAATATGATTTTGTTGTAAGCCGGGCCGTCACGCGGATGAAAGAGTTTTACATCTGGATTCATCAGAAAATAAAAACTGAATCCATCCATCCACTTGATAACGGAATTCTCTATTTAAAAGGAGGCGATTTAGAAGAGGAAATGAATGAATTAAAAAAGCGCTACAGCATTTATGATCTGACGGAATTCTTTAAGGAGGAATTTTTTGAGACAAAAAAGATAGTTTATCTCCCTATTTTTAATTGATACTTTCGCCCATATAAAGACCGCCATAGGTGGCTAGAAGGCAAATCACTAAACTTCCAATAATATATAGGAGAGTAGAAACATGAAGACCACTTTGCAACAAGCTGAGTGTTTCAGAACTGAATGTTGAAAAAGTGCTGAACCCTCCGCAGAAGCCAACCGTCCAGAATAAACGAACCTGTGGTGAAATAATTTGTTTTTGATCTGCTAAGCCAATTAAAAAACCTAATAAGAAGCACGCTATTATATTGACTAATAAAGTTCCATACGGAAAATTTTGATTATGTAGCGTGCCAATCCACTTACTAACCGAAAATCGGGTGACACTTCCCAGGCCACCTCCCACAAAAATCAAAATCATTTCGCGTATCATGTCTTGGAATGTTTCACTATCATCTCTTTAATCATGCTCAACGTTTTATCTTTTAAGTCTGTGATGCTATTTTGAGTGTACAGCTCAACATGTATTGGATCACCAACAATAATTTGAATTCGACCCGGTTGAATCTTCCCTTTTCCGGGGGGCATTAATCGGCCGGCTCCAATTACGGCTAAAGGCAAAATGCTTTGTTGTGTATCAATGGCCACACGAAATGCACCTTCTTTGAAAGGCTGCAACATTTCATTCGAACGATTTTGTGTTCCTTCAGGAAAAATTAGGATTGAAATTGATTCGCTTAACATTTTTTTCAAAAATCCAATGCTCTTTTTCCGACTTTCATGACTTTGTCGATCAACGACAACGCACGTAGCTTTCGTAATCCATCCAAAGATTGGAATTTTTAATAGTTCTTTCTTAGCCAGTGGCCTGAACTGGCCGTGAATCGTCATCGCGATTCCGGGTAAATCTAAATAAGAGGTATGGTTACTCACATAAATATATGCTTCCTCTTTTACAATTTTTTCACGCCCAATAATTTCATATTTAATAAATGTGAGCTTGCTAAAAATCCATGACCATAGTTTCATGAAGAAATAGGTTACCGCTACTGCTCTCGATCCAAAGAAGGCTGGTAAGATTATTCCCGGAAGGAATAGCACCATGAAAAAGGTAAACACAAGCAATACCCAAGCTGTGTAAATTTTTAAAAGAATGTTCTTCACCAAGACCAATAACTTTTTTAGCTAATTTCTTTTAATCAATGCCATATAAAATCCATCAAATCCTTCTGATGGAAGGATGTTCTTCTGTTCGAGCAATTCAAAACCGCTATTCTTCTTTTCTAAAAATGTAGCAACTTGTTTTTCATTTTCTGATGGGAAAAGACTACACGTTGAATAGACCATCAATCCACCTGGTTTAAGCATATTGCTATAATCCGCTAAAATGTTTTGTTGTTGTTCCTTCACACGGTCGATAAAATCAATGGAAAGTTTCCATTTTGCATCAGGATTTCTTTTCAGAACGCCCATCCCTGAACAAGGAACATCCAACAACAACCTATCAGCTGATTTCTCTAGTCGTTTAATTGTTTTTGAGGAGTCAATCAATCGTGTTTCTACATTGGCAACTCCAGCTCTTCGCCCTCGCTTTTTAAGTTCTTCCAATTTCCACTCTTCTGTGTCTAAGGCAATGATCCTTCCTTTGTTTTGCATCAAAGAGGCCAAGTGGAGTGTTTTTCCTCCAGCACCGGCACAGGCATCGATCACACGCATGCCAGGCATTACTTGTAAGTAGGGAGCAATTTGCTGGGAACCTCCATCCTGTACTTCGAATAGTCCGTCCTTAAATTGCTGTCGAGTAAAAATATTTTGTCGCTCTTCTAAGAGCAGTGCATCCGGCAAGGTGAGAGGTGCTTCCGTTTGAATGCTTTCAATTTCTTCAAGCTGTTTTTGAAGTTCTTTTCTAGAAATCTTTAGAGTGTTAACCCGCAAAACAACTTTTGCTTCTTCGTTTAATGCGCTCAGCTCTTTTCCCCAATTGGAGCCTAGTTCTTTTTCTCCTAATTCATCCAACCAATCCGGTATAGATTCTCTTATTTTCCGTATTGATTTATTCTGCTCATAGGCTTCTAAAATCTTTTTTCGATTCACTCCTTTTAATTCTTCCCAATCGGGAAATTCAGCTTTATTCCATAAGCACCATACGGCCAATAATTTCCAATAATCGTTTTCTTCGGCCCCTGTAATTTCAATAAACAGTCGATACCACCGGACAATGTCATAAATGGTTTCAGCAATAAAACGTCTGTCGCGGGCTCCCCACTTCGGATTACTCTTCAAAATCTTCTCAATTACCTTGTCAGCGTACTTTTTCTCCGTAAAAATGAGTTCGAGCCCATTCACGACCGCTTCGCAAAGATTTCTATAGAGTTTCACCTTTCGTTTATTTTGTGGAAATTTAAACACGTTTAATGAATAACTCTTTATTATGAAGCATACTTATTTATTCTTGCTGGTTTCTTTGTTAAGCTCTTCAATAGCATTGTCGCAAGATTGGTTCAATACGATTAAGAGTAAAGCAAAGGAAAGCCTTAAAGGAACAGTGATCAAAAGCTCAGTCGATAGCAAAGCTAAATTAGATTCGATCGATTTTCAATTCGCGATGACCATTAATGAGGGTTCTAATCTCTTCGAAGTAGAGCAAAAAGGGGAAACGGTGACTAAACTAACTTCAATGGGCGTTAACTCCGCCTTTGATCAGGATCACGAGGCCTCCACGAGTGAAATTGCAAGGAATAAATTGGACACTGCTATTAATTTGTATGAATTAAGGCAATATGAATTCTCGGAAGTAGGATTTAAGAATGCAAAAACCTACATGGAAGCGAATGGCCTTACGGATGGATTGACTTACCTCCGTTGTATGTCGAGCATGGGAGTAATGTTTATGGTTCAAGGTAGAAATGAAGACGCGGAGCAATATATTGTTCAAGCATTGACGAAAAGTGAAGATGTGTTGGGCAAGCAAAGTGCCGGTTATGCATCTAACTTAAACAGCCATGCCAAACTCAATCAAA
The DNA here is from genome assembly GCA_031430395.1 of Cyclobacteriaceae bacterium. Lineage (GTDB taxonomy): Bacteria > Bacteroidota > Bacteroidia > Cytophagales > Cyclobacteriaceae > ELB16-189. The sequence goes on from JANPBK010000120.1 coordinate 4,938, forward strand.
TAGTAGGTAAGTACAACGAAGCCGAACAACAGTTTGATGAGGCATTACCGATAGTTCAAAAAATATTTGGCGACAAAAGTATGCAACATGCCATCTTGCTAAATAACAAAGCTATGTTGTATCAGGCTATGGGTAGAAATGCAGAAGCTCTAGAGATAATTAAAATAGCGATTTCCAATGCAGAGGGTGCGCCAAAAAAAATAACAAACAATTCTTTTGACAGCCGAAAGTTTCAGTTAAATCAGGCATTGATGTATCAGTTAAATGGAAACTTAACTGAGGCAGAGGCAGCATTTTTAAATATTAAGAAAATATTTGAATCGAAGGGACAAGTTAACAATCCCGAATATGCAGGCTTGCTTAACCAATTAGGTGTACTCTATATTCAAATGAATAAATTCGATCAAGTAGAGCTGCTTTTTAAAAAATCGTTGGACGTATATAAAAGAAAATTTGGAGAGGAGAATACATCCTGTGCAAAAGTACAAAACGATTTAGGTAATTTTTATCGGATGCAAGCTCGGTTTACGGAGGCGGAAATCTCTTTGAAAAATGCAGTTGACATTAGAAGAAAGATACTTGGTGAAACACATCCAGATTACGTAAAGTCAATAGAGAACCTAGGCATATTATATTGGAAGAAGGGGGATTTGGTGAACGCCTATCAACCTTTAAAAGAGGCTGTCGATAAATCGTTAGATTTTATTAACCACTATTTTTCTCCTATGAGTGAGGCAGAGAAAACAAAATATTGGGATGTACTCCATCCTCGGTTTCAGCGATTCTATAATTATGCTGTGGAAGCCAGCACGACTAACCCTGAGTTACTGAAAGTAATGTTAGATTATCAGATTGCTACCAAAGCATTGTTGTTGAGCTCCACCAACAAAATCAAAAAATCTATTTTGGAAAGTGGCGATCAGGTTTTGATTGATGAGTACACCTCTTGGATTACACAGAAAGAAAACTTATCCCGCTATTACTCTTTGTCAAAGGATGATCTTCGTAAGCTAAAAATTAGTATCGCTGAGTTAGAGAAGGCAGCGAATGCCACGGAGCGATCACTTTCAAAAAAATCTTCTTCATTCTCTCAGACATTCACTGCTGCGCGCATCACCTATGCACAAGTTGCATCTCAACTTACTGATTTGGAAGCATTGGTTGAAATAATCCGTGTTCGTGTATTTGATAAGGACTTTACGACCGACTCCCGTTATATTGCTTTAGTGCTTACAAAATCAATGGCGCAACCAAAACTCGTTGTGCTGCAAAATGGATATCTGTTAGAAACTCGTTACGCCAAATATTATAAGAATTCAATTCAACAAAAGACGGCTGATCTTTTTTCCTACGATCAATATTGGTCAACAATAGAACCATTGTTGGTCGGAAAAAAGACAATTTACGTTTCTCCCGATGGTGTTTACAATCAGATCAATCTTAATACACTCAAAAGTAAGGTGGGAGATTATGTATTAAATCGTTTTGAAATGGTCATCATTGGTAACTCGAAGGACTTGATTTCTATTAAGCAGAGAAAGCCTTCTGTAGCTAAAAAAGATGCTTTCATTCTCGGCTTCCCTGATTATGCTGGCGCAGCAGAACCGCTTCCAGGCACTAAAGTAGAAATTGAAGGCATCCGTAAAATTTTGACACTCGCTGGTTTTAAAATTTCACTCAAACAAGGAGCCGAAGCGTCCGAAACAAATTTTAAGGCTGTGAAGGGACCACAGCTCATGCACATTGCTACTCACGGTTATTTTTTAGCAGATACGGATTTACAAGGTGGAGATGCGTTGGGTGTAAATGCAGAGAGCGCGAAAAATAATCCGTTGCTGCGTTCAGGATTAATTTTAGCAGGAGCCAAATCCAAAGGAGATAGTGATGTCGATCTCACCAGCAGCGATAATGGAATTCTAACAGCCTACGAGGCGATGAATTTAGATTTGGTTGGTACTGACTTGATTGTAATGAGTGCTTGCGAAACGGGATTGGGAGATGTAAAGTCGGGTGAAGGTGTGTATGGACTACAACGTGCTTTTTTAGTCGCAGGCGCGAATGCCATGATCATGAGCTTGTGGAAAGTAGATGATGCGGCTACACAGCAACTGATGACGAACTTTTATTCCAATTGGACAAAAAGCGGAAATAAGTTGAAGGCTTTCAAGCTGGCTCAACAACAATTGATGATAAAGTATAAGGACCCTTATTACTGGGGAGCTTTTGTCATGATGGGAATGTAATTTTCTAATCGAGGCCTATCATCATAAATGCTCCCCAATAAATGGGTTCAGGATATTCTACTCTTAGCTCTTTTTTCGCATCGATAAAACTTTGACGAAGGTTATTCGTGGCAAGCCATTTTTTGTAGAAATTAAGAATTAATTTTTGAGTTGCATCGTCATCTACTTTAAACATACTCATGATGAGTACTTTGGCTCCCGCAACCAGGAAGGCGCGTTGTAGTCCATATACACCTTCGCCATTAGCGATCTCTCCTAGTCCTGTTTCGCACGCACTCAAAACAACTAGATCCGTCTTATCAAGATTTAAACTCATGGCCTCGTAGGCAGTAAGAATGCCACTTTCAATGTTATAGTTATAATTTGTTTTATCTAAGATATCACCCGCTCCTTTCAACAGGAGCCCTGTTTTCATCAGTGGGTTCTCATTGAGCATAGCTTCGCTTTCTGTTAACTGACTCGATTCATTTTTCTCTGTGGCAGGTGTGGTAAATCCATGAGTAGCGACATGAAATATTTTGGGACTTTCCATCTCTTTTATTTTGTCTTCGCTAGCAAAGGTTTCAACATATTCAGTTGTTTTCCAGCCTTTTAGTTTTAGTAGCGCTTCTAATTCATTCACTTCTTTTTCAGTGCCCGGCAACGAGGCTATTTTCTGACTACTGGCAGCAGAAGCATAAAAGGTAGGATTACCAAACATGGTTGCAGTATTCGATGGTACGCCTCCTTTCGATTTTATTTTCCTTAAGTACAAATCCTTGGTATTACTAACCAAAACAATATTCGAATTATCGATTACATATTTTCCATCAGGTGTTGGTATTGCTTCTAGATTCAACTGGTTATATACGCCATCTGGTGAAAGATAAATAACGGTACTGATGCCCAGTTCTTTTTGAATTGGTTCCCAAAATACTTTGTAAGAAAATTTGTCTTCGCTTTTGCTTGTAATACTATTTCTGAAATATTTAAAATAGCGGGTCTCCATTCGGTAGCCTTCCGGCAGCTCAATTGCTTTTGGTCTCGCATTATCATTTTTTACGTACAGGGCAACATAAATAATGGAGTCTGTAAAAGTATGATTGAAGTAGCGGTAACGCACCATTTCCATTGCCACTTCATATTTACCTATCGACTTTTGTACGTTTTCATAGGTTATTTTTTTTGTCTCAAAGCTCTGGCCAAAAAGTTCCGACTTTTCACTGAGCATTCGCTCTAATTTTTCAACTTCGTTAGTGAGCGCTGTAGGGTCGATGGCATTAAGGGTCAATTGTTCAGTACTCATGGATAAGACATTTGTAAGAAATTCCTTTTTCTGCACCCAATCCGTATATGTCTTTTTCAATATTTCATCTTTACTACCTAAGATTCGTTCACGAATTTTAATAGAAGAGCTTAATAGCAATGCTTTTGTTAGCAATTGATAGTTATATACTTTACCACTAAGGTCTCTGAAGTCATCTAATTGGCCGAAAGCTAATGTATTGTAAAACTCAAAATCACCTTTGATCGTATTCCAATACTTCGCTTTTTCACGCTCACTTAACGCAGGAAAAAATTGTTTTATAAAATTCTCATAATTACCTAACGCCTCCTCAATATTTTTCTTCGATCTCTTAAAGTCCTTTTCCATGTAGTAGACTTTCGCTTGCTTTGACAAGATCTTCACATATTCGGGATGGGTTTTGTTAAAATATTTCTCATAGATGTTTTTTGACTGTGTATAGTATTCTTCCGCTTTTTTATAATTTTTAAGTTGATAAAAAACATCACCTGTCAATGTGAAAATAGCGGCCGCATTAATATTATTTTTTGTTCCTGTTTTGGCGCGCCAAATTCCTTCTGCTTGCGTCAGAGAGGTAAAAGCCATATTGTATTTTTTGGCTGCTATATTAATGAATGCTACATTTTTAAGGAT
>JANPBK010000121.1:0-10185 GCA_031430395.1 Cyclobacteriaceae bacterium
GGAAATTGTGTATACCCTAAAAAGTCAGTAAGCAAGGTAACCCAGATATTCAAATATTGCTCGGCAGGCCAGTAACTCTGCGATTTCAATAGATAATTATCAGTTGATGTCCAGGAAGATTGTGACCCTCGGATGCGTTCAATCCCATTTGTAATTAATCCATTAGGGTCTTGTTTTGCCAATACAAATTGAACATCAAAACTTCCGGCTACAGAAAGGAATAGAGAAGGCGTATTGACCTGATCTACATTCAATCTGTTAAAGTCATCATTGAGTACTTTTAGCTGAGACAGAATCTGTGCATCAGAAATATTAAGACCTGTTCCTATGGGTTCGCCATTGTGAATGATATGAATGACCACCGGAATCGTTAAGGTGCTCTGCGTTCGTTGTGCACTGGATGACATATCCTTCTTTTGATCCACTGCTTTTTTCATCCATTTTTCAAATTGATCGATGGATTCTTTCTTTGGATTACGAAGTTGTCGAGCCAATTCATAAGCTACCGTTCCACATCGTTCTTGAGCAGAAGAACTTACGACTAGGAGTAATGGAATGCAGTAAATAAATAAACGGAAAAACATGCTTGGCAAGTTACGGCATAACGTTGAAAAACCCATTAGATTGCGAGTAGTATACGATGTTGAGTACCTCGATGGATTGATCAGCAGGAAGGACCGCAAGTAACCTTATAGGGTGATCAGGTTGACCACTTGTATCGACTTAATTTCAGGAACGGATTTCTTAATTGCTTCTTCTACCCCTGCTTTAAAAGTCATAGTAGACATAGGACAGCTGCCACAATTTCCCATAAACTCAAGTTTAAGAACAAAGTCTTCGGAAATATCCAACACTTTCACATCTCCGCCATCTGCCAGAAGATAGGGGCGAATGGAATCTAATGAAGCTTCAACTCGCTCATGCAACGCTTCGCTTTTCGATTTCGCTAATATTTCTGTCATACGTTAATTTCAACTCGTTTGGTATGGTCAAAGGTAGCATTTCTTATGGCAACTTGCCGGGCCAAACTTTCCGCCAACTCAGTGAATGCCTGTGCCGTTATTCCACCTTTCATAACTGCCGGCAATCCGCTGTCCCCACTTTCGCGAATAGATTGAACGAGTGGGATTTGGCCGAGGAATGGAACGTTATACTTCTCTGCCAAATTACTCCCCCCATCTTTCCCAAAAATATAATATTTATGATCAGGCAATTCTTCCGGGGTAAAATAGGCCATATTTTCAATCACGCCTAGCACCGGCACATTGATTGCCGGTTGTTTAAACATGGCGAGCCCTTTCGTAGCATCCGCAAGAGCTACTTTTTGCGGGGTAGTTACAATCACGGCTCCGGTTACAGGTACTGTTTGTACTAATGTTAAATGAATATCACTTGTGCCAGGAGGCAAATCAATCAAAAGATAATCTAACTCACCCCAAATGGTATCAGCTATGAATTGTTTAAGGGCAGAGCTTGCCATGGGGCCTCGCCACACAACAGCACTTTCGGGAGGTGTTAGAAACCCAATAGATATCAACTTCACTCCGTATTGTTCTAGAGGAAGGATTAAATTCTTTCCATCTACCATTTTTACTTCCGGCTGCTCTCGTTCACAATTGAACATCAATGGTATAGATGGCCCATAAATATCGGCATCAATTATTCCGACCTTAGCGCCAGATTGCGCCAATGCCACCGCCAGGTTAGTGGTAACAGTTGACTTACCGACCCCCCCTTTACCTGAGGCAATGGCAATAATATTTTTTACCTGTGGTAATAGAGGCGCATTATCTCGTAAGGTTGTCACCGAGGAAGTCATATTAATTTCAATGGATACACTCGCTCCGACTACTTTTTCGACCGCTTGAATACAATCTTTCTTGATCAGCTCTTTCAGCGGGCAGGCAGGTGTGGTCAGCACGACTGTAAAACGTACTTGATCAGCCGAGACTTCTATATCTTTCACCATACCTAGGGTAACAAGATCCCTTTTTAGGTCAGGATCGTTAACCGTTGAAAGTGCTTGAAGAATGTCAGTCTTTGTGAAGCTCATAGTCTTGAGTTATAATCCTAAAATTGGATAATTGGTTCGCAAGTTAGGAAGAAACTGTTTGACACTATGCCAGAGAATTAATCTTTGACAAGACATTATTCCTGAATCGTTTCCTTTCAAAATCCTATCTTTGCCTTTCTATTTTAAACGCTATTTTGATCACCCGCGACACCATCGAAGAAGTGAAAAACCGCATTGACATTGTTGATGTGATCAGCGATTTTGTCACTTTAAAGAAGTCAGGGCAGAATTACAAGGCACTTAGCCCATTTGCGAATGAAAAAACACCCTCGTTTTTTGTAGTCCCCTCCAAAGGCATATTCAAAGACTTTAGTAGCGGCAAGGGGGGTGATGCATTCACTTTTGTGATGGAACATGAGAAGCTCGGCTATACAGAGGCGATTCGATATCTCGCCAAAAAATATGGCGTTGAGATCAAAGAAGATCGGTTAAGTGATGAAGGGAAGGCAGAGCAAAGTGAGCGAGAAGGTCTCTATATCCTAATGAATTTTGCCAAGGAATATTATAAGAATATTCTGAGCAACCATGAAGAAGGGAAAGGCATCGGTTTGAGTTACTTCCGTGAGCGCGGTTTTAATGACCGCACGATAGAAAAATTTGAATTGGGATTTGCACTGGAAGGATGGGAAAATTTTAGTCAGGAGGCAATCGCCAAAGGCTATAACAAAGAGTTGTTAGAAAAAACCGGGCTTGTTGTAAAGAAAGATGACGGATCTTCCTACGACCGCTTTCGCGGAAGGGTCATTTTCCCGGTCCATAATATTTCAGGTAAAGTGATTGCCTTTGGTGCCCGGATGCTGGGGAAAGATAAAAACCAACCGAAATATATCAACTCTCCGGAGACGGATATTTACCACAAGAGTGACGTACTGTATGGATTGTATCAAGGAAAGAATGCGATTCGCCAACAGGACGTTTGCTATTTGGTGGAGGGCTATACCGATGTCATTTCCTTACATCAATCGGAGGTAGAAAATGTAGTATCTTCTTCCGGGACGGCACTTACAGAAAGTCAAATTAAACTCATCCATCGCTTCACAGAAAATGTAACCGTCTTATTCGATGGCGATTCAGCGGGGATCAAAGCTGCTTTGCGCGGGATAGATATGATTTTGAAGGGCGGACTGAATGTCCGGGTCGTGCTTTTTCCGGATGGAGAAGATCCAGATAGTTATTCACGCAAAGTGGGGACTACGGAATTTCAAAAATTCTTGAAAGAACACACACAAGATTTTGTTTCTTTTAAAACCGGATTGTATGCAAAAGAAGCGGCCGGTGACCCAATTCGGAAAGCAGAATCCATCAAAGAAATAGTTACTAGCATCGCTTTAATTCCTGACCCGGTAAAGCGGTCAGTATATATTCAGGAGACTGGGAATCAACTTAAAATTTCAGAATCAGTTCTGCTCACAGAATTGAATAAGATTTTAATTCAGGAAAGACGGAAGAACGAAAAAGAAATAGGTAGAGAGCGGGAAGAATCACAAATAGTAATTGACCCGATTGAAGATAGTGCAGCACCAAAGATTGATAGCCAAAATATGGTCTATTATCAGGAGCGCGAAACGATTCGTCTGCTTCTGAATTATGCCGATCAGAAGTTGGAAGATCAAAGCTTATCAAACTTTCTCTTGCATGAGTTAGAAGATGTTCAGTTTACAAGCCCTGTATTTAATGAGATATACGAAGTATTTAAGAAGGGTCTTAGTAAAGGAGAGGTGCTGGATAATCAATATTTTATGAGAACAGGAAGTGACCCGGTCAAAAGAGCGGTAACTGATTTAATTACTCCTCGTTATGAAACGAGTCAGCATTGGGGAGAGAAATTTCATATTTACTTTCCCAAAGAAAATGAATTATTGAACGAGATGGCTCTGACAAACGTATTGAGATTGAAGTTTAGAGTAGTTCAGAAAATGATGGAAGATAACCTTCAAGTGGTGAAACAAACGGAAACGAATGGTCTCTGGGATGAGTTAGACAAAGCGTTGGAAACACAAGCGGGGCTTAAAAAGGCAGAGACTGAATTGGCCGGTTTGTTAGGAATCGTTGTGGCGAAGTAGTAAGGAACTCTATAAGTTTATTATTGTTTTATAGTTAGAATACAAAACTGAATGACTGACAAGATTAAAATTAATACAATAGAAGAAGCTATTGAAGATATCAAGAATGGTAAAGTAATCATTGTAGTGGACGATGAAGACAGAGAAAATGAGGGCGATTTTATTTGTGCTGCAGAGACCATTACGCCAGAGATTGTCAACTTTATGGCTACCCATGGAAGGGGTTTGATTTGCGCATCGTTAAGTGAAGATCGTTGTGATGAGTTGGGTCTCGAATTAATGGTGGGAAAGAATACTGCAGTGTATGAGACCAATTTCACTGTTTCTGTTGATTTAATTGGACATGGTTGCACAACAGGTATTTCTGCACACGATCGGTTTAAAACAATCAAAGCGCTGGTCGATCCGGAAACAAAACCGGAAGAGTTGGGTAAACCGGGACATATCTTTCCACTCAAAGCTAAAAAGGAAGGAGTGCTAAGACGTTCAGGTCATACAGAAGCATCTATTGATTTTGCAAGATTGGCAGGATTTCGCCAGGCAGGTGTGTTAGTTGAGATCATGAATGAAGATGGTTCGATGGCTCGTTTGCCCGATTTACAAAAAGTAGCCGAGCGCTTTCAGCTAAAGCTGGTGACGATTAAAGATTTGATTGCTTACCGTATGAAAATGGAGAGCCAGGTGAAGCGTCAGGTGGATGTCAAGTTGCCAACCATGCTTGGCGATTTTCAATTAGTAGCCTTTGAGCAGCTTAACACGCATGAGATTCACATGGCTTTAGTGAAGGGTTCATGGACAAAAGATGAGCCGGTGATGGTTCGAGTTCATTCTTCTTGTGTGACAGGCGATATTTTTGGTTCATGCCGATGCGATTGCGGTCCCCAATTACACAGTGCCATGAAGATGGTTGAAAGCGAAGGAAAAGGTGTTGTGTTGTACATGAAGCAGGAGGGAAGAGGCATTGGGCTTCTAAACAAATTAAAGGCCTACAAATTGCAGGAGCAAGGAATGGATACCGTAGAAGCTAATTTGCAATTGGGTTTTGATATGGATAACCGTGACTATGGAATTGGTGCTCAGATTTTACATGATTTAGGCATCAGTAAAATTCGTCTGATCACGAATAACCCAAAGAAGCGTGTCGGCCTGATGGGGTATGGCTTAGAAATTGTAGAAAACATTGCCATAGAGATAGTACCTAACATGCACAACGAAAAATATCTCTTAACAAAAAGAGATAAACTTGGGCACACTATTTTAAAGAAATAATGAAAGGATCATTCATATTATTTTTTTTACTTATTTCATTATCATCAGGGGCCCAAAAATTTTCTTATGAGCTTTGGCACGAAGGTAAAGTAGTATTCGAAACGAGCGATACACTCAAAGGCTTGGTGAAGCATGATATCCAGAGTGATCTACTTCAGGTAAAAGCAAACAATAAACTGGAGAGCTTTACTCCTCGTAAGGTTCTTTTTTTTGAGATTTTTGACGCCTCATTGAAAAGGTATCGTCAATTTTATTCATTGCCCTATTCGGCAAATAATACCTACAAGATGCCTATCTTCTTTGAGCTTTTGTGCGAAGGTAAAATTACGCTATTGGCCCGAGAGAAATTGGAATACCGCACGGTAAGTTCGCCATTCTATTACTATGGAACGTATTCACAATTAGTATTGGTTGATCAGTATTATCTGCTAAAACCAAATGGTAACATTGAAGAGTTTCTTGCTAGAAAAAGTGATTGGTTGAGTATGATGGAAGACCGAGAGAAAGAAGTGAAAGGATTTGTTAAAGATAACCGCTTGAGTTTTGATGATAAATTTGAACTGACCCGTATCATAGAATATTATAATTCCCTTTTTTTCAAAAAGTAAGTATGAGCAAACCGTTGATTTTAGTCTCAAATGATGATGGCATTACGTCTCGTGGTATTTTAACATTGGTGAATGTCATGAAGGAATTAGGAGATGTAATAGTAGTGGCTCCGGATGGACCTCAATCAGGAATGGGACATGCCATTACCGTAGGCAACACATTGCGATTAAATGAATCGTTCATCTTTGATGGAGTAAAAGCTTATGAATGCAGTGGAACGCCAGCAGATTGTATTAAGATGGCACGTCATTTTGTTTTGAAGGACATTCGACAACCCGATGTAGTGGTAAGCGGAATAAATCATGGAAGTAATACAAGTATCAGCGTGCTCTATTCCGGCACCATGTCTGCCGCGATAGAGGGTGCCATAGAAGGTGTCCCCGCTATTGGTTTTTCGCTATGCGATTACAGTCATAAAGCAGATTTTTCTCATACTTCCCCATTCATAAAAAAAATTACGGAGCAGGTATTAAAGAAGGGTTTGCCCAAAGGCGTTGCATTGAATGTCAACATTCCACCCAGACAAAATGAATCTATAAAAGGCGTGCGCGTTTGCCGACAGGCTAATGCGAAATGGGTAGAAGAATTTGATCAGCGATTTGACCCGTATGGTCGTCCTTATTTTTGGATGACCGGCAACTTTATCAATTTTGACAAGGCAGAGGATAACGATGAATGGGCAATTGCCAATAACTATGTGTCGGTAGTACCTTGTCAGTTTGATCTTACGGCACATCAGGCTATCGCAGTACTGAATGAAGAGTGGGATATTTTAGGCTAAGCAGGATCCACATCAAATACGATCTTCACGTTTCTGTATTCTTTCATCTCCTTGAGTGTCTCCACAATGGAATACAGTGCTGATTTTATATCAGCCAGTTTCCCTTGATCTCTTCCTATTTTTAATAGAACAGACATCAGATATTCGTTTCGAATTTTGGCAACCATTGGTTCGCCTGGTCCGAGTATGGTCATTCCTTTACTATTTTTAGAAAGTTGATCCACTAATCGCATAGCTACCTCTTTTGTAATGTTTTTATCGATATGCTTAATCGTAATTTCTATCAGACGTGAATAGGGTGGATAGAAGTGGTCTTTTCGATCATTGAGTTGTTCTTTGATAAAGCCAGTCACGTCATCTTTTATAATATAAGAAAAGAGTGGGTGGGTGGGGCTCGATGTTTGAATGACCACCTTTCCCTTTTTTTCTCTTCTACCGGATCGTCCGCTGACTTGAGTAATTAATTGAAAAGCTCTTTCATACGATCTAAAATCAGGGAAGTGCATCATTCGGTCGGCATCAAAAATGCCTACCAGATTTACATTGTTGAAATCAAGACCTTTGGTTACCATTTGCGTACCAACTAAAATATCCGTTTCTCCACTTTCAAATCCTTTAATAATTGTTTCATATCCTGACTTCGAGCGTGTAGTATCAAGGTCCATACGTTGGATTTTCGATTCCGGAAAATGAAGTTTTAATTCTTCTTCCAATTTTTCAGTGCCATACCCTAACGTCTGGATCCTCGAAGAAGAACAGGTTGGACATTGGGTGGGCAAGTCTTCTTTGTAGCCACAATAGTGGCAAATCATAGCATGCCGATATTGGTGGTAGGTAAGACTCACAGAACAATTGATGCACTTTGGTATCCATCCGCAATCCTGACATTCTATCAATGGTGAGTAGCCTCTTCGATTTTGGAAAAGGATAACCTGTTCTTTCTTAGCAAGCGATTCATTGATTTCATTCAACAGGAGCGAAGAAAATTCCCCTTTCATCGTTTTTCTTTTCTTCTCTTTTACTAAATCGGCAAAAAGTATTTCTGGTAATTGGGCCTCCCCAAATCGTTCGGCTAAGAGCACCATTCCATAGCGACCTGTTTGTGCATGATGAAATGATTCTATGGAAGGAGTGGCACTGCCTAACAGTACTTTTGATTGGTGGATTTGGGCCATGACCAAGGCTACATCGCGCGCATGATAACGAGGGGCAGGTTCATGTTGCTTATACGATGAGTCATGCTCTTCATCCACGATGATGAGTCCGAGATTATCAAATGGAAGGAAGATTGAGGATCGAACGCCAATCACTAATTTGAATTTTCCGCTTAGTATTCCATTCCAGACTTCTACCCGTTCATTGTCTGAAAATTTTGAATGGTACACACCCATTTGGCTCCCAAATACTTTTTTTAATCGAAAAACGATTTGTGTAGTAAGGGCAATTTCGGGCAGCAAATAGAGAACCTGATTTCCTCCATCGAGCGCTCTTTTAATTAAGTCGATATAAATCTCTGTTTTACCACTACCCGTTACACCATGAAGCAAAGCGGTACCTTTTGTGCTCAGGGTCTCAGTAATTTCATTGCGTGCCTGAAGTTGGCGTTCGCTCAATAGTAACGGAGCAACTTGTAAGGGGTCTTCGAACCCAAAACGCGGAACAGTAATTTCAAATTCTTCAAATACATGATTTTTTAGAAGTGTGGAAAAGGCAGAAGCTGAAACTTCCTCGGTAAGTAGTTTGGATTTAAGTAAGCCGCGTTGGTTTAGTTCAGGGTGCGAAAAGACAGGTATCTTCTGAAGGTAAAGCAAAAGGATTGCTTCTTGCTTTGGCTTTGAAGACAACGTTGGAAACAGGCTTTCTAATTTTTTCTTTTGGGTATATTCAGACTGTAACCGAACGTGCTTTTCAGTTTTTGGTTTATACTTTTCTTTTATTTCTTCATATAAAATAATGGCAAACTTACTGCTGAGTGATCGGAGAATGCTATAGATATTTTTAGCATTGAGAAATTTTGAAACCTCAGAATAGGAGAGGGTTCCATTTTTTAATTGATGGATAAGTGCCAATTCCTTTTCAGAAAACTGTAAATCGGTTAGCGATAAATCGAAAGTTGGATTTAGTTGAACCATGGATTCGCTCGACAGTTTTAATCCGGAAGGCAATGCCGCTATCATCACTTCTCCCAGCGTGCAGAGATAATAATCAGCAATCCATTGGTAAAGAGTAAATTGTTGGGGATAGATAACTTCATCCTCATCCAGTAGTTCTAAAATGTATTTTGCCTCATAGTCAGAGGGCGGCTTTTCATGTAGTTGAAAAACTATTCCGGTCAGAATCTTTTTTCTTCCAAAAGGAACAATTACGCGAAGACCAGTTCGTATGTTTTCGTTCAATGCCTGAGGTACGCGATACGTGAAAAATCTAGGGATGGGTACCGGGAGAAGAATTTCCGCAAATTTAGTTGCATCATTAGATTCAAATAGGCTCTCTCCTGAATTCATAGATTTTGCTTGCTGCAAAACATTAAATGTATCTAACTGATATTAACTTAATTGTGCGATTGCGTCCATTACGTTATGTACGGGTAGCTTGCACGCCTTTTGATAACAAACATAAATTGTTTCTTGCTCATTTTCTCTACCCGCCAATAATGGCAATTGACTTATGGTAGTAGAACCCATTACCAATGAAAATGGAAGGTAGTGCTTTTGTAGTTCGCTGCGCATTTGATCCGCATTTTTACCCATAATAACCACTTCGTTCATGCCATGGATCACTTCGGTAGTAACTACTGCCCAATGGCTCATGTAAACCGGTTCTGATTGAATGAGGTCAGCTAAACGGTGTAGCATAGTATTAGATAATTCTTGCCATTCGGGTTTATCTAGTACACTACTTACATGGAATAGATTACGTGCCATCACTGCATTGGAGGATGGAATAACATTGTCAAATATTTCTTTTTTACGCGCAATTAATTGTTCGGCTAGATTACTATTAAAATGAAAATATCCTTCTTGCGGATCAAAAAATTCAGACATTGTTACCTCAATCCAATGTTCTGCTTGAAGAATGTATTTTTCGTTGAATGTAACCTGATACAAAGAAGTGTAAGCCTGTATTAAGAAAGCATAATCATCTAAGAATCCTGATGTTAATGATCTTGTGCCTTTAAACGACCGGTAAATTTTATTTTCATCAATTAGATGTGTCTCTATAAAGGACATGGCTCTTTCTGCCAAGGTTAAAAAATGGTGGTGACCAAAAACTTTGTAAGCATCCACTAATCCTTGAATGGTCATGGCATTCCATCCGGCAAGTATTTTATCATCTAATCCTGGCCTAATTCTCCTATTTCGTTCGGTCAGCAGAAGCTTGTTGAGGTC
>JANPBK010000122.1:0-13855 GCA_031430395.1 Cyclobacteriaceae bacterium
ATTGGTTCAACGACTTTTTCGGAAGAGCTGCGTAAGGCAAGAAACAGTAAAAAAGTGAAGGCCATCGTGTTGAGAATTAATTCACCGGGAGGAAGTGCCTTGGCATCTGATGTGATGTGGCGCGAAATTACCTTAACTTCAAAAGCGAAGCCTATCATTGCATCGATGGGAGACTATGCTGCTTCGGGTGGCTACTATTTAGCCATGGCATGTGATACGATTGTCGCTCAGCCCAACACAATCACAGGCTCCATTGGAGTATTTAGTGTGCTTTTTGATCTAAGTAGTTTTCTCGAAAATAAAATTGGGATCACTTTTGAAGAAGTGAAAACTGGGGATATGGGAGAACTTGTCACCGTAACACGCCCATTGACAAATCCGGAGAAAGCTATTTGGCAAAAAAGTACAGATAGGATATATGATTCTTTTACAAGTAAAGCGGCTGCGGGCAGGCATATGCCTGTTGAAGAACTTAGAAAGGTTGCCTCTGGGCGAGTATGGACAGGGACTCAAGCCAAAGAGAAAGGTTTAGTAGATGTGCTTGGAAATTTCGATGACGCTATTCGTATTGCGGCAGAAAAGGCAGGAATAGCGAGCGATTATAAAGTGAGGTATTATCCAAAGTACAAATCATTTATAGATCAATGGATTTTTGACATGGAAGAAAATTCAAAAACGAAAGCATTGAAATCAGAGTGGGGGATTCATTATAAAGTGTATGAACAAGTCAAGAAGTTAAAATATTACCAAGGCGTGCAGGCAAGGATGCCATTTGAAATGGAGATTCGATAATTATTTTTTTTGATATTTCTCAACCAATCAAATCTTAAGATCAAGGATTTTGGTTAAGATGAATTATCTAATTAAGTCACTTTTTTGATGTAAGATTTATGTCGAAATCTGCATTTTTCTATCTATTTATGACATAATGTGCCAACCTATCTATTTGGCGGAAGCCATTTTCAAGGGGAATGCTCGATAAACCCTCGTAATCCGGGTCTACACCATCAAGTTAGCAAGTACAAGGAGATACGTTACACTTGCTAAGTTTGAGGCTAATTGGAAGAACACGATCGATGAAGCAATTTACTTTTGTATGTCTATTAAAAGGAGTTAACAGCTCCTATTAAGGAGTACGGATATGCTTTAATAATTGCTCTCCGATATTTATTGAGAATACCTTAGTGACAATGAAGAACAGGTAACCCATTAACTAACATAGTTTACATTTTGGAAAGGCTTGCATTCAGTATACGTGATTAATTCTCTGAATCTGAAACTCAGGGAATTCACAGGGCATACAATCGCAAGGACCGAATCCAAAATAAACGGAATAGATTCATTTGTTGGAACAAATCTATTCTTGATAGATAAGGAGTTGTATTAGAATTTGCCTTCAGAGACAAAACCACCCATTGGTTCTGACTGTGAGGATTCTTTAGAAACCTTAGCTTTTGATTGTTTGTTGACAACTGTAAACGAAAATGAAATTGTCACAAGTGTCACTAGAACGGCAACAATGATTAATTTATTTTTCATATGGTTAATGTTTAAGTTTTTGGTCAATTAAATTCTTCCGCTTACTCCACCACCTAGACTCTCAGTTTGAGGCTTAACCTCTTCTTTGGTACAAGATGAAAATAGAACGGATAGAGATGTAATAAGGGCTATTGTGTAGAATATTTTTTTCATAATAGGTTGAGTTTAAAGGTTAGTTAAGATTATTTTAGATTCTTCCGCTGACTCCACCACCTAAACTCTCAGTTTGAGGCTTAACCTCCTCTTTGGTACAAGATGAAAATAGAACGGACAGAGAAGTAATAAGGGCTATTGTGTAGAATATTTTTTTCATAATAGGTTGAGTTTTAAGGTTAGTTAAGATTATTTTAGATTCTTCCGCTCACACCACCACCTAGACTCTCCGTTTGAGGCTTAACCTCTTCCTTGGTACATGCTGAAAATACTACTGCTAGGGATGTAATAAAGGCCAGTGTGTAGAAAATCTTTTTCATAATAAATTGGGTTTATGGTTTAATTTTGTTTTTTTGTAACATCACAAAGGTTATGTCAACTTCTCATCTAGAAAATATAATTTTGAATTTTACCAAACACGTGTACTATAAATTTTTTTTAAAGAGCCTTCTGCTGGTTCTGCTGGTAGTTAATTTTTCTCTATCGGGTTTAAGTCAACCCTTGGGAGGAAGCAAAAAAACTGATTCACTGAAAGCATTACTGGCTGTTAAATCTGGCGCTGATAAATTTGATATTCTTTATGAGTTGTTGCGAGAAAATCTGGGAAGAGACATTAATTATTCATTTGAGATTGCGAATCAGGCAGAGAAATTGGCTTTGGAATTAAGTGATAGCCTTAGAATCGTAAAAGCGCAATTTGTCAAAGGGGTTGTTTATACCAGGATGGATTTGGTGA
Organism: Cyclobacteriaceae bacterium; assembly: GCA_031430395.1. Taxonomy (GTDB): domain Bacteria; phylum Bacteroidota; class Bacteroidia; order Cytophagales; family Cyclobacteriaceae; genus ELB16-189. The sequence goes on from JANPBK010000122.1 coordinate 2,429, forward strand.
ATGAGTCTATCATTGAACTTAACAAGGCTATTAAAATTGCTGATCGAAATAATTATGAAAGCGAAATAACTAAAATTTTAAATTTCCTTGCTATTGATTATTCCCATTTAGGTAATTACGATAAAGCGTTAGCGTGTCATTTCCGTTCATTACAGATTAGCGAATTGAAGCAGAACAAAGAGGATATTGGGATTACGTATAATAATATTGGTTTTGTGCACTTTAAACTGAAGGATTATGACACGGCTATTAAATATTACTTAAAGTCATTGGAAGTAAAAAAGTCAATCGAAAGCACATTTGATTTAGATCGGTTACTTATAAATGTGGCTCTTTGTTATATTCAAAAGAATCAGTATAAAGAAGCAGAAAAATTTATCAATGAAGGCCTTTCTGTTTGCAAGGAGGATTGTGATGCTGAAATTAAAATGGAGGCAAATTTTGGGTTAGGGGTTGCTATGCTAAATACAGGAAAGCAAGATGAAGCGTTAGATTTTTTTCAAACTTCTTTATCTATAGCTAAGGAAATTGGTCAAAAAAGATTCCAAATAGAAAGCCTGATTAGTATCGCGGACATTAAGATTAACAAGGGATTTAATATGGAGGCTATTCAACTTTTGCAAGAAGCTGAAAAAATTGGAAATGATACACAATATTCTCATTCACTAATTGGAGTTTATGTAAGATTTTCAAAGGTTTATAATAAGTTGAGTGACTTTCAAAAAGCTTCTGAGTATAAAGACAAATACATTTCATTGAAGGACAGTATTTACAGCGAGGAACTAATAAAAAATCTCGCAAAAGTTCAAACCAACTATGCGGAAAGAGAAAACATTAAAACGATTAAAGAACAAGATCAAATACTTCTTTTAAAGCAAGAACTTATCGAACGGCAACAGGCTCAATACTTTTTTATCATAGCGATCACTTTGTTGGTACTCGGCTTAGCTGCGGTTCTTTTAATAGCTAACAAGCGGCAGCAGAGAGCTAGCGCTGAATTAGCGAATGCAAAGGTAAAGATTGAAGAACAAAATCGCCTGTTAGCAGTTCAAAATAGAGAATTGGATCATCGTGTTAAAGAACGCACTCAAGAACTAAGTAAATCAAATCTCCTTCTCACTGAAGTAAATTCCGAATTGGATAATTTTTTGTATAAGACTTCACATGATATACGAGGGCCATTAGCCACCTTACAGGGGCTGTGTAATTTGGGTCTCATTGAATCCAAAGATACGGTGGTGACCGGAATTCTAGAGAAGCTGAATGCACAATCTGATAAGATGGCTAATATTTTAAGCAGGTTGATGGCTGTTGGTAAAATCAATCAGGCTGACTTGGTGCCTGTTAAAATTAATTTTACCAGGATACTAGAAGATATTTTGAAGTCCGAAGAAAAAAATAGCAAGTCGAAGAATGTAACGATCACTTATGAAGTTAAGAATGATGTGAGTATGATATCAGATCTTGATCTAGTGAAGGCTATTTTAGAGAACTTAGTAAATAATGGAATCAAGTTTTATAACAACTCAACTAGGGTAGAATCTTTTGTGAAAGTTATGGTCAGCCAAAGTTCATCAAATGTTATTATTCGGGTGGAGGACAATGGTATTGGTATTATTGACGCACAACCGGATCAAGTCTTTCATATGTTTATGCGAGCTTCCGAGCGATCTGAAACAGGCGGTGTAGGCCTTTATCTTTCCAAAGTTTGCACGGATAAATTGGGTGGGGAAATCAAACTAGAGCGCTCTACCAAAGACGGCACTATTTTCCTCATTGAGTTTCCAATAAATTTAATTCCTATTTTGGAGAGACGTCAGCAATGGCTAACAGATCTTCAAAAAATGCAAGACGAAGAGGCCGAAAAGAATAGTAAAATCGAGACATCCTAACTTATCTCTTTACATTTTCTCATCTTTGCGCAGTTTTTTAATTCTATGAGCAAAGAGTATAAACGATATTTAATTACAGCCGCATTACCTTATGCCAATGGTCCTAAACATATTGGTCATTTGGCAGGAGCTTATATTCCTTCGGATGTCTATGTTCGCTATTTACGATCGATTGGTAAGGATGTTGTATTTGTGTGTGGAAGTGATGAGCATGGAACCGCTATTCCTAATCAAGCGTTAAAAGAAGGAACGACCGCGCAGGCTATCATTGATAAATACGATACGCAGATTCGATCCTGTTTTCACCAACTCGGAATGTCGTTTGATATATATCACCGAACCAGCGAAAAAATTCATCATGAGACATCGCAAGAGATCTTTTTGAATTTATACAACAAAGGGTTGTTAAATGAAGAGACGTCTGACCAATACTACGATGAAGAGGCAAAGATTTTTCTGGCCGATCGTTACATTATTGGCACATGCCCTAAGTGCGGCAATCCCAATGCGTATGGCGATCAATGCGAAAGGTGTGGTTCTACGCTAAGCCCGCGTGAATTAATCAATCCTAGGTCAACGCTATCAGGTAATTCTCCCATTCTAAAATCTACAAAGCACTGGTATTTGCCGTTGCAGGACTATGAAACGTGGTTGAGTGACTGGATTCTAAAGTCACACAAAGACGATTGGAAGGTAAATGTCTATGGGCAATGCAAATCGTGGATCGATGCAGGCTTGCAACCACGCGCTATGACCAGGGACTTGGATTGGGGTATAAAAGTCCCCTTGCCAGATGCGGAAGGAAAGGTGCTATATGTGTGGTTCGATGCGCCTATTGGGTACGTATCGGCTACTCGTGCTTTGTTTGAAGAACTAGCTAGTGGAAAAACAAAGTATGCTACACCTCAACGTAATTTTATCAATCCATCTAAGGATGGTTGGAAACTCTATTGGCAAGATAATGAAACCAAGCTGGTGCATTTTGTGGGGAAGGACAATATCGTTTTCCACTGTATTATTTTTCCGATTATGCTGCATGCCACCGGTGAATATATTTTGCCTGATAATGTTCCTGCCAACGAGTTCATGAATTTGGAAGGTGATAAGATGTCTACGAGCCGCGGTTGGTCGATTGAGATGCACGAGTACTTGGCTGACTTTCCTGATAAGCCAGATGTATTGCGCTACGCACTGCTTACGAATCTACCTGAGACCAAAGACAGCGAATTTACCTGGAAAGACTTTCAGGCAAAGAACAACAATGAGCTGGTCGCCATTTTTGGGAATTTTGTAAACAGAGCGCTGGTACTCACACAGAAGTATTTTGACAACCAGTTGCCGAGTCGTGGATCTCTGGCGGAAGTAGATCAAAAAGTGTTGAATGATTTAAAAGAGTTTCCCTCCAGAATTGGAGCTTCCATTGAATTGTATCGATTCAGAGAAGCTACTGCTAACTTGATCGACCTCGCTCGTTTGGGGAACAAGTACCTGGCTGAGACAGAGCCTTGGAAACTGGCAAAGACAGATATGACAAGAGTGGCAACCATTTTGAATATCTCATTGCAGATTGCTGCGAGTTTAGCCATAACCGTAGAACCTTTCCTGCCATTTACCGCGGAAAAGTTAAGAGGCATGTTAAATTTTAAGAAATCGAATTGGAGCGATGCCGGCTCATCGAATTTATTGAGCGAAGGGCACTCATTAGGTGTAGCTTCGTTGCTGTTCGAAAAAATAGATGATGAAGTAATACAGACTCAGATCACAAAATTGTTAGACTCAAAAAAGGCCATGGAAATAGCGAATCAACCTGTAGAACCTGCAAAAGCGGAGGTTTCTTTTGACGAATTTGCAAAAATGGATATTCGCATAGGCACCGTAGTAACAGCGGAACGAGTGGAGAAATCTAAAAAATTATTAAAACTTCAAGTTGATACAGGTATTGACAAACGCACAGTCATGAGTGGCATTGCAGAACACTTTTCTCCCGAGGATATCATTGGCAAGCAAGTGACTTTACTGGTAAATCTTGCTCCGAGAAAAATTATGGGGGTAGAATCGCAAGGCATGATATTAATGGCCGCAGACAAGGATGGGAAATTGCGATTACTGCAGCCCAATGAACCCGTCAGTTCTGGCTCGACTGTCAGCTAATTCAAAAATTGAAATTCTTTTCCTAACACGTTGAAAAGCCTGGACGTAAAATACATTCTAACCGGCATCGCTTTTGCACTATTGTGGGCATCGGCATCTACAGCTGGAAAATTCGGAATTCAATCCGTTGAGCCGTTAACTTTTTTTACCATCCGGTTTTTAGCAGCTGGCTTTCTTCTGTTAGTATTCTCGCACATTATTATGCGGTATGCTCTTCCAGTAGGTGTCGAGTGGTGGCAGGTAGCGGTCTTTGGTGCATTCAATACAACTTTGTATTTGGGTATTTTTATCATTGCATTAAAAAATGTGGCAGCAGGTATTACCACCATGGCTATTGCATTGAACCCATTACTTATTAGCATCCTTTCTTCGCGAACGCTCAAACGTAAAGTTCTTTGGCGAGAATGGGTTAGTATCTTTATCGGAATGTTGGGTGTGGGTGTCGCTACTTTCCCTTTGCTCAAAACAAAACATGCAACGATAGCAGGTGTCATACTGATTGTCCTCTGCATGCTGATGTATTCGATTGGCTCAGTTTACTATGCTTCCATAAAATGGAAACTTCAGCGCACTACCATCAACGCCTGGCAGGTTTTTATTGGGGGCTTGATGTTACTTCCATTTGCATGGCTATTTGAGAGCGGTAGTAATTCCTTTGATCTGAAATTTTTTCTTTCCCTTGCTTGGCTCGTTGTGCCAGTATCGATTGGAGCCGTGCAACTGTGGCTTCGCTTGCTGAAAGACGATGCCGTCCGCGCATCTATCTGGCTTTTCCTTTGCCCGATTTTTGGGTTGGCTTTTGCTACATTCTTTCTGCAGGAGCCCTTTACATTTTTAACCGCCATTGGAGCAGTATTAGTAATCATTGCCCTCTATATTGGGCAGCATCGGTCAATACAAAAGGCATAAAAAAAGCCCTGATTTCTCAAGGCTTTTGAAAATACAAAAGTTCTTTTATGCTAACTCTCTCAAATCAACAGGCACCACTCTAGAAATTCCTTTCTCCACCATCGTAATTCCATAAATCACATCGGTGGTGGTCATCGTACGCTTATTATGCGTGACAATCACAAATTGACTATCCTTACTAAAGCTTCGAATAATATTATTGAACTTATCGATATTGGCATCATCTAATGGAGCATCTACCTCATCAAAAATACAGAATGGTGCAGGCTTTAGTAAATACATAGAGAAAAGTAAAGCAGTAGCTGTCAATGTTTTCTCTCCCCCTGAAAGTTGGTTGATAGTCAGCGGTCTTTTACCCTTTGGCTTAGCGATGATATCAATTTCAGAATCTAATGGCTTACTGGGGTCTACCAGTTTCAGGTCGCAATCATCACCCTCATTAAAAAGTGATCGGAATACTCGCACAAAATGTTCTTTGATCTGATTAAAAGCTTGCATGAAAGTTTCACTGGCTACCCCTTCAATCTCACTTATTGTGCTAAAGAGTGATTCCTTTGCTTTCAATAAATCATCTTTTTGCGCAATGATGAAATCATTGCGAAGTTTAATTTCATTGTAGGCTTCCATGGCCATTGGATTGATGGGGCCCATATTGTCAAGTTTCTCCCTGATTTTAGTTACATCACTTCGGAGTTTCTCATCATCGACTTTCATCAATATTTCGGCCTCTTCAGGAGTGGATTCACCGATGACAGAATCTAAGTCTACATTGAATTCTACAGACAATCTTTCTTTAACTGAATTGAGTTGAAGTTTACTTTCATTCATCAGACTCTGCAGCTCCATGAGCAACGTGTCTATATCTTGACGTTGGTGCTGGGTTTCTCGTAGATCCTTGTCGTATTGGTCAATCTCACCGCGTCCAGTATAGTATTCTTTCTCAGCCTCACTCAATCCCTTTTCCATCTCCTCTTTTTCTGCATACATTCCGATCAGGTCTGTATCATTATTTTGAGTGGTTTCAATGATTGATTTAGATTCCTCTTCATTCTTTTGTAATTCATGCCCATTCGTTCCAATACGTAAGCTGCTTTGCTCCATTGATTCTTGTTTGAATCTTATTTCTTGAGCAACACTTTTGACCCGATTCTCTTGTTGGTGGAAGAAAATATTTTGTTCATTATAGGCCGAAGATTTGTGGCTTAATAGTTCGCTTTGCGTACTAAGCTCACTAACTATCAGCTTCATCTTTTCTTCATGCTGACTTAACTCAATTCGAGCTAACTCGGATTTTGGCTTGATGTCTTCTAGCTCTAAGATAAGCGACTCAATTTTTTCAAGAATATCTTCTCTTCGTAAATCTGCATTACTAAGCATACTAGAAAACTGTTCTTGCTTCGTACGAACAGAAATATGTTCATCACTTACCAGTTTGATAGAATTTTGAGCCTCTTCAATTTGTTGTTTTAATGTATTATTTCTTAATCGCTCTAATTCTCGTTGCCGATCGAGTAATGAAAAACGAATATCTTCTACTTTTTTAGTGAGTTCTTTAATTTCTTTATCAAGTTTTTCAAGATTCTTAGCACGGCCTATTTTCTTCCCTTCAAATAAGCCAACAGACCCACCAGACAAACTAAATTTACGCTTAGTTACTTTACCACTTTTAGTAATGAATGTATTGTCATCTGAAGAGGGGATGTTTTTAATGTCTCCTTCGGCCACATAAACTTTATCTAAAATGAAGGCCATTAAACGACCATACTTTGGATCAAACTCTATGATTTGCGTTGCCGGAAAAGCATCGCCATACATGTGTAATGGACTCGGTGTGAATTTTTCAAAAGCGTCTAGAATGAAAAAATTTGCTTTCCCTTTGCTAGCATCACTCAGTATATTAATGGCTTCATATGCCTCTGCCTCATGTTCAACGATATAATAATTAAGGTAGGGCTCTAAATAATTTTCAATCGCGACTCTGTAATCTTCGCTGGTTGATAAAATATCCGAAAGAAGGGGCGCGTTTTTGGTCCAACTAACATTCTTTTTTAAGAATTTAATTGCCTCTGGAAATCCCTCCAGATTTTCTACCAATGACTTAGTCAATTGATATTCATTATGCCGGGCATCCAGTTTGCGACTGCTGTCTGTCATTTCTTCCCGGATAATGTCGATCGTTTTCTCTACAGAACTAATACGTTCGATGACATCCTCTTCTTCTTTTTTTAATTTATCCAGATAGGAGCTTTTCTGATGGATCTCATCAACTAACAAAACAAGCTTCTTTTCAAATTCTACAAGGCTTGCACTTTGTTGATTAGTATCTGTAGCCGTTCTCTCTAATTCTTGTTTGAAGGATGAGACTTGAATTTCACGTATCTCTAACCCCTTGTTCAGTTGAAATGATTCTTCCTGTTTAGCCCTATGCACTTGGCGTAACGCATCTGATTCACCCTGCAGGGTATAGGTCGTGGCCTTTTGTGTTTCGAATTCGTTGTGTAAGGCATCAACCTTTTCCGTAATTTCTTGTAAAACCTTTTGAGCTGAATCTCTTTCGGATTCTAAACTTTGTATGCTAAAGCGTGCTCTCTCGTTACTTTTTTTGTCCTGATCAATTTGATCTCTTAGATTGGCAATACGATCATTCAGAAATCGAAGCCTTTCATTTTTAATTTGTTTATCACTTTCCTGCTGCCTAATGTTAGATACAAACTCGTTGATTGATTTTTGGCGGGTTGATAATGTTTTTTCTTTGAGTATCAACTCTGCTTTTGATTTTTCAATCAATGCTTCTTTCTCAGCGATTGATGAAGCTAATTTTGTCTTTAGGTCATTCTCCGATTCTATTTGCTTATTAAGTGTTGCGAACTTATCACGTTGTTTGTTCACCACCACCTTTGCTAAATGGATACTTTTTTCTTTATAGTCTTCTTTGATCTTGTAATATTGCTCTGTTTGTTTCGCCTGTTTTTCCAGGCTTTTCATATTTTTCTCAATCTCGAAAAGCAAATCCTCTACGCGTTCTAAATCAGCGTCAGTATCTTCTAGTTTTTTTAAAGTTTCTTTTTTACGTTTTTTGAATTTAGTAATACCGGCCGCTTCTTCAAACAACATCCTTCTAGAATTATCTCGGTCATTCAAGAGATCGTCTACCATGCCCAATTCTATGATCGCATAGCTATTGGAAGCAATCCCCGTATCTAAGAATAAATTGGTGATGTCTTTTAAGCGACATGCTACACCGTTTAACAGATACTCGCTTTCCCCAGACCTATACAGTCGTCTGGTAATAGTAATCTGTGCGTATTCAGTTGGGAGGATGTTCTTCGTGTTATTGATCGTTAAGGAAACTTCAGCCATTTGCTGGGCTGAACGTTGGCTGGTGCCATTAAAAATGACATTCTCCATCTTCTCTGAGCGAAGAGCACTGGTTTTTTGCTCGCCCAAGACCCAACGGATAGAGTCTACAACATTTGATTTTCCGCAGCCGTTAGGCCCGACAATCCCGGTGATGCCCTCATCAAAGTTGATGACAATTTTATCCGCAAAACTTTTAAACCCTTTAATCTCCAGCTTCGATAGTTGCATTTCTAAATGTTATCATTGTTTCCAGTTTCCGGTTTCCAGTTTGTAGTTGTCGGTATTATTAACTGGCAACGGGTAACTGGCAACTAGGAACTTTTTTAAAGACGGCAAAGATAACTTTCGGTTTGGCATTTGGAAAGCCAACTATTCTCATTCCATGAACAATTTATCCATGTCCAATTTGTAAGTAAAACGGCATTTTTTATTGAAATTTTCAATACCTTTGGTCTGAATGGATAATATTCAATTTTGGATTTGGCTGATCGTAATTATAGTTACGTTCATTGCACGGGCTAAAAAGAAGAAGCCTGAAGAACAACCCACAGCCTATGGTGAAGAAACAGGCAATAGGCGCGCTGAGCCTACACAGAAGCCGATCTCATTCGAGGACTTGTTGAGAGAAATACAGGCAACAAAATCACCAAGGCCTTTGCCAGCCCCTGTAAAAACCGTAGAATATACAGATTACGATGACGATTTGGAGCCTGAAGCAGTTCCTGAACGGACGGATTATAGAGAGCGTGATCAGGATCGAACCTTTGAAGCATATGAAAATGCCAAGCAGGCAGCATTCAATCGGCCCTCCTTAGAAGAGACCATGAAAGTCGAAGATACGGTAGTGAGATTTGGCCAATTTAAAGGCTATCAGCAAGATACAGAGGTTAATATATTGCAGGAATATGTGAAAGACCTACAAAACCCAGCTGGGTTTAAGAAAGCTTTTATATTGAGTGAAGTATTAAGCAGACGTTTTTAGAAAGTCATTTTTTGGAATAAATATTACTTGGATGGGTTAAGGAGGCTTTTCAAAAGGTCTATTTTTTTGCTTAGTACCATCTTTACCAGATTATCGGTTACTATAGTTTTTTGAAGGTTATACATATTTGCGTAATATTTTGAATTGATAATTAAATGAGAATATTCATTTTATTGATGATCATACCATTATCCTGCCTATTGAGCTTAGGATTTGGTGCTACTAAAAATGAGAATTGCCCTTATATTGAAGCAACTATTACAACAAAAAAGGCTGACGCAGGAAAACAAAATGGTGAGATAACCATAGCAGCTAATGGAGGAAATGGCCAACTTCATTACTTTTTCTTCAATGATAAAGGACGACCAATAAATTCCACAAAAGAGAAGCAAAATTCAATAAAGGGTCTAGGTGAGGGAACTTATAATTGTTCGGTAGTTGATCAAAATGGCTGTATTAAGCAAATTGTAATTGAGTTAAAATAAAGATGAAACGTATAAGGAAGCTTTTTTTACTCGTTGCTCTGTCGTTTGTTACAATTGTAGGGATAAGTCAAACCATTCTACCTAATCCAAGCAGTGGAGGTCTTGAAGTAGAAGTCACGATCTCTAATCCTTGCGGAGGTAGCCTTAATGGCTTTATTCAATTTAAAATAATAAGCTCATCTGGCCAGGCTAAGCTTCAAGTTCTTGGACCGGTTTCTTTATTTATCCAAACCAATTTTCCCGTATCTGGTATTTACATTCATAATCTTGGACAAACTTTACCGGCTGGAACATATAATTACCTCATAATTGATGATGTTGATGTTGTCAGTACCACTGGATTTTTTGGCCCCTTCCAGCCGTTAACTTTAACTGCATTGCCTAGCATTACAATAACCGATGATCCAACAAATGATCTTTCTAACAGCGATTGCAGCTCACCAAATGGAAAGATTGGATATTCTTTGGCAGGTGGATCAAAAGTGCTGGGAGGCGGAGGTCTATTTAACTACTCTATTACTCGAAATCCAACATTAGCAGGATTTCCCTTGGCAGGATCCTATAACGGAACCTCTACCCTTGATATCACAACTTTGTATAATACTGCTAATCCCGGTTCGCCAATTACAGGTCTGTCAGCTGCGCTTTATACTTTGACAATTGACGATGCGTATTCGGTTTGTGGGGCTTCAAAATCATGGACAATTACAGATCCTTCACCTTTATCTTTTGCCGTAACTACTTCAACGCCATCCATATGTATTGGATCACCAGGAACAGTAAATCTTTCAAATTCTGAAACGGGTGTTAATTATGAAATTTTCAAGGGTGGGTTAGCAACCGGTAATATACTTCCTGGTACTACTGGTTCTCCTATTGTTTTTACTATACCGGCTGGCCAACTAACTCCAACTGCTACTTACAATTTTACAATAAGAGCAGTTAATGGCTCTTGTTCTCCTGCTTTTATGAGTGGAACAGCATCCATTATAGTGACACCAGCGAGCACGATCGCATTGAGTTCTGCAGTGGGTACGAATACGCAGACCGTGTGTGTTACTACAGCTATTACGAATATCACTTATGCGACTACAGGTGCCACGGGGGCCACGTTCAGTGGATTACCGGCAGGCGTAACAGGGAGTTGGGCAGGGAACATAGCCACCATCACCGGTACTCCGAGTACTGCGGTTGGTAGCCCTTTCAACTACACGGTTACAATGACGGGTGGTTGCACAGGAGTTCCAAACACAGCTACCGGCACGATCACAGTGACACCAGCGAAGACAGCAGGTGCAGCTTCGAGCACACCCACATTGTGTATCAACACAGTGTTGACTAACATCACACATACCACTACAGGCGCTACTGGCATCGGAGCTGCGATTGGTTTACCGGCAGGAGTGAGTGCGTTATGGGCATTGAATGTTATTACGATCAGCGGTACACCGACTGCGAGCGGTACATTTAATTATACGATTCCATTGACAGGGGGTTGTGGATCTGTGAATGCGACAGGCACAATCACCGTTACACCAGCAAACACGGCAGGTGCAGCTTCGAGCACACACAACTTTAGTGAACACGTATTTAATACTGACAACGAAGAGACAAGAGGAGGCGCTAACGGCTTGGGAGCTGCGATTGG
>JANPBK010000123.1:0-17188 GCA_031430395.1 Cyclobacteriaceae bacterium
GAAAATAGAATTTTTCACGGAGAAGCCATTGCCATGGGAATGATCATGGAGGCTTTCCTGGCAAACAAAAAGGGGATCATGACTGAAGTAGAGATGAATGCTATTAAAAACTACCTCATTTGGATATATGGGAAGACAAAGGAGAAATTTGAAAAGGGGAAAGTTGTTGAACTCGCCATACAAGACAAGAAAAATAAAGGGAGCAAAGTTCTAATAGCTGTTCCTAATAGTATTGGCGAGGCTATTTGGGATATTGAGGTTACCGAGGAAGAATTGCTGCAATCGTTGGAATATTACCAATCTATTTAAACATAATGAATGTCTGAATCATCCTTTACTCTATTGGATTCCTCATTTCCATCCTTAAAAACTTTTTTCAAATCATTGGCTGCTTTTGAAACAAAATCCTTTGTTTTCTTCTTTCGGTCACCTGTAAGAAGCCAAGCCGTCACCAATGCTGCTCCTGCTACTCCTAGACCAATTGCTATTTTCTTTGATGTATTCATAATGACTTAAACAGAATTTAAAATTAATTTGTTTCAGCTGAATTAAAAAAGTTACATTAAAAATTATTTTTCATAAAACGCTCAATCGCTTGACTTCTTATATCCACATCAAAAAGAATGGGTCCCTTCACGGAATCATTCCGGAGTTATCTTCATCCAAAAGTATCAGCAACCGTGCCTTACTTTTAAGGGCACTTAGCGGCAACCAATCAGTTGTTAGTAATCTTTCATCTGCAAGAGACACCCAATTAATGAACCGACTCATCAATAGTCAAGAGCAAACGATTGATGTGATGGATGCCGGAACTACCATGCGCTTTCTTACTGCCTATTTTGCAATAGGGGACAAGCATAAGATCCTAACAGGAAGTGACCGGATGAAAGAGCGGCCCATTGGCATTTTAGTGGATGCTTTAAGGAAACTTGGAGCCTCCATTGAATATTTGGGATTAGAGGGATTCCCTCCTATTGAAACAAAAGGATTTGCAAGCCAGTTAATTGACCACTTGGAAATACCCGGTAATGTGAGCAGCCAATATATCTCTGCGCTGATGATGGTCGGACCTACATTACCTAATGGACTGACTATCCATTTAAATGGCCAAGTAGGTAGTATACCTTATATCCGAATGACAGCTGAGCTATTAAAAAAGTTTGGTGTAGAGATCCTACTGGATTTTGAAAATGGCCTTGTAAAGATTCCTAATACAAGAATCGAATCTACGGATGTAACGGTTGAAGCGGATTGGTCATCCGCGAGTTATTGGTTCGCCTTTACTGCGCTAGCCAATGAAGCCGAAATCGTCCTTCCGAATGTCAGCGAAAAATCACTTCAAGGAGATCGAGTGATTGTCGAGATCATGGACCAACTAGGTGTTAATTCCGTTTTTGAAAGCGGAAATGTGCGTCTCACTAAAAAAGCCTTTCATACAAAGCTAGTTTGGGACTTTAAAGATTGCCCTGATCTTGCCCAAACGGTATTACCTGTTTGTGCTGCCAAAGGAATCGCAGGGACATTTAAAGGTTTAGAAAGTCTGCGAATAAAAGAGACCGATCGTATCGCTGCGCTTCAAAATGAATTGCAAAAAATGGGAGCCATCTTAACAGAGCCTACAACCGGAAATTGGAAACTGGAAAGCGGACGACTGCCTAATCATTCACTTACGATAGCTACCTATCATGACCACCGTATGGCGATGGGATTCGCCCCGTTGGCAACCTTAATGAATTTGAAAATTGAATCTCCAGATGTGGTCAATAAATCGTATCCCAGCTTTTGGACAGACATGAAGTCAGTTGGATTTGAAACTACTACCAGTGAAGAGAATTGAAGTATTGAGGAGCCAGTAACATTCTGCTTCCGTACCAGGAAAACATTTCACCATCCACCAAGATTATTTTTGCTTTCGGCAAAAGACGATGCAACTCTTCTATATGATTTGTTCTAAAAGGAAACGGCTCAGACGAAAGCATTATTACTTCAGGATCAAGTTCTATAAGTTGACTGTCAACAAGGGTAGGGTATCGCAACTCTTCTACTACATTGACTAAACTCATTTTTGATAGCATGCTATGAATAAAAGTGTCCTTACCAGCTGCCATCCAGGGTGCCCTCCAAATTAAGTAGACTACTCTAATCGGTTTTCTACTAACTGGCTGACTAAAGTTTCTTTCAATGGCTGTAATTAGACTATTGGCTTCCGCTTCTCTACCCACTATTTTTCCCAAGGATGAGATCATATTGATAGAATCCTCAAATGAAGAGATATCACTCATCCAAACAGGGTACTTCTCCTCCAATTTTAAAATTCCATCCTGATAGTTCTCTTCCTTATTTCCGATAACCAAATCCGGTTGTAGCTGATCAATAATATCAAATCGAAATTTTTTTGTTCCTCCCACTTTTGTCTTACCCTTAAACCACTCTTTAGGGTGAACACAAAACTTTGTGATACCAACAACTTGATCAGATAACCCCATATAAAACAAAAGTTCCGTCTGGGACGGAACTACTGATATAATACGTTGGGGTGGAAAAGGTATCTCTACTTTTCGATTTAATTGGTCATAGACAACCATCTAAATGGATTATAAAAGAATGGCCATACTGCTTAATTGCCCAGCTACTTTTAATGTAGAGGCCGTAACAGAGGCCTGATTTAATTCAAACTTCAACTTTCCATCTAATACCTTAAAATTGATGCAACTTCCCTTTTTTCCAAGATTAGAACTGTCGGTGATTGTTAGTACCGGCTTTCCTGCTACCGCATTCTTTATATTTTCAAACTGCCCACCCTTGTTCTTGCCAATGTAAACCACATTGCAACTTGCTGCCTCTTCTGCACCAGATAATTTCCTAATAGAATATTTTTTAGCGCCTTTCGGCTTACCATCATAATAGCTCTTCAACGTATTGAACACATCATCTTCTCCAATTATACCCACTATAAACTCGCCAGGTTCAGTATCGTTGGGCCATTGGATGTATTTAATGAAATTATAAATCATCTGGGCATGAATCTCATACATAGGTTTCTCCGTCTGGGCAAACCCGAGAGATCCTGTGAACAATAAAAGAATAGCGACAACTGATTTTTTCATAGCTGATAGTATTTGACAGTAACTAACTCAAAATTATACTAAAATTTTCAAAGTATATTTTAAATTAATATGGCCATTGAAGTCAGCGCACTTGATACTTTCAAATTGGCTGTTTCTATCGCCTTTGGATTTAATTCAAAACGAAGCTTTTCATCTACCGTTTTAAAATTAATGCAACTTCCTTTGGCCCCAAACCCATTGCGATCGGTAACAATAAGCGTTCCCTTACCCTTTACCTTATTATTTATTGTTTCAAATTCACCACTCTTGCTCTTATCAATATATAATACAGCGCATTCCGTTACTTCAGCTGCATTATTAAATTTTCTGATAGAGAAAGTCTTGGCTCCTTTTGTCTTGCCATTATACCAAGTAGTAAGTGTTTTGTAAACATCATCATTACCAACTACACCGATTACAAATTCCCCTGGCTTATCCTGATCTGGCCATTGCACATATTTGGTAAAATTAAATACCATCATAGTGTGGATTTCATGAAGAGGGCGCTCTTGAGAAAAGGCTGAGCCACCTAAAATCATTAAAGAAATTAAAGAAAGTGCTTTTACTAGTTTCATAATTTTATTCGTTGTTTAGTGATACAAAAGTAGACCCTTCCGATTTATTGGAAGGGTCACAGTTAATTGAATCCTATCGAGTGTAAGATTTCTTCGCCATTGGATAAAGAAGCATTGTAATGCTTTCTATGAAAAGCCCAATAACCGATTATTTAGCCGTTTTTTATTTAATATAGCGGTAATCGTGGCCAGGCTTTAGTTGTAAGAGAACCTCATAAATAAGGTTGATTACGTTTTCCACATCTTCTTTATGGACTGTTTCTACCGTAGTGTGCATATATTTTAGAGGCAATGAAATCAATGCTGAGGCCACTCCTTCTGCAGAATAGGCAAATGAATCCGTATCAGTACCTGTTGAACGAGACACTGCCTGGCGCTGGAATGCAATTTTCTTCTTTTCTGCTATTTGGGTGATCATTTTCAGCACATTGTTCTGTACGGCTGGGCCAATACAGACAACAGGACCAAGACCACACTTTAAGTTGCCACTCTCCTTTTTGTTATACATGGGCGATTGGGTGTCATGGGTCACATCGGTACAGATGGCCAAATCAGGCTTTATTTTACGGGAAATCATTTCCGCCCCCCTCAACCCGATCTCCTCTTGAACGGCATTCACCACATAAAGCCCAAAAGGGAGCTTTTTCTTGTTCTCACTTAGCCTTCGAGTCACTTCCGCGATCATGAAGCCGCCCATGCGATTGTCCAGCGCACGACCAACCAGATAGTTCTTATTGAGCTCCATTAGGTCAGCTTCAAATGTAATTACAGTTCCTACATGGATCCCCATCGATTCTACTTCTTTCTTATTGGCAGCTCCACAGTCAATGAATATATTCTTCAAACTAGGCGCCTCTTCTTTTCCCGCGTCTCGCACGTGAATAGCAGGCCAGCCGAATATACCTTTTACAGTGCCTTTTTCAGTATGAATATTCACTCTCATACTGGGTGCAATTTGATGATCCGATCCTCCATTTCTGCGGACATAGATATAGCCATCATCAGTAATATAATTAACAAACCAGCTAATCTCATCTGCATGGGCCTCAATCACTACTTTATAAGAAGCTTTGGGATTAATGATCCCGACAGCCGTGCCATAGACATCAATCATGTAATCATTAATATAGGGCTTAATATAATTGAGCCAGATCTGTTGACCAGAAGATTCAAAGCCTGTGGGCGATGCGTTATTCAGATACTCGTAGAGGAATTGTTTACTTTTTTTGTCCATTGTAAAAATTTTACATTCAAATTTATTCTAATTTTTTACATCCGGCCGCTCTAAGCCGGCCCTATCATCTACAAGGGGATATTCCCGTGCTTCTTTTTAGGTAAAACTGACACTTTGTTCTCAAGCATTTGAAATGCCCGAATCAATTTTTCTCTGGTCTGGTCGGGAAAGATGACTTCATCTATATAACCCCTATGCGCAGCTCGATAGGGGGTGGCAAATTTATTCGTGTACTCATCTACCTTTTCTGACAGTTTGGCTTTCGGATCTGCCGCGTCAGAAATCTCCTTTTTAAAAATGATCTCCGCAGCGCCCTGTGCCCCCATCACAGCAATTTCAGCAGTTGGCCAAGCATAGTTCATATCCGCCCCGATGTGCTTTGAATTCATCACGTCATACGCGCCTCCATATGCTTTACGCGTGATGACTGTGATACGTGGAACAGTAGCTTCACTAAATGCATATAATAGCTTCGCTCCATTCGTAATGATCGCATTCCACTCCTGATCTGTACCTGGAAGAAAGCCTGGCACATCTTCCAGTACCAACAAGGGTATGTTAAAGCTATCGCAAAAGCGAACGAATCTAGCCGCCTTTACGCTGGAATCAATATCTAAAACCCCGGCAAGACAAGCCGGTTGATTGCCAACAATGCCAATACTTCTTCCGGCTAACCGTGCAAAACCGACTACAATATTCTCAGCAAAGTTTTTGTGGGCTTCAAAAAAAGAATTCTCATCAACAATGCCGGTGATTACCTCACGCATGTCATAAGGCTGATTAGGATTTTCAGGAATGATGGAGTTAAGAGATGTTCTTTTCTCGTCTTTGGCTTCATATGCCAATCGTGGGGCATCATCTTCACAGTTTTGAGGTATATAACTAAAAAGCTGCTTGATCTGATTCAAACACTCCACTTCATTGGCACAAGCAAAGTGAGTGACTCCACTCTTAGTGCTATGCGTACTTGCTCCTCCCAGTTCTTCGGCTGTTACGGTCTCATGTGTTACTGTTTTTACTACATTAGGGCCTGTTACAAACATGAAGGAAGTTTTCTCGACCATGAAAATAAAATCGGTCATGGCAGGTGAGTAAACAGCTCCGCCCGCACAGGGCCCCATAATAGCTGATATCTGAGGCACCACCCCCGAGGCCATTACATTACGATAAAAAATATCCGCATAGCCACCCAATGATACTACACCCTCTTGAATTCGTGCCCCACCTGAATCATTCAATCCAATTACCGGAGCTCCATTCTTCATGGCCAGCTCCATAACCTTCACTATCTTCTCCGCATAGGTTTCTGATAACGATCCCCCAAAAACAGTGAAGTCTTGAGAGAACACATAAACCAATCTCCCACCAATCTTTCCGTAACCCGTGATGACGCCATCTCCCAAATAATGCTCCTTATCCAAGCCAAAATCATTACATCTATGCATGACGAACTTCCCCAACTCTTCAAAAGAACCTTCATCTAATAAAAGCATTACCCTTTCACGGGCAGTAAGCTTTCCACGTGCATGCTGTTGCTCGATACGCTTCTCCCCTCCACCCAGTAATGCTTCTTCATTATTTCGACTAAGTACTGCTGATTTTGTGGACAATGATTGGTTTGCCATTTCGTTAAATATTTTCTTCAAACTAAACTATCCGAAATATAGTTAATGTAAATTTCGAACTCAATAAATGATAGAGAATAGAATAGCCATCATCGACCTAGGAACCAATACCTTCAATTTGGTGATCGCAGAAAAATCATCAAAAGGTCATACTATCCTTCATCAGGAACGAATTGCCGCTAAAATGGGAGTTGGTGGTATTAACCATGGTTATATTACCACCGGAGGTATTCTCAGAGTTATACAAGCACTAAAGGAAATCAAGCTTACCATAGAAAACTGGCACGTAACGACAATACAAGCATTTGGTACAAGTGCTCTACGAAGTGCCAAAAACGGAATTGAATTGGTTGAAAAGATATACAGTGAGGTTGGTATAGATGTTAAGATCATTTCTGGCGAAGAAGAGGCTGAACTAATTTACCAAGGTGTGCGCAGCGCGGTTCCACTGGGACCTGTTAAATCTCTCATCGTTGACATCGGTGGTGGAAGTGTGGAGTTCATTATTGGTAATGAAACTGAAGTATTTTGGAAACAAAGTTTTGAAATTGGCGGACAACGACTTCTCGAACGTTTTCAACATCATGATCCAATTTTGCAAGAAGAGCTTGTTCAAATTGAAGCCTTTCTAGAACAGTCATTAATGCCGCTATTTATGGAGCTTAAAATACATCAACCGCAAACAATAGTTGGTTCATCCGGTTCATTCGATACACTGAGCGAAATTTATTGTTTACAACAAGGATTGCCTATTTCAACAAAACTTGAGACACTTTTAACAATCCAAGGTTTTAATAGCATTTTCAGAGAACTTCTGGAAAAAGATAGAAAGGAGCGAATGGCT
Source organism: Cyclobacteriaceae bacterium (assembly GCA_031430395.1). Lineage (GTDB taxonomy): Bacteria > Bacteroidota > Bacteroidia > Cytophagales > Cyclobacteriaceae > ELB16-189. The sequence goes on from JANPBK010000123.1 coordinate 7,386, forward strand.
ATACCCGGTATGATTGAAATGCGGGTAGATATGATTGTGGTGGCGTGTTGCCTGATACGTTTCTTGCTACTTAAACATCCATTTAAAAAAATACGAGTCTCGTCTTATTCGTTGAAAGAAGGTGTTCTAGCTAATTGGCAATAATAATTTAACAACTCTTTAACTTTTTATTAAGACTCCATTCAGCTTTCGATAAAAAATATAATTCATTTTTGCATACCCATAAATTCAACTCGCATGAAAATCAAAAAGTTTCTATCTATTGCAACCGTAATTATAATAGCCGTTCTTATTTCTATTTACGGATGCAAAAAGAAAAAAGACATTGTCAATGTTATTTCTTCTACCGATGTTGTACTAGATGGCACCGGAGAAACTTATTTGGTTGACACGACAACCAGTGTGATTGAATGGGTTGGATCTGCGCCTGGAAATTATCAGCACCACGGAACAATTAAATTAAATGGTGGTCAATTCACTGTAAATAATAATCAAATTACTAGTGGCAAATTTACTATCAACATCAACAGTATCAAAAACCTAGATCAAACAGGAAAAGATAAAACCAACTTGGAAGGTCATTTGAAAAATGAGGATTTTTTTGAAGTAGAGAGATTTCCTTTCGGCAATTTTGAGATCACAGCCATACACTCCGATAGTACCGGACAAAAAATTGTTGGCAACTTGACTCTCAAGCAAAAGACCAACGCCATCGAAATTCCGACAAACCTTAAAATTGATGAGAAGTTTCTGTTGGCTGAAACACCCATGTTCAAGATCGACCGGACGAAATGGGGAATCGTTTACAATTCCGGAATCATAGGAACCATCAAAGACGATTTGATTAATGATGAAATCTCTTTGAAGCTAAAAATTGTTGCGTCTAAAAGCGAAAAATAACTCTTGTTAAAACCAGGCGGTAATGCTGGCGGTTAATAAATAGCCAGTTTGGGTGGGATTTGATTTTTCATCTTGATATAAATTATCCGGTGAAAAAAAATGACGTCCGTCCAAACGAAGTAATGCGTTGTGATTTGCCTTGTAGTTCAAGCACAGCCCTGTACTATAAGACCGAAATTCAGCGATACCTGTAACAGGGATTTGGTGAACACCCGTATCGTTGTAATATTCAATCCTTCCGGAAAGCGAAAGCGTTTGTGAAAAATGGTAGCGTCCAATCAGATTTGCAGTCCACCAATTTCCGGAACTTGCTTGGGCTCGTTCCTGAATGCCAATGTAAACACATGAGGTGGCATCAAACTTGTCGTTGGCTTTATAAATCCAATATAAGTCAGTGAAATAGCGAGTCCTAAAGTCAGGGTTTTGAGTTGTTTGATTACCGCCAATGTAGGTATCCCAATTAAAAAGCATTTTCTTATTCGGTCGAAATTCGACTTGTGTTCCAATAGCCTTATTCTTGTCGTTTGATTGGATGACCTGCCAGCCATTGAGTAAATACAAATAAGCAGTCCACTTGCTGTCAAGTGGAACGCTCACCTTCACCCCGGTTAAATAGTAAGGTACATTTTCGGGCGCGAAAGATCGGGTATACATCAAGTGATCTTTGGAGATCGCACTCTCATTGGTATACGGAGAACCTAGCACTCCAACATCCATCCAAATATTATGTTTTGCCGAGAGTTTTATCCCAATACTTGCTTCAATAATATTTTTAAGTGTGCCCGATTCGTTTGCATAGTTTGAATTGACATATGTCCCAAATCCTGGAACAAAGCGTGCTCGAAAATTGGTTGACCTATAGCGTAGGTCGATATAAGCTAAATTCACATTCATCTCGTCATGACGATTCGAAGTAACAAAGTAAGGACTAGTATTACTCGAGGGTCTATTGAAGTTGTATCCATAGTATGTATCCATGTAACCGCCCACCGCCAAATGTCCAATTACGGTTGTCTCCACAGTATCCATTGTGGCGGTATTTATAATTTGGGCACTGCTGGCAAGTGAGACCAAACCGAAAAAGAACAACAACCGGAAGCGCATGAGATTATTTCTATCACAAAGAACTAAAACAATCTAGGTAAAAAAAAGCCCTGAAAAATTCAGGGCCTTGACCTTACAATCCGTTAATCTGTTTGTCCTTCGGATACTTGACTTCAAATTTATAAATGAGCTTTTTGGTTTCACTCGGTTTCAGCTCCATCTCCCAAACCAATTTGCCTGTGTTCTTGTTAAACTTTGCCCCACCTAGGTCTTGAGTACTCACTTCAATTTGGGTATTTTGTGACACGGGTATCTGATCTTCAACGATCACTTTAATACTCTCTCCTTTGGTATTGCGTATGGATATTTCATAGGCGTAACTTTCTTTTTTGTTGGAGCCCATAAAGCTGCGCGAGGTAAGATCTTTCAGTTTTTCGCGTTTTACCACAATTCGCTTGTCGCGACCTAAGGAAACTGACAATGTATCTTTGATATTATTGGGATCAATAAATGATTTACCCACAAAAGTACCTTCAAAGAAAATATTTGCTTCACCGGGAAGTAAGTTAAATTCTTCCCAGCCGGTGGCCCGAGCTAATAAGAAAGCATCATTGTCCAACTTTGGCGCTACCGAGTAAGTATAATCAGCTTTCATTTCATAATTGCGAATGTCGACAATAGTTGGCTTGGAGGCAGACATCACAGAATAAGGAAGCGAAATATCAAATTCAGTATTGAGTGTGGTTTGTATCGTAGAGACATAATCAGCCACAGACTCTGCCGCAGGAGCAGCCATTGTAACCATTTCTTCTCCTTTATCCATCGTGGCAGCTCTTGCCGCAGGTGCCTGGGATTTATACTTTCTGCTTTCTAACCCATAGGCGATTGGCTGATAAAAATCCAAAAACCATGAACTCAATTCCGGCTTCAATCCACTTTGGTTGGGATTTGCTGTGGACAATTTCAAGTTTACATTCTTCCATTCTTCCCCCGTACTTTGAAATACATTCGCTTTATAACTCAACTGTACGGGGCTTTTGGTATTGATGGCACGTAAATCATAAACGGGATACCAACCTGCATTGGCAACAACATAATTCACATTTAAATCAACAGCCGTAACCGTTTCCGCAGAAATACTCACTACAATTTCGCTTGTGTTTCGTCCATAAAGCTCGTTCTGATTATTAATTTGATTATTCAGCTTTATAATACGATCATTCAATCTTTTTATTTTATCATCCTGCTTCATGCGAGAAGAAACAATATCACCCAAACGACTTCTGTAAAAGTCAGCCATCGCTTTTAACTCTGCAACGGTAAGGTTTTGAGTAGTGCCTCCTATTTTTTGATTGCTCAAAAGCATTTGTTCCTCTTTATTCAGAATCTCTTTCTGGCTCTGTTCGAGTTGCAATTGCTTTTGTAATTGTTCCACCGAATCCTTTAAAATCTTTAACCCTTTCGGGATATTGAACTCGTTCAAAAAATTTTGTTGATGGCTAATTCCAAGTATTACAAAACTTCCTTTTCCTGTAACTTGAATACTTTCCGGATCAAGCTGTGAGGTAAGACCTCTAACCAACAAGTTGATCTTACCTGCTTCAATACGGGTTTTTACTTCCCGTGTTACCTGTGCTTTGTTCAAAAAAACGGTTACGTTGGTGATTTTTGAGTCAACAGGTTTCTCATTTTGCCCCATGGCAAATAACGCACTTACCGAGAAGGCGGTGGCTAAAAATTGATTCTTCATGTTTATTTTCATTTGTTTTGGGGTAAGATGCTGTTAAGATCAAATTTCCATAATTCAGGTGATAATTTTATCAAAACCATGCAAATTGCCATACTACTAAGACCCTAATCAATACCATGTCTCAAGAACCCATCTTCCCGTATCAAACACTTTGGCAGTTCGCCTTTGAAGTTTTCAAAAAAATGAATTGCCCTGATGAAGAAGCAAAATTAGCTTCGAATGTTTTATTGAGTGCCGATCTGCGAGGAATAGACTCGCATGGCTTGGCTCGCTTATCTGGCTATGTTCGTCTTTGGGAAGGTAAGAGAATAAATAGCCAACCCACCACTAAGATTGTGCATGCGAGAGCGAGCACTGCAGTTCTTGATGGTGATGGCGGTTTGGGCTTAGTGGTAGCCCCCAAAGCGATGGAAATAGCTATTGAAAAAGCAAACCATGTCGGCACCGGATGGGTAGCCGTAAAGAACTCTAACCATTTTGGTATTGCTGCCTACCATGCGATGATGGCATTACCTCATGATATGATTGGCATTGCCATGACGAATGCCAGTCCTTTGGTGGCACCTACCTTTTCAGTGGAACGTTTGCTAGGCACCAATCCAATATGCGTAGCTATTCCAGCAGGCGAGCAACCTCCCTTCGTTGCCGACTTTGCTACAACTACGGCAGCCAATGGTAAGTTAGAAATCCTGCAAAGAAAAAATCAAGAAGCGCCTATTGGCTGGATCCAGACAAAAGATGGCAGCCCCTCCACGAATCCCAATGAACTGAAAGAAGGAGGCGCATTGATTCCATTGGGTAGCGACCGTGAACATGGGAGTCATAAAGGATTTAGTTTAGGTGCATGGGTTGATATATTTTCAGCTGTACTGAGCGGTGCTAATTACGGACCTTGGGTGCCTCCTTTCGTTAGTTTTTTGTCTCCACCAGCAGATCCGGTAGGTGAAGGGATAGGTCACTTCTTTGGCGCGATGCGGGTGGATGCGTTCCGCCCAACGGAAGAATTTAAAATTCATATGGATAAATGGATTACCCGTTTTCGTGAAGCGAAAACTATTCAAGGGCAACCCAAGATGATTATTCCGGGTGACCCCGAGCGTGAAAGCGAAATTTTAAGAATGAAAGAAGGGATACCAATTAATCCTAAAGTAATGATTGATCTTAGAGAGGTCGCTAAGAAACTAGAAGTAGAATTCTTTAATTAGAATGAGAAGAATACACGAAATACCCACGGTGAAGCAAAAGCCCCCTCTCCTTTTTGGAACAAGACATCATACAAACCTACTGCATTTATAGCCCCTCTTTTGCCAAGAGGTTGAGAATAACCCACACCCAAAAGTAATCTGTTAAAAATTCTTGATGGACCACTGGAATAATTAGTTTGTCCAGAATTAGTGAATGTGGGGGTAGAAATGTAGTTGTATTCTGCAGTTGTGAAAAACTGAGGATTGAAATTGTAGCGAACAAAAGGACTCACACCCCATTGATTTAATACCACGCTCGGGCTAGTTTCATAGCTGGTTCTTTGCCAATTGATACCGGTTCCTGCAGATACCTGTGGCGTGATCATATAGCCAATAATTGGACTAAGAGAAATATCGAAATAGCTGATCCCATTGACAGACCCGCTATTTATTCCAAATCCACCCCCGAAGTAAATTCTATCTTTTATCTTGTGAGGTGTATCTTCTTCTATTTCTCGCTGGGCAATACTTAGCACTGGCAAAGTTAGTATCGCAAAAAAAACAATCCATTTTTTCATAACTGAGCAGGTTTAATTTTCATTTTGAATAATGAAAATATCTTCTGTTTCCTTCTTCATCAAATACTTCTCGCGAGCAAATTTCTCTAAGAGCTCCTTATTCGTAAGCAATTCTTCCCGATCTTTCAATACATCTTTGATCTTAGCCTGATAATATTCCTTTTCATCACCCAGGTTGCGCAACTTTGCCCCAAGCTTAAATCTTGACATTAAATCGTTGGAGTCCAAAAAGATCATCCATACCAGAAAACTAATACCTGTTATAAAGTAGAAGTTTCTAAAGGCGGGAGGCAGTTTCTTTAACATAGCTTAAAAAATAGATATACGAAGATAGGGAAATTTTAGAAATCTAGCATTCCTCTTTTTATCAAACGAGTTTTACAACCGATTTTTCTAGCGTATTATGGTAGATCTAGTAAACGACATTATACAGAGTTATTAAAAATAGCATCTAATTCTTAAAACGACTCTACATCGATGTTATCGTTTTTTCTTAGTCTGAATTATTCCCATATAATTTATAGAGCTGAACCCAGACTGTCAATTCCCTCCCTTCACTAAATAAATTACCTCATTCACTAAAATAGCTTAGCTTTTTTTCAGTGATAAACCCACATTGGTATTGTGTCAACGATAAGAGAGGCCGCAGATTCTGAAATTATTAATAAAGGCATTGAATTATTAAAAAGATATAAGCCTATCTACACATGAAAATTGCCATTGTATTAAACAGTTCCTGGAATATTTACAATTTCCGGATGAATCTCATCAAAACACTCATCCAAAATGGTCATGAAGTACACACCCTGGCCCCCAAGGACGACTATACCATTAAGTTAGTTGAGGCAGGTTGCATACATCACAATTTGCATTTGGATAGTCGTGGTGCAAATCCAGTGCTCGACATCGCTTTGCTAATAGAACTTTGGTGGAGGTATCTCAATATTAAGCCGAGTATTATACTTCATTTCACCATCAAGCCAAATATTTACGGAACATTGGCCGCTTCCATATTGAAAATTCCTACTATTAATAATGTCTGTGGCTTGGGCACAGTGTTCCTTAAAAAAGGAATAGTAAATCAGTTGGCTTTACTACTTTATAAATTTGCTTTCCGCTTTCCGAAAAAAGTTTTCTTCCAAAATCATGACGACCTAAGGCTATTTATAGATAGAAAGCTTGTCAAGCAAGATATTGGTGCGCTAATTCCGGGGTCTGGAATTGATCTTGAGCGATTCAAACCCCAGCCATTTATAAGAAATAGTCCCTTCACTTTTCTAATGATTTCCAGGCTTATTTACGACAAAGGCGTTGAAGAATATATCGATGCAATAAAAATCCTCCGTTCAAAAGGATTGAAAGCTAGGTTTCAATTGCTTGGTGCAAAAGACCCTAAGCATAAAAGAGGAATAGGGTTGAAAACGATTGACACCTGGATACAAACTGGAGTAGTTGAATATTTGGGCACTACCGATGACGTGAGGCCATTTATTGAAAAAGCAGATTGTGTGGTATTGCCTTCCTATCGCGAGGGCACTCCACGCGTGCTGCTTGAAGCGGCAGCAATGCAGAAGCCTGCCATAGCTACCGATGTGCCCGGATGCCGGCAAGTAGTGACTAATTTTTGGAACGGCCTCTTATGCGAAATTAAAAATCCACATGACCTTTCAGTTAAAATGACTACCATGTACGGATTGAAAAACGAGGTGCTCATTGAAATGGGGAAAAACGGACGCACCAGAGTAGTTCATACATATGACGAATGGATTGTTAGCAAACACTACATGCAAGCACTTCATGAATTATTCAATTTTAGCGAATTTGGAATGGTATCAATCATAAACCCTACGCTTGCAAACATTTCACTCCAATTTGTAGGGCCTTCGCTAAAAAATTAAAAGCGCTCACTAAAAACAGATTGAATAAACAAGAAAGTTAATTGACTTTGTAGTTTCAATCTGTGCTTACAAAAGCAAAAGACTGTGCCTTGTTAACTGTATGAAAGTAATATCAACCGCCATGGCGCTAACTATTCTATCCTTGTGTTATGCTTTACCAGGCAACTCACAATACTTGGGTGGCGCAAATGATGGTTATGCAAGATCAAGTTCGATAGTGACATTGGGTATATCACCCATGTATTATGGTGGTACTGATGACGGATTTTCTATGGATATAGCATTCGCACAATCACTGGCATTTCCGCAACCTATGTTCTTAGGCGGAAATGACGATGGGTTTTCTTTTGCTGCCGTAACTTCACAATCACTCGCCTTTCCGCAGCCAATGTTCTTGGGCGGAAATGACGATGGGTTCTCTTTTGCTGTCGTGACTTCACAATCACTCGCCTTCCTGCAGCCCATGTTCTTGGGTGGAACTGACGATGGGTTTTCATTCGCATTTGCAGCCCTGCAACCTCTCACTAGTGCCTATATGTATTTTGGGGGCGGGGGCGATGGGCAAACAGCTACTATCAGTTTTAATACACCACTCCCTTTAGATTACATGACCATTTCTGTAGAATGGAAAAAGAATAATGCGCACATTATGTGGAAAACCATTGGCGAATTCCACAATGATTACTTCAATGTTGAACGAAGCACAAGCGGTCTTGAATTTACGCGGATTTCAAAAATAGAGGGAGCGAAAACCGACAAACCGGTAGACCGTAGCTACGAATATGACGATGAAGAAGCAATAAAAGAAAGCAAAGAAGTAATCTACTACAGGGTTCAACAAGTTGACTTTGATGGCATCTCCACCTATTCTTCAGTGGTGGCTCTGTTCAAAAACGACAAATCTTTTCAATGGAACATCTATTCATTTCCCAATCCGGTATCTGATGAGTTTGAATTGAACATCGTAGGACTCAAAACCGAAGAGAAAGAAATACAATTGGTCGATGTAAATGGCAAAGTTATTATGAGTCAACAGGCGGCTTCAAAAACTAAAATAAATGTAAGAGAATATGCATCCGGTATTTATTTTTTAATGGTTCGGAACGGAAGCAACGTCATTCAAACACTAAAAATAATTGTAACGCATTAACCCTAACACCAATAACTATGAAACACGCCTCCCTCTACTTTCTTTTGCTGCTGGCAAGCAATGCGCTAGCCAATAATGTGCGCATCACTAACGTGAGCACGATACCCTCCGCAACCTTTACCCAAGTTGCATTTGATATTAGTTGGGATAACTCCTGGCGAGTATCAACCGGACCCAACAATTACGATGCTGTTTGGGTGTTTATCAAATATAAAGTTGGAAACGTGTGGACACATCTCGATATGACTGGTGCTAATAATTCTATTGGTGGTGGGTTCACAATCAACGTACCTTCTGACTCCAAAGGTTGCTTTATTTATCGGTCTGCCGATGGATCTGGCAATGTTGCTTTAACGAATGTACGAGTTGGCGTACCTGTAGTCTCCGGCTCTTTCGATATTAAAGTATTCGGTATTGAAATGGTGTTTGTTCCCCAGGGTAATCTTGTAATAGGTGATGGCAATGGCACCACGGAATCAAATACTTCACTCCACCTTGGCGCTGGTAATAGTGCTGTTCTAATTTCCACCTCCCTGGTTAACGATATTCGGGCTGACGCTACCGCGTATGTCGACACGCAGGTATCTATCACTGGAATTGGCATTGATGGTGATGGAGGCCTTGATACCGATGACAACGGAACGATTGACAATGCGTTTTTTCCTACTGGGTTTCAACCCTTCTTTTGCATGAAGTATGAAATAACGGAACGTGCTTTTACCGATTTTTTAAATACGCTTACTTATACACAGCAAGCATCACGGCTTAGCGCTGGTACACCAGCTTCCCCAATTAGTACATACGTAGCCGGATTAGGAATAGAAATAGTAACACCAGGCATTGATCCAACAACCCCTGCGGTGTTTGGCACCGATTTCGATAATGATAACATCTTCGATGAAGCAACCGATGGTGATTGGAAGGCAACCTCTGGACATACTTGGATGAGCCTTTGCGCCTATTTAGATTGGGCAGCATTGCGCCCGATGACCCAACTGGAATATGAGAAGGCTTGCAGGGGGCCAAACGCTCCTGTACTTCGTGAATACGCCTGGGGTAATGCTAACATTTTTAGTTCCACGTATTCAATTTCAGCGGTAGGCCAAAATTCAGAATCTGTAACAAATGCTTCAACGTCTGCGGGCAATGCGGTTAACGCTTCCAATTTTTCCGGTTCTGCACGGAATGGCATTTTTGCAACACCAACCAGTGGGCGTACAGAAGCAGGTGCAAGCTACTACGGGGTTCTCGAACTGACAGGGAACGTATCGGAAGTGGTTGTAACCGTTTTGAACGCTG
>JANPBK010000124.1:0-21508 GCA_031430395.1 Cyclobacteriaceae bacterium
GAACCCCCGACCTTTGGGTTATGAATCCAACGCTCTAACCACCTGAGCTACCGCGCCATTTGTAAATAAGAGCGCAAATTTATAAATTTTTCAGATTTAATTAGCCACTATTTCAATTCAATCCATGCTTAATTAAATTTAATATCTTTATTTACCAAACACATCCACATCAGTTTGTTGTTGAGGAAAAAATATTCTAAATTATAATCGAATCAATAATGTATGGAAACCTCGACTAAAAAAAGACTGTTCACCACTGATTTTGTAATCCACGCCTCCATTAAAATGCTATATCCTTATATCGATTCAGCGAGCGGCCTCTCTGAATGGTTTGCAGATGATGTAAGGATTTCTCCTGAGAAGGTTTTTACTTTTGTTTGGGATCATGAAGAACATAAAGCAATCCTATCATCCCATAGGACTAATCATTTTGCAAAATTTGAATACCTGCCAGAGACGAAGGAAGATGAGAACGACCCTTCTTACTTTGAATTGAGATTAGAAGTAAATGAACTCACCCAAACCACCTTCATTAAAGTAAGTGATTATTCAGACTTTGATGATATGGATGAATTACAAGATCTTTGGGAGGGCTTGATTGAAAATTTAAAAACCGTAGTTGGTGGTTGATTAACAATCGTTGAACATCGCGTCAACACCTTAGAATCTTCCTATTATCTATTTTTACTATACCCTAGCAAAACCCAACAAACGGTTTTCTTCATTATTTTTGCTATCCTAAATTACTCCTATGCTTTCTTCCGTTGATCTAGTTGAAACCAATACCTGGCAAAAACTTACTTCCCATTTCCTTATCATGCAAGCGACCACAATGCGCGAATTGTTTGAGGAAGACTCTCATCGCTTTGAGGCCTTGCATTTGAAGTTAGATGATGTATTGGTTGATTACTCAAAGAACATCATTACCAATGAAACAATAGAGCTATTAATAGAGTTAGCCAATGAAGTTGAACTGGGTGCTGCCATTGAATCTATGTTCCGAGGAGAAAAGATTAATCAAACTGAAAGCCGCTCTGTTCTTCATACCGCCTTACGTAATAGGTCTAATACTCCCATACTTGTAGACGGTTTGGACGTCATGCCCGAGATCAACAAAGTTCTAAAGCAAGTGAAGATCTTTTCAGACAATCTAATCAATGGTCAATGGAAAGGGTATTCGGGAAAGAACATTACGCACATCGTAAATATTGGAATTGGTGGCTCTGATCTTGGACCGTTAATGGTTTGTGAAGCTCTAAAGCCTTATCATAAGACTATTACACCTCATTTCGTTTCGAATGTAGACGGCACTCACCTTGCCGAGGTGACCAAACAGCTCAATCCGGAAACCACCTTGTTTATAATCGCCTCCAAAACATTTACCACGCAAGAAACGATGACCAATGCTGAGTCGGCAAAGAATTGGTTTCTAGAAAATACCAAAGGTACTGGTGATGTCGCTAAACACTTTGTAGCTGTTTCTACTAATTCACAAGCAGTCACTGCTTTTGGCATTGCTCCTGAAAATATGTTTGTGTTTTGGGATTGGGTGGGTGGGCGATATTCTTTATGGTCATCGATCGGTTTGACCATCGCATGCTCAATTGGATTTGAACACTTTGAGCAATTATTGGAAGGCGCGCACCAAGCGGATAACCATTTCAAGAACGAGCCCTTTGAAAAAAATATTCCGGTTATACTTGCATTGATTGGTATCTGGTATGTTAATTTTTTTGATACTTCGTCCGAAGCAATATTACCATATGATCAATATATGCATCGTTTCGCAGCCTATTTCCAACAGGGTAATATGGAAAGTAATGGAAAGTCAGTCGATCGATCAGGCAAGCCAGTGATGTATCACACCGGTCCTGTTATTTGGGGTGAACCTGGCACCAATGGTCAGCATGCATTTTATCAATTGATTCATCAAGGCACCAAAATGATTCCGTGTGATTTTCTAGCACCCGCCAAGAGTCAAAACCCTTTGACCGATCATCATGATAAATTGCTATCAAATTATTTCGCGCAGACAGAAGCCCTTATGATGGGTAAAAGTGAAGAGGAAGTTGTACGTGAGTTACAAGCATCCGGAATGTCCAACGAAGAAATTGAATTCCATAAACCCTACCGGATATTTTCGGGTAACAAGCCAACCAATTCTATTCTATTTGAAAAACTCACTCCAGCTACGCTTGGTAAACTCATTGCGATTTATGAGCATAAAATTTTTGTGCAAGGTGTAATCTGGAACATTTTCAGTTTTGATCAATGGGGGGTGGAATTAGGGAAAATACTCGCCAAGAAGATCCTGCCCGAATTGACTTCCCCAGATCCAATTTTATCTCATGATTCCTCTACCAATGGTCTGATCAATTATTTCAAACGATTGAAAACTATCTAATAGCCATAAAAAATAACAAACTTGTAAACTGGGCTTCATACACTATTTTTGAACTTCTTGAACAAACTCATGGAGAACAGCATTTCTAAAATAGGTGTATTTACTTCAGGTGGCGATGCCCCTGGAATGAATGCAGCGATCAGGGCAGTAGTACGTTCGGCTATCTATTATAAAAAAGAAGTGTACGGCATTCTGCAAGGATACGAAGGCATGATCACTGGTGACATTGTGAAGTTAGGGGCACGATCCGTTGGCAATACATTGCAACGCGGGGGCACTATCTTAAGGACTGCTCGCAGTGAAGAATTCCGCACAAAAGAAGGCCGTGAAAAAGCCTACCAAAATCTTAAAAAGAATAGCATCGACTCTTTGGTAGCCATTGGTGGTGATGGTACTTTCACCGGATTACACAAGTTTTATGAAGAGTATAAAATACCTTCTATTTGTATACCCGGTACTATCGATAATGATTTAGCTGGCACTGATTACACAATTGGTTTTGATACAGCCACAAATACAGCGGTAGAAGCTATTGATAAAATAAGAGATACAGCTCTTTCCCACAATAGACTATTTTTTATTGAAGTAATGGGTCGCAATTCGGGCTACATTGCCCTCAATTGTGGTATTGCCGGTGGAGCCGTGGCTACTATACTTCCTGAAGAATCATTGACTTTGGAAGATCTATTTAAAATGCTGGATGAAGGCGGAAAGACCAATAAAAAATCAAGTTTGATTGTAGTCGCAGAAGGAAGTAAAATAGGAGGAGCCTTTGAACTTGCCAAGAAATTCTCTGAGCGCAATAATTATTTCGACATAAAAGTTACTATTCTTGGTCACTTACAAAGAGGTGGAGCTCCCACCTATTTCGATCGGGTGTTAGCGAGTAAAATGGGGGTTGCCGCTGTAGAAGGATTACTACACGGTAAAACAGATGTAATGGTCGGTATTCAAAATGGATCAATCGTTTACAATGATTTCAATCTAATCATGTCGAGTAAACATGAAATAGATAGTGAGTCCTTACGGATTGCAAAGATACTTTCCATTTAAAAATAAGAAATGAAAGAACTCACTGTAGGCATCGATATTGGTGGAACGAATACAAAATATGGTATTGTAGACCGTAGCGGACATGTTCACCTGCAAGGGAACATACCAACGACCAAATACGAGGAGTTTCATGATTATTTTAATGCGATGGCCGCTGCTCTTCGCGAAGGATTGAAAGAATTACCATCTGACACACAAATTGTCGGCATTGGAATTGGAGCAGCCAATGGTAATTATTATACGGGCAACATTGAGCGTGCCACTAATTTGAAGTGGAAAGGCGTACTGCCTCTGGCTAAATTGTTCAAAGATGAATTTGGAGTGCCATGTATTTTAACCAATGATGCAAATGCTGCAGCCGTTGGTGAAATGATTTATGGTAACGCGAAGAACATGAAGGATTTTGTGGTGATCACCTTGGGCACCGGTCTAGGCAGTGGCTTTGTATGTGGAGGAATTTTATTGAATGGGAACCATGGTATTGCAGGTGAAGTTGGGCATACTTCCGTCAATCCAAGTGGGCGATATTGTAATTGTGGTAAGCGAGGATGTTTAGAGACTTATGTTTCAGCGACAGGGATCAAGAGAACTGTATATAAACTCTTAGCTGATCATTTAGAGCCAAGTGAGTTACGTGGAATAAGTTTTGACCACCTCAACACTAAAATGATTACCGAAGCAGCACTCCGTGGCGATTTGGTAGCACAAGAAGCGTACGAATATACAGGCCGAATTTTGGGAATGAAGTTGGCCGAAACAGCTGTACATACTGACCCGGAAGCAATCTTTTTGTTTGGTGGCTTAGCTCAAGCTGGTGACTTAATTTTTAAGCCTACTATCAAGCACATGGAGGCAAACCTGATGCCTCTTTTCAGAGGAAAAATAAAAGTACTTCCTTCCGCAATGCACAATCAGGCGGCTCCTATCCTTGGCGCCAGTAGCTTGGTATGGGATTCTTTGGACAAGAAGAATGCTGAAATGGTGTAAACTTTAGTCTAGTATCATAGATTATGGTTTCTCTGAAATAAATAAACTAAGAGACAAAAACGCAGTAAAATATTCCTGGAAAAGGGCGTTTATTTTAGATCTCTAATTTTAGTCCATTTGCTTAATTAACCATGATTTTTTTTAAAATCAATTGGGACGTTAGATCAACTAACACTTGCTTATTGTAGCAATCTATCAAGTAATAACAATTCTATGATTTGAATAAGTCAGTTATTTTGAAAAATGGATAGAATACCTTCTTTTCTCCTTGACGAAACTAATTGTGCTTAATGTTTTCCAAGATATTGATAAAGTTCTATCAAATACCGTTGCGAAAAATGAGATAAAGTGTCATGAATTGCTCTCCTAAAATAAGGCTCGTTAGCTTTTATTTTTATTTCACAAATAGTACCTTTGAGTTAAGTAAGATTAAATTGACGCATGAAAAACTTTGTCTCAAACTCAACCGAGTCCACAAGAATGTTTAAAAGCAGTTTTTTGGAAATCTTTTCAAAAGTTCATTACTCCGTGCCTCTATTCTTCTTTATCCCTACCATCTTATATTTTGGATGGAATGGGTTAACCTACCCGGGTATTACTGCACTTGGTTTTATATTGAGTGTTCTTGCAGGATTTATTACCTGGACATTCACCGAATATGTGCTGCATCGTTTTATTTTCCATTTCATGCCGACTTCCAATTGGGGCAAGCGATTACACTTTATTTTTCACGGAGTGCACCACGATTACCCCAATGATGCTAAACGGCTCGTTCTGCCCCCTTCTGCTAGTATACCTTTAGCTACACTATTTTATTTTATCTATTATTCCACTATTCCAGGGCTCTATTTAAATAGTTTTTTCGCTGCATTTCTCAGCGGTTATTTATGCTATGACATGTTGCACTATGCTTTTCATCATGGCAATTTTTCAAATCCGCTTTTAAAAAGACTTAAGCAACATCACATGTTGCACCACTATACAGATTCAGATCATGGATATGGTGTAACCTCCGAATTATGGGATATAGTGTTCCGTTCGGAAATAAGCAAAAAGGCAGACCAGCAGCCGCTCGAAAAAGTTTAAGCCCTTTGGTATAAGGATTGGCTTAAATCCAATTTAATGTAGTATCTATATTGATCCGTTGAGATCATAATGTAATAAATCTTTTACCATGAAATCTATTCTTAGCATTTTCTTAGTATTGCTTTCATTGAGCCTGTTTGCTCAAGTGAAGCCTATCATTGGCTTTACTCAAACCGCTGCTGAATCGCAATTAAAATCTGAAGAGAAATTCGATAGCTATCTCAAAGCTAAAAACATTGATGATTGGATCAAGCGTTTATCTGCTCACCCTCATCATGTTGGTTCTGCCTATGGCAAAGCCAATGCCGAATTTATGCGCGATCTATTTAAAAGTTGGGGATATGATGTTGAAATAGAGACTTATTATGTCCTTTTTCCTACACCCAAATTACGATTGCTAGAAATGACCTCACCTACTCTATTCAAAGCCAAATTAGAAGAATCGCCTCTGAAGGAAGATGCAACGTCTGGGCAAAAGTCTGAGCAGCTTCCAGTTTATAATTGTTGGTCTCCGGATGGAGATGTGACAGCTGAGTTAGTCTTTGTAAATTATGGTATTCCTGATGACTACGATCAATTAGAGCGCATGGGCATTGATGTAAAGGGCAAAATTGTAATTGCGAAATATGGTGGATCTTGGCGTGGGATTAAACCTAAAGTAGCACAAGAACACGGTGCCATAGGATGTTTGATCTATTCAGATCCTGAAGGAGATGGATATTTTCAAGGTGACGTTTATCCGAAAGGTGCTTTCAAAAACCAAAACGGTGCGCAGCGTGGCTCTGTTTTGGATATGCCCATTTATCCTGGTGATCCTCTTACACCCAATTACAGTTCTACCAAAGAAGCTAAACGGATCAATCGCAGTGAAGCTACCAACTTATTGAAGATACCCGTAATTCCAATTTCTTATGGGGATGCCCAACCGTTACTACAAGCTCTCGAAGGACCCGTTGCTCCTGAAAAATGGAGGGGTGCTTTGCCTATGACCTACCACATTGGTCCCGGTCCTACGAAGGTTCACTTAAAATTAGAATTCAATTGGGATACAAAGCCTGTCTATAACGTCATCGCTAAAATACGAGGTACTGAATTTCAAGATGAGTGGGTCATCCGAGGTAATCACCACGATGCATGGGTTAATGGAGCCAATGACCCTGTTAGTGGAATGGCAGCCTTGCTAGAGGAGGCACGTGGGGTTAGTGAACTAATGAAAACTGGATGGAAACCCAAACGCACTATAATTTATTGTGCCTGGGACGCAGAAGAACCTTCGCTGATGGGCTCTACAGAATGGGTAGAAGATCATTGGGATGAACTTAGTGACAAAGCTGTAGCTTATATCAATTCAGATTCAAACGGGCGAGGATTCTTTGGCGCAGAAGGCTCTCACACATTAGAAACTCTGGTGAACGAAATTGGTAGAGATGTTATTGATCCTCAAACAGGTGTTAGTGTTTTAGAAAGACGAAAATCGGTAGATGCTTCTAACGCAGCATCCGCAAAGGCTAAAAAGGAAATATTAACTAAAAAAACATTATCTATTGGAGCATTGGGGTCTGGTTCGGACTTTTCGCCTTTCCTACAGCACTTGGGCATTGCTTCATTAAATTTAGGTTATGGCGGTGAGGATGATGGCGGTGAATATCATTCTATTTACGATTCTTATGATCATTACAAACGATTCAAAGATCCTTCCTTTGAATATGGTGTTGCCCTCGCTAAAACAGCAGGCCGTGCAACACTACGTTTGTCAGAGGCAGAAGTATTGCCTTTTGATTTCAACGCATTTCAAAAAACGGTAAGCTCCTATCTTACTGAAGTAACTACTCTGCTGGAAACGTTACGTGAGGTTACGGAAGTGGAAAATCAAATGATCAATGAGAAGAGATATATACTTGCCTCAGATCCAACTGAGAAATATATTCCACCCACCGGCAAAGATGCTGTTCCCTATTTAAATTTTTCCAGCCTACAAAATTCCATTAGCCAACTGGAACGGATAGCGTCACATTTCTCTGAATTATATGTAGGCAATCCAAAGCCAATTAAGAATATAACTCAGTTGAATAAATTGCTATTTCAGTCTGAACGGAAACTCATTTCTGCAGCTGGATTGCCCAGAAGACCGTGGTACAAGCATACGATCTATGCCCCAGGTTTTTATACGGGGTATGGCGTAAAAACGTTACCCGGTATCCGCGAAGCCATTGAACAACGTAATTGGAAAGAAGCGCAAGAACAAATTGGAATTGCATCTGAAGCCATCAATAATTTCAATAATCAAATTGAATTGGCCAACGCGTATTTACTAATTCGTTAGCGAATATTCACAGCTACCATTAATTGGCACGATTGAATTTTTTTCCTCATTGAATCGGATTTTATGCGATCTATTCTTTAATTGGATCAATGCTCGTGCTTCTCATCTCTTCCATGCCATGCTTCCATAATTTCATGAAAACTATCATGCAGAGCATTTAGAGAAGATCCAATAGCCTTATCCTCAGCATTACTTTTTATAAGTTCAGCCAAAGCACGTGTATCTTCTTGGAGTTTCTTTAATTCTTGCTTTACTTCATCATTATCCACTTTCGCGGGCAATTTGGCATTAGCCCACTTTTCAGCTTGTGCAGCCATTTCCTCTGCTAAGTTTTTTACAGGCACCAAATTAGCAGAGTCTTTATATGGGTGAAAAGCTTCGGCCATGATTAAATGAAAAGAATCCATTTCTTTCCATTCATATGTAGTAGATGCATTATCCGTTTTATTGGAACAGCGAACAAAGCTGATGCTGAGAATTATCAACAAAAAAATTGGAATTTGCTTCATATAATTAAATTTTTTCAAAGTTAAATTATTGTAATTAATGTACCTCTAAAGGTTAGAGAATTAGTTTGAAATTTTTCTATTACCTATTTTCGTTGCTTATACCTTCTACGCATCTCAAAGCTGTGTACCAACTTCTTAAGTAACTCAAAATAAAGAGCTATAAAAAGTAAAAAAGTCATTAGCCAGATAATAGCAATATTAAAATTAAGTGTATCATATTTTTTACCCGAGAAATACTTTACTGGAACATAAAAATTCTCTCGAAAGTCTAATAAATGCGCGGGACGATGGTCATTAAAATAAATGGGGTAAATCTTTTGTACTAATTCCCCACGCCATTCCGCGATTCGCACAGCCGTATTTGAATTCTCCACCATGCTTATGACTTGGCTATTTTGGTACTTCTTGTTCATCTCATCCAAGTCCCTCCTTTTGTCAGGTGAATCGGTGAGTGTCATCATCAAATTTTCCTTTTCAGCCATTGCATCCGTAATTCGATTCCCGTAATACTTTTTCAGGGTTACTAAAAACTGGTACGTTTTCTTATAAACAGCCGAGTCAAATTTACCGATAGTTAACATATTCACTTCGGGCAAATTCTTTTTACCAACCAAACCCAATTCATTGATGATTTCATTTCGTAAGAGATCCATCGCTTTCCTGGTTGGACTTTCCTCCACTGCATTTCTCCATTCACTGCGATGGTTTACTACATAGGCTAACTTCGATTCTAATGCGGGCACATAATAAAGCCGTTTGTAATCAGAAACTGCTCGCTTTTGGTCCAACGCATAAAATTTTTTTTCGTAGGGATTATCCTTGAATTGCGTTACCATATATGCTTCAAACGCCCACCTCGAAGCCATCATTTCACCTAAAATTGGAATTCCATTCGGGGCTCCTACTTTAGGATTAAATTTATCAAAAGGGATTACAACGCCACTTAAAAGGAGTTGAGGAATAATTAAAATAGGTATGATGATGTAAATAGTTACAGCCGAATCGAAAGCAGAAGAAATATTTAATCCCAACATGTTGGCAAAACAAGCGCAAGAGAATAGTATTACCCAATACCTCATTTCTTCAAATGGAATTTCTAACAACCAATTTCCTACTAGCGTAAACGAGATCGTTTGCAAAGCAGAAATTGTAAACAAAATGAAGATTTTAGAAATGAGGTAGCTACTAGTACTTAAATGCAAATACTTTTCGCGCTTCAATATCTTTCGATCCCGAAATATTTCTTCCGCGCTAATGATGAGGCCTACAAATAAGGCGACTACAATACTCATAAAGAAATAGACCGGGATATTATCATTATGAAAAAAAGAATAATCCGGTTTATCTACACCTACTGCATCATAATATTTAACAAAATATCCAATAAACAATGCCAGTACAGGTGTAAGCAGTAAATTAACAACGACATATTGATTGTTCGCTATTTTAGCGAGTACATCGCGAATAATAAAAACCCAAAGTTGTTTAAACCAATTAGGAATTTTTTGAGTAACGGGTAATGGGTCATTTATCTCCTCAACCTTAGGTATTTTAATTTTCTGTTTAAAATATTGGTACCATTGCCCGGGCGATACTTTTCTTGTATGCGTGAATCGTCCAAACTCATTTACTATCCTGGTTTCAATAATATTAAAAACTTGCTCAGGATTGATATTACCACACTCCGGACACGCTCCGGGAGTTTTGTTTGCTGCATTGACGATATCTTGAAAATAATTTACAGACTCGGCAGGATTGCCATAATAAATTTGGAAGCCTCCTACATCCAAGATAATTAACGTATCGAACATTTTGAAAATGTCTGATGAGGGCTGATGGATAACAACAAATATCATCTTCCCTCTCAAGGACAACTCCTTTAACAAATCCATAATATTTTCAGAATCCCGTGATGAAAGTCCAGAAGTTGGTTCATCGACAAATAAGATAGTCGGTTCACGCAAGAGTTCAAGACCAATGTTCAATCTTTTGCGTTGACCTCCACTGATCGTTTTTTCCATTGGTGAACCTACTTTGAGGTTCCTAATTTCCGACAATCCTAAATTTAACAATACGCGCTCAGCTAGTTCAGCATTTTGAGCCCTCGAGTAATGTCCAAAACATAATCGAGCACTGTAGTAAAGGTTTTCAAAAACAGTAAGATCCTCTATTAACAAGTCATCCTGTGGAATAAATCCAACAATGCCTTCTAGCTTCTCCGCATGCTCATGCATGTTAACGCCATTCACTAAAACGCGACCACTCGATGGCTTTTCTGTCCCATTCAATACATTCAATAACGTTGATTTACCAGAACCGCTTGCTCCCATCAAGCCAATCAACTTACCTCCTGTTTCCGCAATATTGACGTTTTGAAGACCCGCTCTTCCGCTCTTAAAATGATAAAAGAGATGGTCCGCCACAAAACTGATATCCGTCTCACTTTCTTCAAAAAGAAATTTACCAACTACATCGCTATAATAAATCGGATCAATTTTAGACCCTCGAATTGTACTCCCGGTAGGAAACACATCAATCTTCCGGCTCTTTAAGTTTACACTATTTAAGGTCAGCGAGGTGATTCCCAAGTACCGTATAAAATAGGTCTCAATATCTTGTAACCGCAGGATAGCAATAAGTCCTGTTAAATTCTTAGATGTTATGCGCGGCCCCGGGTGATTGATTTCATCCGAACCTTCATCCACTATTAAAATATTTTTGGAAGCAAACTCTTCGATGTCATGACCTAAAACAAAAGCACGCATAGCACGAAAATCCTTAGCTGGAATTTTCAACGCTTCACTGATATAAAAAATAAGATTGCTTTGCCGTTCTGAAAGGTTATCATCAGCGAAAACAAGCTCGATGATTTTAATTACCAAAACAGCCTTCTGCTGCATGGTAAGCGCTTGGTTTACTTTCTTAGAAATCTGCATAATCTGAGCCCAATCATCCACAAATTCTTGGGTTGCCTCATCAACATTAGCTAACCCACTGGTAGCCGTACGCTTATTTGCTTTACAAAAGCCATCAAACAACGACAAATAATAGCGCGTACCATCTTGATTCAGGTGAAGCGATAAAAATTCTTTGATGATATCCCTTTCATCTTCTGTAATTCTTTCTTTGGCAACGATGCCAAAAAATTGGATAACAGCTTTAAGAAGTTCTTCACTCATTGACTTAGCGATCAGATAATTCTGTACCGCAAATTATGTTTAAAAAAGGTAAAATCTATGCCCTTAAAGCATTCTTAGGTAGATTTCATTATTATCTCTATTTCCTTTTTCTTTGTTGGCAAATAGCATCTATTATGAAAATTTTTATTTGCCTTGCAGCTAGTATTCTATACCATTCCGCAGTCTATTCGCAAAGTTCTGTACTCTGGAAAATAGATAGCCATGGACTTAC
Organism: Cyclobacteriaceae bacterium; assembly: GCA_031430395.1. Lineage (GTDB taxonomy): Bacteria > Bacteroidota > Bacteroidia > Cytophagales > Cyclobacteriaceae > ELB16-189. Next base: position 11,774 of record JANPBK010000124.1, read on the forward strand.
CAATCCATCTTATCTGTTTGGCACTATAAAATTTATGGGTGAGAAGGAATTTAAAATTCCCAAAGAAGTGGAGACTTTCATTAAGACTTGCAAGCTCTTTGCCATTGAAGATCAAGTCGACCATCATGCACAACATGAACTTAATAAAGTGCTGCATTTTCCAAAAGGAGAATCCCTGGCTACCCACCTTTCCGCTGTTCAGTATAAAAAAGTTCTGGATTTCTTTGAACATGAATTTGGGGTCAATCGACAAGTTTTTGAAAGCAAGTATGCAAAGATTAAACCACTGGCTCTTTCCATTCTAATGACACGGCTTTCGTTACATGAAAAGGTAAAATTCTTTGATATTGAATTATTGGTGTTTGCAAAAAAGAATAAACTAGCTACCTATAGTCTGGAATCTATTGACCGAGAAGCCCAAGCTTTAAATGCTTATCCGATTTTTAATCAAGTGAAAGCACTGATGCATAGTATTGATAATTTCGAAATTCAGAAGAATGAATTTAAAAATATGATGAATCGCTATCCGCAAGAGTCTTTAGAAGAAATATTTGAATACACACTGCACCCAATAGAGAATAATCCCATCTTCATTGAAGAGTTTTATTTTAAAAGAAACATGGAATGGATGCCTAAACTTGAAAAGATGATGAGCGAAAATTCATCATTTATAACGGTTGGGGTATCCCATCTAGAAGGCGAAAAAGGACTTTTGGAATTATTAAAATCGAAAGGATACACACTAACTGCAATTAAAGTCACAAAATAAAATCGACTGAAAAATGCAGATAGCAATCAACTAAAATCGCGCAATTAGGATACTAACTAGTTCAATTACTATCAAATTCTCATCCAATACGCTTCGTTAGAAGCTCAGTAAGTATCAACAACCCTTCTCTAAGGTATTCATCTTCTAATTTCTGTAATTCAGTAACAGGCATTCCTTCCTTACTTGCAGGTAATTTCGTGTCTAATTTATTAAGCGCTTTTTTGGATTCAGCTTCATCATATTCCTTTTTACGGGTTACCTCGTTCAATGATATTTTAGTTTGAGTAAGGTTATTTTTTAATTCTTCAGTTTCACGAATATACTTCTTAAGGCTTGTATCGAATTTCATCCTTTCTTGATATGATCGATTAAGTCTAGAAATTACTTTTTCATTAATTTCATTGGATCGCTGAAAGGATGCTGCCTTTATTACATCCCATGGCAAAGCACTTGGATTAGAACTTTCCCCAAAGTGGGCAGCATCCAAGGCGCTCGGTAAAAGGATATCCGGCACAACGCCTTTGTGTTGCGTACTGCTACCAGTAACCCTATAGAATTTCTGAAAAGTAAGTTTCAATTCGCCTACCGGTTCTTTCTCATTTAAAAATCTTTTCAAATCGAGTACAGATTGTACCGTACCCTTGCCATAGGTAGATTCCCCAACAATAACCCCGCGCTGGTAGTCCTGAATAGCTCCTGCAAATATTTCAGAAGCGGAAGCGCTAAACCTATTTGTCAAAACAACCAATGGTCCATTGTAATATAATTCTTTGTCATCATCAGGCAGAACATCAATTCTATTGGAAGAACTTTTTACTTGCACCACAGGACCATCTTTAATGAAGAGACCAGTCAAATCGACCGCCTCAGGTAATGACCCCCCACCATTGTTTCTTAAATCCATCACTAACCCATCAATATTCTCAGATTTTAATTCGCTTATAAGTTTACGAACATCGCGTGTTGTGCTACGATAATCTCTATCTCCTCTTTGATAGGCTTCATAATCCATATAAAAACTAGGGAGTGTAACAATGCCTAACTTCATATTCCGTCCTTCAGCTTGATAATTGATAATTTGCTTTTTGGCCGCTTGATCCTCTAATTTCACTTTCTCACGTACAATTGAAATCTCTTGAGAGGAGCCACTAACTCCTGTTTTAGCTGGAAGTATTTGAAGCCGTACCGTTGTTCCTTTAGGGCCCTTGATCAGTTTTACCACATCGTCAATCCGCCATCCAATGACATCCACCATTTCACCATCTTTTCCCTGAGCGACACCGGTTATTAGGTCATTCGCATGAAGTAATGTTGATTTATCTGCTGGTCCTCCAGGTATGATTTTGGCTATCTTCGTAAAGTCATTTTCCGTTTGCAATTGTGCACCAATACCCTCTAAGGATAGGCTCATACTTTGTCTAAACAAATCGGATGCTTTAGGTGAGAGATAATTAGTGTGTGGATCATACGCCTCCGTAATCGAGTTCATGTAGATACTAAATACATCTTCTGAGTTAAATTGAACTAATGACTTTGCAAATCGTTCATATCTCTTCTTTAGCGTTTCCTGTATTTCCGGAGGTTTCTTACCCGCTAGTTTTAAACTCAGAGCTTGACTTTTGATAATCCTGCGCCAAATATCATCCAGCTCAGTTTCCGTTTTAGCCCAAGGTTCTTTATCTCGATTGGTCTCATAATACTCATCTATTGCATAATTAAATTCTTGACGGATGAGTTTATCCATAATAAAATCCATTCTTTCCTTGTATCGCTTCCTAAACAAACTATACATCTCAAAAGCAGGAAGAACGTTCTCACTCCGTGTCAAATCATCAATGATATATCGAAACTTCTCAAAAGACTTAATATCCGCCTCAATAAAATAGGTTTTATTATTGTCCAGTTCATCAATAAAACGATCGAGTATAGCCGAAGACAAAGAATCATTTAGGATAATTTTACGATAATGATTTTTGTCAAGGATATCAGATATGACCCTCGCTTCACGACCATAAACGGTTTTGGCTGCAAGCGTATCTTGAGTAAAACCATTGGCTGATGAATACTGGTAAGAACTTAAAAAAATACAGATAACAATAATTCGCTTCATCGAGATAGTAGTGGTAAAAGATTGAATAGTTTATTTCAGTAAAATTCCATGTCCAAGATCATGCCAACTTGTCAAAATCAAACTCATTCAGGAATTTCTGAGCCTCATCAACAGATGAGAACTCAAACGATTTTTTCTTGCCTAGGTTAGAGTGCAAGTCGATTTTTATCAACTCCACATTTTTAGAGCTTCCTTTACGTTTAGGCTTTTGAGTTTTATAATCTTCCGCGACCTTATGAGAAATCTTGAATTGAGTAGCTCTAAAATTCTTACAATATGCACATTGATAATGCTTTAACAGTTCTTGAGGCGCTCCATCATCATTTTTTTCTACAATCTCTTCTCGTACAACTTTCATCGTATAAAAGCCGCAGTTATTGCATTGCAGAGCAATAAGGTGTCCTTGATATTTTTCAATCTTCAATTCCAGTGTCTGCTCATCAATCCAAACATCATAATCTATAGAAAACATATTTTCTTCCTCTTGCATGCCCTCATCCAGATGAACATCCTCTTCATCTTCGCTTAAAAGTCTCATTTTGTTACCTGTTTTGGGATTGATGCGAGGGGTATATCTCAATTTCCTCAATTTGAAATTCAACACCGTAGGATAGTAATACTCCAATATTAGTGATGCGACATAGGCAACGAGTGTAGCCCCGCAAATAGCCACAAAAAATCGGACGAAAAACCAAAGGCCAATTCCTGTATACTTTTCTTCCCCGTAAAGATTTATAGCAAATGCAATGGCCGCACCTAATAGATAGAAAGACCATTTATACCACTTAACTTCATGGGCATTGATATAGTCATGTTTTCTCTTCAGATCCGTTATCACGGATACTCTCATCTTATAAATAAGATAAATAATAAGTGATAAGGCGACCATCAAAATCGCGCCTATGGTGACTACACTATACCAAACTTTTAGAAAAGAAGCAGCATTATCTGTCATATACTCTAGCTCATTAATTTCTTTTAAAGATAAATATATTTAATGGATGGCGATCCAAACCTTTAGAGGTTTTCATTGATAGACGAACGTATTGAACATTATAATAAATCGATGTTCTAAGCGCACTATTTCAATTTTGCTGATTCTAATTACTACTCGTCTGAATAATTAGTGTAGCCGAAAACAGTAAGCTAACATTCGAATTCAGCTAAAATTGAGGGATTATGTAAATTTTGTGTAATTATACACGCTATAATTAGTTATTTATATTAATTAATACGTATCATTGTGTATTAATACACAATGATATGAGCGAATTTGAAAAGATAACCCTGGAAATAGAGCTAAAAAATTTCACAGTCAGAAATTTTGAAAGGCCAAGTAATTGTAGAGATGCAGCACAGATAAGATTCTATGTGAGAGAGTTATGTCTAAAAATAGAAGAATATGAACGTAGATTCAACTATGTACCCCAATTGGCATATTCACTACTTAATCAGTACGCAACTGTCCAAAACAGCATGTTACATGTTGAATTTGTAAAGTCTTATGCATGAGTTAAGTTATGAAGTATATCCCCTCTCCTACTCCTATCAAATATGACTTTATGTTTGCAGCAACCTCTAATAAATCAGGGCGTATGCAATATCATAAAGTGAGGCCGGGCATTAGCAAACTTCGAATTAGTCGATCAGAGTTTATTAAAGCATTCAACGACTTATCCATCCTGGCAATTAATCCAATTCAACAAAAAGGCCAAGAAACCGTATTTCAATTGGAATTTTATGTCTGATTTAATTAAGAATCTTATCCAAATCAGCTGGAGAGTAATTTATAGATTTGATCGTCTTATTGTCATTCTTTCGATAAATCAGCCATTTCCCTTCAACCTCTTTGTAATAGCATTCCGTGCCATCCTTAGCTAAGTAAAACTGCACGGTCTTAATTGCTTCTGATTCCGTTGAACACGCCTTAGACATATTGGATCGTTGCACTTCTTCAAATAACATCTTGAATTTATCCCCCAATCCGAATTCCAGTATCGCACCGGATAAGACATATTGCAAATCACAAAATGCATCGGCCACTTCAGTAATGTCTTTATTAATAATCGCCACCTCTAACTCTTTCAATTCCTCCGCTAACAATGCAAGTCTTAACCTACATCTATTTTCGTCTGGTATCGTTGGATTGGTCAATATTGGATGTTTAAAGATCCGATGAAAATCAGCTACTAGGTTAAGTGAATCCGGTTGTTGCATTGCTTTTAGAATTAAGAGCCTAAAGCAATGAAAAAAGAAGGGTTTAATAAAATGCGATTTTAAGTTTAATACATTTACCTCAATACAAATGATTTTCAGCTACTTACGTTCGTTTACTTCATTTTATACATAGCTGTAGTACTATTTTGATATGCCCATTAGAGCTTATATTTGAGGTTCAATTTAAAAAATGAAAAAAAACTTTGTTGAAGAGCTCCGTTGGCGAGGCATGGTTCATGATGTGATGCCAGGCACTGAAGAATTATTAAATCACGGAATGACTGCCGGATATATCGGGTTTGATCCTACAGCTGACTCACTACATATCGGAAATTTAGTACAAATTATGACGTTGGTTCATTTCCAAGACGCAGGACATAAGCCAATAGCTCTGGTAGGCGGTGCAACAGGTATGGTAGGTGACCCTTCTGGAAAATCAGTAGAACGTAATCTCTTATCAGAAGACCAGCTTAATTACAATTTAGATAGTGTTAAGCTTCAGCTGGAAAAATTCCTCAATTTTAACATGGGTGAAAATAGAGCGGAGATGGTCAATAATTATGACTGGTTCAAGGGAATTAGGTTTTTGGACTTTATAAGAGATGTGGGAAAGCATATCACCGTCAACTACATGATGGCCAAAGATTCCGTTCAAAAGCGTTTAGATAGCGGGTTATCCTTTACAGAGTTTAGTTACCAATTAGTGCAGGGATATGATTTCTATTGGCTTTACAAAAACAAGAACTGTAAACTGCAGATGGGAGGTTCAGATCAGTGGGGAAATATCGTTACCGGAACTGAACTAATCCGTAGAAAAGACAATGGCGAAGCCTATGCGCTCACTACACCTCTCATCAAAAAAGCGGATGGAACAAAATTTGGCAAAACGGAACAGGGTAATATCTGGTTAGATGCAAAACGAACTTCACCATATAAATTCTATCAATATTGGTTGAATGCTTCTGATGAAGATGCCTCCTCATTTATTAAAATATTTACGCAAAAATCAAAGAGTGAAGTTGAAGATTTACAACTTAACCACAACCAAGCCCCTCATCTACGAGTCCTTCAGCTTGCATTAGCTAAAGATATCACAACGAGAGTTCATTCTATGGAAGCTTATGAACTTGCAATTAAAGCTTCTTCTATATTATTTGGGAATGCAGTTACGGAAGATTTACAGAGCCTTGACGAGGCTACCCTATTATCTGTTTTAGAAGGTGTCCCTCAAACAACCATTTCCAAAACTGCCCTTATAGACTGTCTTACCACAACCGACCTACTTTCGGAAGCTACGAATGGATCTATTTTTTCTTCAAAAGGCGAAGCACGAAAAATGATTCAAGGTGGCGGTGTGAGTATTAACAAAGTAAAAGTTGCAGACCCGAATGTCCGACCCAATTTTAGCTTATTACATGGTAAATTTATGTTGGCTCAAAAAGGAAAGAAAAATTACTACCTCATTGAAGTTATAGATTAGCCTTTACCTCTAAGACCGAAATTAGCTTCTACTCACAAAGATTTTCGTATTATCTTCTATGTATCATAGATAGAATAATATCATTTTGGTATGCATAGGTAATTTAGCAGCCCATTCGTTTGCGCTATTTGAAACACTAATTCCCGCTATATTCTTCCCTCCTAATTTCATAAATCCAATACCTACAATCAAAGGCAAAATTTCTTCACCTATTTTTTTTATCGCGACCTCCTTCCCTATTTTGAGTTTAATGGCAAGGTATAAGAAAGGGCTAAAGTGCCATTTTAACATTTCCTACTATTATGGTAGATTATTGTATTAAGAGCCAGACAAATTATAAAATCGATGCTATTAGCCAAATTTATATAGAGTAATCAGACTCTATTGGTTACGGTTAGCCGAAAAGGCGCTTATATTTTCAGAAAGTGCATTTTCTATTGAAAAATTGATATAAATCCATGTTTTTTGAACATCGAATATGATTTTTCGTTTATCTAAGTATATAAAAATAGTGTAACTTTGAAATCGTTTAAGTTAATATTGAACTATGGATGTGAATGGCGCAGCTGCTAATGGCGAGCACTCTTTAAAAAGAAATAATCTATATCCTGAATTTGCTTTAGGTGAAAGTATCACGAAGGAACAAAAAGACTTTTTTGAACTGAACGGTTTTATCCATTTTAAAAATTTTATTTCAAAGGAAGTTGTCGATCGCCTTCTAAAGGAAGCTGAGAAAATTCAGGATGAATGGGTAACTCAAGGTTATAAAATGATTAATGGAGTTCCTATTAAATATGGAACTGATATCTCAGGAAAAAAGATAGTTCAGCGATTTGCTTTCTTAAATCAGCATAGTAGTATTTTTTCAGATCTATTAAAGGATAATAGACTAAAATCACTTTTTGATTTTATTGGCACCGATGATTGTAGAATCGGAGAGACAGAGAAGGATGGCCTCGTTTTCAACCATTATATAAATACTGAAGAAAGTAATTATACCCAGCTTGGCTGGCATACAGATGCCTTGCGCGATATCTTCTACGGGCAGAAAATATTGCCAATGCTTAATGTTGGAATTCATTTGGACAACTCTACCACGGATAATGGAGGCCTTCGATTAATTCCTGGAACTCATAACCAAGGACTACGAACTTTATTATTCAAAAAGTTCTATTTTTTAAGCCACAAACCTGATAAAAATGAGATTGGCCTTAATGTAGAGCCTGGCGATTTAACTGTTCATGATGGACGGCTGTGGCACCGTGTTGCTCGCTCACCTTTTATTGGTGAGAAGAGCCGAAGACGCGTCATGTATGTGCCCATTATTACAGGCAAATTCCAGCCTCGGAATGAGAACAGTAAACCTTTGTTTTATCAACGGCTTGCTGCACTTACAAATAAATAAGGTAAATGTCTTATGCATTAATCACAGGAGCTAGTGGAGGCATTGGCTTGTGCCTTGCTCGTGAATTAGCAAAACGAAAAATTGATCTACTACTTATTGCCCGTTCCGGTGATAAACTAATGACAATTTGCAATGAACTGAAAAAAGAATTTAATATTAAGGCAGAATATCTCAGCGTTGATCTAAGTGAAATGAATGCCACTGAATTAGTAATGAAATGGCTTCAAGAAAAATCCTACTCAGTAAATATTCTAATCAATAATGCAGGATATGGTATTTGGGGAACCGTAGAATCTACATCTTCAGATCAACTGAATAACATGATGCAGCTAAACATGAATGTGGTTGTAAATCTTAGTCGCTCCTTAATACCCGAATTGAAGAAACATACGAAATCTTATATTCTGAACGTGGCCAGCACTGCAGCCTACCAAGCAGTTCCGACACTTGCAACCTACGCTGCAAGCAAAGCTTTTGTCGTTCTGTTTACCCGAGGAATGAGAATGGAACTAAAAGAAACTTCCGTTTCAGTAACTTGCTTGAGTCCGGGTGCCACTTCTACTAATTTTATCGATCGAGCAGGGATGGATTCGATGAAAGAAAAGGCAGAGAAGTTTAGTATGAAGCCAGAGGATGTTGCAAAGATTGCCATCGATGGAATGTTCAAAGGAAAATCGGAGATTTTACCCGGATTTGTAAATTGGATTTCCGTGCAATTAACTTATTTGATGCCGAAAAGTATTCCTGAAACAATTGCTAAAGGTCTCTACAAGGCCACTTAATTTCGCAAAATTTACACGCTTTAGTTGCCATAACAACGGACACTACTTTGTCTTTAAAACAAAAACTACCTTTCCTTTTGATCGTTCAGGGACCGTTCCTCCAGAGGTTCTAACTAATGAGTTTTTACGGATTTCCTCTTTTAGTAATTGCTCAGCACGTGGGCTGAGGCCACGCTTTAAGGTAGTTATACCTACAATCTCACCACTCTCATCACACTCAATCTCAAACTCTATCCGCCCATCTTCATTGTCTGGTAACGCTGGTATTTCTGGTTTGCTCGCCCAGCTCCAACCAGACATAGAAAGATCAATACCTTCACCTCCTCCTCCACCTTGCTTTCCATAGAGTGCTTTTGCGTCCGGATTACCTTGAGGGTTTCCCTTATCGCCTGTCTTTCCGGGATCATCTCCATGATTTGTTAAGTCTTGACCTTTTTTAGTCTCTGCAACTTTTGATACTGGCTCATCTTTGAATTCTTTCTTTACTTCCTTTGTCTTCGCTTGTACTACTTTCTCTTTAGTCTTCTCTTTTACCGGTTCTTTCTTTACCTCCTTAACAACCAAAGGACTTTCAAGATCAGAAACTATTGGGTCTTCCGTTTTCTCTTTTTCTACTACTTCTTCTGGTGAATTGGCTTCATCGGGCAATGCTTCATCTATCGTTGGCAACTCTGAACCTGATTTTTCAACCGGCTGCACTTCACCCCCACCCTGATCATCCAATCCAAAATTTAATTCTATTCCAAACTCAGGTAGCGGAGGATTGGGTGCGCGCCAAGCCACTATGAACAAAAAAATGAGCAACAACGCACCATGAATGCCCAATGAAGTAAGCAATGCAATCCGCTTGTTCCTTTTCTCCTTGTCCTCCTCGTTGATCATCTATTATTTGGGTTTCGTTGCAATTGAAACTCTTGCTTCCAAAGCAGTAGCAATACCCGCCACAAATACCATTTCACCGGTAGGCACACT
>JANPBK010000125.1:0-9723 GCA_031430395.1 Cyclobacteriaceae bacterium
ACACTTCCTGTTTTTAAAGAATTGTATGAAAGCGTAGCCAGTGGAGCAGAAGCAAAACGGACCATCGATACGTGCAGCAAGCCCGACTATCGTGAGAAATTGGCCGAAGAATTGAAAGAAGTGCGCGAAAGCGAATTGTGGCAAGCTGGCGCAGCCGTACGTGCATTGCGACCAGAGAAAAATAAAGTAGAAGCAAGCATGATAAACTAGAAGTAAGTAGCAAGACGTAAGTAGTACGATGGGCTTAAAATTGATTATGCTGTGTCGACTAATTCTTATTTCTTGCTACGTATGTCTTATGTCTAAGAATTAAATGATAACCACTAAAGCGCAACAAATCGACATCAACCGGGCGCACCTCGTTCTTAAAAACGTAGTGCTCAAAACTCCTTTGCAGTTTCATCGCAAATTGTCGGAGAAGTTTGGCTGCGAAGTGTATTTGAAGCGCGAAGATTTGCAAGTGGTCCGGTCTTATAAAATTCGAGGAGCCTATAATTTGATTCAAAGCTTGAGCGAGGCAGAGCGGCAACGGGGAGTTGTTTGCGCGAGCGCTGGCAATCACGCGCAAGGAGTTGCCTTCTCCTGCAAACTGCTTAACATCAAAGGTGTGATCTACATGCCGGCCATCACACCAAAGCAAAAAATCAATCAGGTAAAAATGTTTGGAGGTAGCAATATTGAAATTGTGTTGGTGGGAGATACGTTTGATGATTGTCAGGCACACGCGTTGGAATTTACAAAGCAAAATGACAATGTATTCATACCTCCGTTCGATCATGAAAAAGTGATTGAGGGCCAGGGAACCGTTGCGAAAGAAATATTAGAGGAGCAATCCAACATAGATTATGTTTTTGTTCCAGTGGGTGGTGGTGGTTTATCCGCAGGAATGGGGAGTTATTTTGCGACTTACGCCCCGCAAATAAAAATGATTGGCGTGGAGCCGCAGGGAGCACCGTCCATGAAAGAGGCTTTGAAAGCAGGTAAGCCTGTGATCTTAGATTCTATTCAACGATTTGTAGATGGTGCCTCTGTAAAAAGAGTAGGTGACCGTAATTTTGAAATCTGTAAAGATGCACTGGCAGATATGCTGCTGGTGCCCGAGGGAAAAGTGAGTTCCACTATCCTTCAATTATATAATGAGGATGCGATTGTTGCGGAACCAGCGGGAGCCTTGTCGATCGCGGCATTAGATCAATATGCAACTCAAATCAAAGGAAAAAAAGTAGTTTGTGTTTTAAGCGGTGGCAACAACGACATTGACCGAATGCAGGAGATCAAGGAGCGTTCACTGCTGTACGAAGGATTAAAACATTATTTCATCGTTCGCTTTGCTCAGCGTCCGGGTGCGTTGAAAGAATTTGTTAATCATATGTTGGGACCGAATGATGACATCGTGCGATTTGAGTTCATCCAAAAACATAACAAAGAAACTGGCCCGGCACTCATCGGAATTGAAGTGAAATCTAAAGAAGATTTTGATTTTCTGATTGAGCGAATGAACAGCCACAAATTGAATTATACACTTGTCAATCAGAACGAGAATCTGTTTGAGTATTTGGTGTAATTGAGTCGCCCTCAAATATCTTCCTAATTGCATATCTTGGGGTCCTAATTCTTATAGATATGAAACTCTTTCGAAAGACACTCCTTGGTTTTGCAGCACTAGTTGGTTTAGCGGCCATCATCATACTTTTATTCTATCGTCAAGAGTTTTATCAGCTATATAAAGTTCTTACCTTTTTTGATAAAAATAATATCTCAGAAAACTTCCGAGGGGTAAAGGATATATTTCCTACGACTACAGTACCCAAACCGGATCGCGCTGACCTATTTCCAATTAGCTCGAACCCCTACTCATTACCGATATCTTTTCAGGTGAACGATTCCACCGTTGATACCAAAGCATTTCTTGACTTTACATTGACAGACGCTTTGATCGTGATCCAAAATGACACCGTTCGACATGAATCTTACTCTAATGGTTTTAAAATAGATGACCATCATATTTCCTGGTCGATGTCTAAGTCGGTGGTGTCTGCTTTGCTTGGAATTGCCATTGGTGAGGGAAAGATTAAAAGTATTGAGCAAACGGTAACAGATTACCTTCCTGATTTTGCCGGCACCGGTTATGATAAAGTGCACATAAAAGATTTACTTCAAATGTCTTCGGGGGTTGGCTTCAACGAAGACTATGGCGATTTCAATTCTGATATCAATGTGATGGGCAGGTACTTTGCACTTGGCATGCCAATGGCCGATTTTGCCAAAACACTAAAAAGAGAGCGAACACCAGGGACATATAATCACTACGTGAGTATTGACACACAAGTACTGGGTATGATTCTGGTGAAGGCAACAGGTGTGTCGATTACACAATATATGAAGGAGAAACTTTGGTCTGCCATCGGAGCAGAATCTGAAGCTTACTGGATCGTTGACAAAGCGGGGATGGAGTTCGCCTTGGGAGGGCTAAACATTACAGCTAGAGATTATGCAAAACTGGGGCGATTGTTTTTAGATACAGGCAAGTGGCAAGGCCGCCAAATTGTTCCTAGAGACTGGGTGTTGGCATCCATTACTCCTGATGCGCCTCATGTTATGCCGGGAAAAAGAGCCAATGCTGCACTCGCAGATGGGTATGGATTTCAATGGTGGATACCGGAGGGAAGCAAGGGTGAATTTGATGCGCAGGGTATTTATGATCAATTCATTTACATCGATCCAAAATCAAAAATGGTGATCGTTAAACTTTCCTCTAATTACCATTTCAAAAATGACAAGAAGAGAATCTTTCACGAACTAGAAATGGCATTGTTTAGAAAAATTGTAGAGCAAGCTTCACAATAGTATTTACTCATCCAACTTTAAGACACTAGAAATCGATTGCGCAATTTTATTATTATAGATTGTTCAACGTGGTAATGAAATAGATCTATCTTAGAGCACAATACGACAACGATGGCACAAGGATTATTAATCGATATGGACGGGGTTATTTATAGCGGTGACGCGCTCATTCCAGGTGCTGATAAATTTATCGCTAAATTATTAGAGCATAAGATTCCCTTTATGTTCATGACGAACAATAGTCAACGAACCCGAGTGGATGCGGTGCGCAAATTAGAGAAGCTGGGAATTAAAGTGAGCGAAGACCATGTGTACAATAGCGCGATGGCTACCGGAAAATTTTTAGCCAGTCAAATTCCAAAAGGCACCGCCTATGTTTTGGGGGAGGGTGGATTGATCTCTAGCTTACATGAAAATGGTATTACGTTAGTGAATTCCGACCCGGACTTTGTAGTGTTGGGAGAAGGCAGAAACTTTACGTTGGAAATGGTGCAGAAAGCAGTGGACATGGTTTTGGCTGGAGCTAAATTCGTGATCACCAATCGCGATCCATCGCCCAAGAAAAAAGGTTGGGATAACTTAGGCATCGCAGCAACCAGCGCGATGATTGAAGAGGCAACGGGAGTAAGAGCTTTTGTAGTGGGTAAACCAAGTCCGGTGATGATGCGCTCTGCTCGAAAAGCACTCGGATTAGAAACAGCAGAGACAACCATTATTGGTGACACGATGGATACCGATATTCGGGGTGGCGTGCAGATGGGTTACAAAACGATTTTAGTGCTAAGTGGCATTACAAAACGCGATACTCTTTCTCGCTATGCCTACAAACCGGATTTGGTGATCGATTCAGTAAATGAATTAAAGTTGCCACTTACTTGGTGGTAAGAAAATAGTATCCAAAAGAAATTTAGATAAACTAAAACAATCAGATCATGAAACGCACAGCATCCGCACACTGGGAAGGAGATTTGAAAACAGGAAAGGGAAGCGTCTCTTCGCAAAGTACTGTACTAAACAATACTCAGTATTCCTTCAAAACCCGATTTGAAGATGGAGTTGGCACCAACCCTGAGGAGTTGCTAGCCGCAGCCCACGCTGGTTGCTTTACCATGGCTGTCAGTGCGGTACTCACACAGGCTGGAACCCCACCCACATCACTGGATACAGTTGCCACTTTAAATATGGAAGGATTGGATATCACAGACATTCATCTTTCCATCAAAGGGAAAGTGCCCGGCATCACTTCGGAACAATTTACGGAAGTGACAAAAGGCGCTGAGAAAAATTGCATCATTTCCAAGGCGCTAAAAGTCGCCATCACTTCGGAATCTCAACTGATCTAACTGTCAACTAACACTCGTAAGCGCGTAAATTTTTCCTTTAATTTGAATCGCAAGTCGTAGAAAAATTCTCATCTTCGTAACGATAATTTAATATCAAATCAATCGCCCCGTTAATCATGAAAATGATGACGGGGCGATTGTATTTTAAAGGCATTGCGCCAAACTAACAGTTGTTGAAGAGAGAAATGAGCCAATTAAAACCAAGAACAATTTTCGAAAAAATTTGGGACAGCCATGTGGTGAAACGTGCGGAGGGCTATCCACATGCACTATTTATCGATCGCCATTTTATACATGAGGTAACGAGTCCACAAGCTTTTGACGGTTTGAAAAAACGGGGCATCCAAGTTTTCAATACCTCACGCACTACAGCCACAGCCGATCATAACGTGCCGACTAAGGATCAGCATCTTCCCATCAAAGAAGCATTGTCGAGACACCAAGTAGAAACGCTACGCAAAAATTGTAAAGAGTTTGGCGTTGAGTTATATGATTTAGGCCATGCCTATCAAGGCATCGTTCATATCATCGGACCAGAGTTAGGATTAACGCAACCAGGCATGACCATCGTGTGCGGAGATAGCCATACTTCCACACACGGAGCGTTTGGAAATATTGCCTTTGGAATTGGTACCAGCGAAGTTGAGCAGGTCTTGGCCACTCAATGTATTTTGCAATACAAGCCCAAGACGATGAAGATCGAAATCAATGGCAAATTAGGTAAGGGTGTGGTGAGCAAGGATATTATTTTATACATCATCTCAAAAATATCAGCCAGTGGTGCCACTGGCTTTTTTGTGGAGTACGCGGGCGATGCAATCACAAATCTTTCCATGGAAGCACGCATGACGATTTGCAACATGAGCATTGAGATGGGCGCACGTGGTGGTTTAATTGCTCCGGACGAAACTACTTTCAATTATATCAGAGGAAGAAAGTTTGCTCCACAGGGTGAAACTTTTGATCGTAAAGTAGAAGAATGGAAAAAATTGAAAACAGATGAGAAGGCTGTCTACGATTCTGTTTTAACATTTGATGCCGCTGATATTGCCCCGATGATCACCTATGGAACCAACCCGGGCATGGGCATGAAAGTAACGGATCGAATTCCTACAGTTGCTGAACTAAAAGAAATCAGCGAACAACATTCATTTACCAAGTCATTAGAGTACATGGGTCTTGAGCCAGGCTCGTCATTGCTCGGTAAGGCCATTGATTATGTATTCATCGGAAGTTGTACCAATGCCCGCATTGAAGATCTACGCCTTGTGGCAGATATGGTAAAAGGAAAAACCAAAGCTTCTAATGTAGAAGTTTGGGTTGTACCCGGTTCGAAACAGGTAGAAGAGCAAGCACGGAGAGAAGGGCTTGATAAAATATTTGAGGCAGCAGGTTTTGAATTGAGAAGCCCCGGTTGCTCAGCATGTCTGGGGATGAACGAGGATAAAGTGCCGGCAGGTAAATATTGCATCAGCACATCAAATAGAAATTTTGAAGGACGACAAGGCCCGAAGTCAAGAACATTTTTAGCGAGCCCATTGAGTGCAGCTGCTGCCGCAATTACCGGGAGAGTGACCGATGTGAGAGAGTTTGTATAATCGATGTTCATTTTTGGTTGATCGTTAGTCGCGAATAACCAACAACGAACAACTAACAACGAAAAAGAAATGAGTAAAGATAAATTCACAACATTAAAAACAACTGCAGGTCCACTGCCGAACGAAAACATTGACACGGATCAGATCATTCCGGCACGTTTTTTAAAGGCGACTACACGTGAAGGTTTTGGTGATAATCTTTTTCGCGATTGGCGCTATGATGCTGATAATAAGCAGGTGCCAGAATTTGTGCTGAATGACAGCAAATATTCAGGGAAGATATTAGTGGCAGGAAAAAACTTTGGATGCGGAAGTAGCAGAGAGCATGCCGCATGGGCCATTTATGACTATGGGTTTCGGGTGGTAGTGTCCAGCTTCTTTGCCGACATCTTTAAAAACAATGCCTTAAATAATGGACTGCTCCCCATTGTAGTTTCTGATCAATTTTTAAAGCAAGTGCTACAAGCAGTTGAGGAAAAACCCTCTACAGAAATTGTAGTAGACTTAGAAAATCAAATTTTACAAGTCGGTGCAGTGAAAGAAAGCTTTGAGATCAACAAGTATAAAAAAACCTGTATGATCAACGGGCATGATGATATTGATTACTTGTTGAGTTTGAATAAAGAGATTAGAGAATTTGATGTAGCACATAGTTAGTTTCCGGTTCCTAGTTTCCAGTTCCTGGTAACGGGAGAACTGGCAACGGGTATCAATAAAATTGAAACAGATGAACAAAAAGATAATTATTCTTCCTGGAGATGGCATCGGCAAAGAAGTGACAGCCGAAGGAAAAAAGGTATTGGAAAAAATAGCCGAGTTGTTCGATCATCAATTTGAATTTGATGAAGCGCAGATTGGTCATGATGCGATTGAAGCTAGTGGCAATCCGTTGCCGGACGAAACACTTGCAAAACTGAAAAATTGTGATGCAATTTTGTTTGGAGCGGTAGGTCATCCAAAATATGACAACGACCCAACATTGAAAGTACGTCCTGAACAAGGCTTATTGAAAATGCGTAAAGAACTTGGCCTTTATGCCAATCTCCGTCCCATCAAATTGTTTGATGAATTGTTGGAAGCATCTAGCATCAAAGCCGAAATATTGAAAGGCTCTGATATTCTTTTCTTCCGTGAATTGACAGGCGATGTGTATTTCGGAGAGAGGGGGAGAAAGGATGATGGGAACACCGCCTACGATCTGATGATCTATCATCGTTATGAAGTGGAACGCATTGCCCATAAAGCTTTCCAGGCAGCACGCACTCGAAAAAAGAAAGTGACCTCTGTAGACAAGGCAAACGTATTAGAGAGTTCACGCCTATGGAGGCAAGTCGTTACTGAAATAGGCAAACAGTATCCGGATGTTGAATTGGAACATCAATTTGTAGATTCTGCCGCCATGAAGCTAATTCAGAATCCAAGAAGCTTCGATGTGGTTGTTACAGGAAATTTATTTGGTGACATACTTACAGATGAGGCTTCGCAGATTGCCGGCTCGATGGGAATGTTGGCGTCTGCATCGGTAGGTGACACAGTTGGTTTGTACGAACCCATCCATGGAAGTGCACATGATATAACAGGCAAAGGAATCGCTAATCCACTTGCATCTATTTTATCGGTTGCTTTAATGCTCGACATTTCTTTCGGACTAAAGGACGAATCGGAAACAGTTATCAAAGCGATTGAAGAAACGTTGAAGGCGGGCTTTCGCACCGCAGATATTGCTGACGCAAAAACTTCAAAGGACAAAATCCTAAACACACAAGAAATGGGAGCACAAGTTCTTCAAAAAATCCATCAGAATTTTCAGGTTGCTATTAGCCAATAACAAACAACGATCAACTAACAACGAAAACATGAGCCACAAAATCCAAATATTCGATACCACTCTCCGCGATGGTGAACAAGTGCCGGGTTGTCAGCTAAAGACTGAGGAGAAAGTAATTATTGCTAAAGAATTGGAAGCGTTAGGCGTGGATGTCATCGAAGCCGGCTTCCCAATTTCTAGTCCGGGTGATTTTCTTTCAGTCGTAGAAATATCGAAGGCGGTGAAGAATGTTACTGTTTGCGGACTAACACGCTCGAAAAAGGATGATATCGATGTGGCCGCTGAAGCGCTACATCATGCCAAACATGGGCGCATTCACACGGGTATTGGTTCATCGGATGTGCATATCAAACATAAATTCAAATCATCGCGCGAACAAGTGCTAGAGCAAGGCGTATGGGCCGTGAAGTATGCAAAAGCAAAAGGATATGAAGTTGAATTTTTTGCCGAAGATGCGGGTCGAGCTGATCTGGCCTTTTTAGCTCAACTGACCGAGGCTGTGATTGCTGCAGGAGCAGATGTGGTAAATATTCCAGACACCACAGGCTATTGCTTGCCGCATTTGTACGGAAAACGCATTCAGTATTTATTTGAAAATGTTAAGAACATCGACAAGGCGGTCATCTCTGTTCATTGTCACAATGATTTAGGGCTGGCAACCGCTAATACTATTGCGGGTTTAACGAACGGTGCAAGACAGGCAGAAGTCACGATTAACGGAATTGGTGAGCGAGCTGGCAATACTTCCTTAGAAGAAGTGGCTATGATTTTGCAAGTGCATAAAGATCTAGATTTATATACCAACATCAAATCCGAACGGATTTTTGAAATTAGTCAGATGGTGCGCGAAATGATGCACATGCCGGTGCAACCGAACAAAGCTATCGTAGGCAAAAATGCATTCTCTCATTCATCAGGTATACATCAAGATGGATTCTTGAAACATGCCGAGAACTATGAAATCATTAACCCGGCAGATGTAGGCGTCCCTAATTCTTCAATCGTGCTTACAGCTCGAAGTGGTCGTGCGGCACTAAAGCATCGGGCAGAATTGCTTGGATATCGCTTTGAAGGAGATGAGTTGAATACTTTATATGAGAATTTTCTTATAGTAGCAGATGAGAAAGGAAATGTGGATAATGATGATTTGCAAGTACTTGTATCCAATATGCCAGTATTAGCAAGGTGAGATTATTGTAAGATACCTACCTTTGGAACTCATCGATTATCTCGTAATGAAGCAGGAAAGCCTATTTCTTAAAATTCTCTAATTCCACCTCACAACTGTTTGCATAAACGCCATAAAAAACTACTTTTGCGGTTCAGATTTTAAGAAGTTATTCATTTCTAAAATCATGCTGGTCATTTTAATTTAAAAGACGTAAATATTCAAATTCATGGCAAATAGCGGCAAAATCACCCAAGTAATCGGCCCTGTAGTAGATGTGGCCTTTGATGAACCAGGTACTAAACTTCCTAATATCCTTGATGCCTTAGAAGTTACCAAAGGAGATGGCACTCGTGTAGTATTGGAATGTCAGCAACATTTAGGAGAAGATCGAGTTCGCACCATCTCTATGGAAGGTACAGAAGGGCTTGTGCGTGGAATGAAAGTGACTGATATGGGTACCCCTATTAAAATGCCCATTGGAGAAGATATTAAAGGTCGTTTGTTCAATGTAATTGGAGAGGCGATTGATGGAATGCCACAACCTAGTGGAAAGCAGTCATTATCGATCCATCGGTCAGCTCCAGCCTATGAGAATTTATCGACAAGTTCTGAAATTTTATATACCGGGATCAAAGTGATTGACTTAATTGAACCGTACGCAAAGGGTGGTAAAATTGGTTTGTTTGGTGGTGCCGGTGTTGGTAAAACTGTGTTGATTCAGGAGTTGATTAATAACATTGCCAAAGCCTATTCTGGTTTATCAGTATTTGCCGGTGTGGGAGAGCGTACACGCGAAGGAAATGACTTGTTACGTGAGATGATCGAAGCTGGTATTGTGGATTATGGTCCTGAATTCATGAAATCGTTACATGCTGTTGGCTGGGATTTGTCGAAGTTGGATACAGCTAAATTAAAATATTCAAAAAAGACCATAGT
>JANPBK010000126.1:0-5431 GCA_031430395.1 Cyclobacteriaceae bacterium
TTGTATTTCACTGGCACTTTGATAGTCACTCCATGAACCGTAATGCGTAAATACCCAACCAGCAGCACCTGATATGTTTTACCGCCAAAAAATCCAATGACCGCATCTAACAATCCAAATTTTTTCAAGTCAAGCTTCGCTTCGATAGGCACGGTAAAATCTGATTTAGCCTTGACCAATAAATCCATGTTCTGATCTACCATAGCTGCTTTCTTGCCATCTACCAAAATCTCTATATTAATCTCTTTCAGTATGGCTTTCATTTTATTCGGGTTAAAGAAAATAGCATCGCCCCGCAACTCAGGCTCTCCACTGAGGCCAACATCTACCGTCAAATTATTGACCGCTTTAAAAACTACTTGTTCTTTGGGAATGCAGGAAAAAGTAAGAAGAGGCAGTAAAAGCGTTATCACCTTTGCTGTCATTAAATTGCTTTTATAAATTTCAAAACACATTGTTTGCCACCATACAATATTAGCTAAATGATTAATGATTGATCAATACCTGTTTAGTTTCACTTGCTAAGGAATTGGTAACTTTAAGGATATAGATTCCTGCAGGAAGATTTATTGTTGGAATAGAAATTTCTGAATTTTCTGTGGTTGATGAGTAAACAATTTCTTGCATTTGATTGATTAATAAAATGGAACTATTAATCGTTAATTTTCCATTCATGAACGAAGAAGCTCCATACAATGAAATATTTAAAACTGAATTTGAAGGGTTAGGAAAAACCCCTGAAATCTGACAAGGATTACAACTTCCACCATCCCCTGGTCCTTGAACATCAATTATTTTACGCCTAACGGTGCCTGTACCACAAACATTACTTGAGTTTAGTTCAATGTAGCCATCAACCTCCCACCAAATAGTTATTAGATTAGTATATAAGCCACCTCCAAATAAACAATTACCTAAATATCCGGATTGCTGGCAAGTCCCATCATATGGATAAACAGTCCACTGAAAAGAATCTGTATATAAATCAGTCGGACGGTAGCTATAAATTTGCTCAGGGTAAACAATAGTTGCTCCTGAAAAATTGTTAAGTGGTTTACCAATCCAAATATCTTTTGTTATAGGCGTTGATGTTCCACTACAACTAGATGAAGTGTTAAATGTTATCGTTGCTTTGCCGGATGTTGTAATAAACTTTGGCTTAAGAAAAGCAGAGTTTCCTGAACCAATGCTTTGTTCGAAATAGCTAGCTGGGCTAACAGACCAAGTAACGCCTGAGCTTAGTCCTGTATTTAAATTTACAAAATCACCTTGGAAACAGATCGTATTAGCTCCAACTATATTAGAGGAATTTCCCTGATATGCTGCACCAACACCCACCGCGTACCATGCATTAGTTACTGCAGCCGTTTGAATCGAGCTATTGCCAAACAAATCTTTTGATGCCTGAATCATTGCTGTTCTTGTATCACTAAAGTTGGATGAGGACACTAAATAATTTGACTCAGCATGATATACAATTTTAGCTGCATCCGATATACCAATTGAAAGTACAGAATAACAGTTACCCAAATCATTGGTCCCAAATCCTCCTACTGAAATCAAATAAAACCAATAATTCAATACCCCGCCATTGGTATGAATCCCACAAAAGTCGTTACTTATATTTGGAGAACAACCCGAGGTGTTCACCCAATTAGTGCCTCCATAAGTATCTGGGTGACCAAACATGTTAGGATTGCTCATAGACCTTATTGGTCCACCAAAGTCCTCACCGATTAACCAGTTTTCTTTTTCTGGTGCTGCCCATTCCTCAATAACCGCTGCCCAAATATCACTAAGGCTCTCGTTGATCGCCCCTGGTTCACCTGAATTACCCAAATTTGATTCACTTTGATTAACTCCATGACCAAATTCATGAGCGCACACATCAAGTGAGGTTAAGGGCGAGAAAAAAAATCCATCCCCATAAGCAATGTTTTTTTCAGTCGGGAACCAAGCTGCGTTATTATCTCCAATAGGACCATCATCAAAAAAATCGAAATGCACAAATGATTTAATTCTTAAGCCATTTCCATCTATGCTGTTTCTGTTATGCACTGTTTTCCAGTAATCTAGAACTTTTTCTGCACCCCAATGGGCATCAAGCGCCACCTGATCAAATGTAATATTGTTGTATTCCGCTGCTGTCCAATTATTATCGCTATCCAAAAAATCTATCGCAACCAAAAAGTTATTGCCCGATTGCGTATTTAACGTCTCCATACTTACACCATTTCTAAGTTCCCTTAACTTGTAAGTTAGGTTACTATAATCTGCAGTTATGGTTTTTGTACCGCTATATCTTGTTTGGGCAGACCCCACTGCATTGAAGTAGCATATTGTTGGTTCAGCTTTCTCAACTTTACCTGTATTGGCGTTTACATATATATTATATTCATTGTGTGGATCAAGAGAAGAGATTAAGAACTTCCACATTAATTGATAACTTGCATTGTTGTAACTTTGACTAATCAATAGTTCACCGTTAGGATAATAAGTTGCGGTACTGTCTCTTCTATCCTTTCTAATGTATCTTTCTGAAGCCAAATCTTCCCATTTATACTTCTTGGAATTAAGTAAACCTAAAGCTGCCAAAAGTGCTTTTTTCTCAGAAATTTTCGGTTTGACATCAATTACTGAAACAGCATTATATCTTCCATTAATACTCTGAATATTATCTTCTTTACTATGTACTATGAATTCTCCCCCTTCAACTTTTATTCCTTTGAATATTTGCTGGTACTTTAAATGTTTATTGTTTCGGCTATCAATTTCGGATTTCAATAATTGATAATCTTCGGCTACTCCCAACCCAACTGTTTTTCTTAGATGTTTCTGAGCCTGTGTTAATTTAACCTTTACACTGTCATCTGAGTAGTCGTTTAACAAAATCCTACCGTTCTTATCAAGTAATTTACTTTCAGACTGAGCATTGCCGTTAATTGGTAGCACACTAACTAAAAAAAATAAAAACACATTAAACTTCATATAAAAAATTTAGAATTAATTACTTCTTGCTAAAATATATCCATATCCATCATTTGCAATATCATAGAGGGTTAAGGTGTCATTTTGTATACCCCAAACTCCACGAGTATAATAGCCTTGATTATAAGGATACTTCATTTGAAAAGTTCGTTCATTAAATTGATCCGTTATCTCTAACCATTCTATTTTACTTCTTCTTACAGTTGAGGTATTGGTAATTATGAGTGAATCAGATGACTTGAATTCTATAAAACAACAATCATTATAATAAAATTTAGCATTACCAGTTAACCCTCCTGTGGCGTAAACGTATTTCCACTTACCTTGAAGGCAATTTCTAATCTGACTGAGAGGTTTATCTTTTAGCTTAGAATTACAACTGTACTCTAAGGTTTGATTATCGCAGTTCAATAAAAAACAAACAAATATTAAGAATATAAATATTTTCACGCTTATTAAATTTCTTAGAATTCAAAATAATAAAATTAAAGATAAGAAAATACATAGTATTTTTAATGGTAAATCATTATTTCGCATTCATATGATTACCCAAATTAACTTGCTCAATCATTTAGCCGACCAGATTGCCGAGGATGGGTATACGGTAGTCGATAATTTCCTATTGCCAGTTGAAATTGAATCAATCCTTGCGCTGCAGGGATTCAAGAATGGGTTGATACAATTTAAAAAGGCAGGGATTGGTAAAAATCAGGATAAACAAATCAACGAAGCAATTCGGGGTGATTATATTCAGTGGATCGATCCGACCAATGCTGAGCCTCCACTACTAACTTATCTTGATAAACTTAGACAAGTGATTGCTTTTGTTAACCAAAGTCTCTTTCTAAGTATAAAGGACTGTGAGGTGCATCAAACGATCTATCCCATTGGTAGTTTTTACAAACGTCACCTCGACCAGTTCAAAAAAGACGATCACCGAAAGCTGTCTGTTATTTGCTACTTAAATAAAGACTGGAATGAGGCCGATGGGGGTCAGTTGCGAATGTTCATCGGCAATGGATCCAAAGATATCTTACCGGTAGCAGGAAGATTAGTATGTTTTCGCAGTGATTTATTGGAACATGAAGTTTTGCCATCTACGAGGGAGCGCTTGAGTTTGACCGGATGGCTAGTCGATAAAATAGCGTAATTTAAAATCATCCTCTACCCTGTTTTTATACCACTCCTCCTTTTATTGGACAACTTCGAATCAAAATCCTTCTATATTGCCAATCAAAATGTTAAATCACCTAACAGATATTCAAAAATGAAAAACACGTTACTCTTACTCCTCTTCTTGTGCTCCATTTCCACGTATGCACAATCTGACAAAGCCCGTCTGACTATCAAAGCAAAAGCAACAGAAATTGAAAAGAAAGTAATTGCGTGGCGCAGAGATATTCATGAGCATCCTGAATTGGGCAATCGAGAATTTCGGACGGCAGAATTGATCGCTAAGCATTTGCAATCCTTGGGTATTGAGGTAAAAACAGGTGTCGGCAAAACGGGTGTAGTTGGGTTGTTGAAAGGTGGATTACCAGGTCCGGTAATTGCACTTCGTGCTGATATGGATGCCTTGCCTGTTTATGAAAAAAACGATTTACCCTTTGCTTCTAAAGTGACCACCGAATACAACGGACAACAAGTAGGTGTGATGCATGCCTGCGGTCATGATACACACGTAGCCATGTTGATGGGAACAGCCGAGGTGCTTGCTTCCATGAAAAAAGATTTGAAAGGCTCTGTCAAATTTATTTTTCAACCTGCAGAAGAGGGCGCCCCTAAAGGAGAAGAAGGCGGAGCTGCACTAATGGTAAAAGAAGGTGTGATGGAGAACCCTAAAGTAGATGTGATTTTTGGACTTCACATTAGTTCGGAAGATGAAGTAGGCACCATTAACTATCGCCCGGGCGGTACCATGGCTTCGGTGAACGATCTGAAAATTACCGTAAACGGCAAGCCCTCGCATGGGGCACAGCCGTGGGCATCTGTTGACCCTGTTCTTGTGTCTGCGCAAATCATCACAAGCCTTCAAAGTATTGTGAGTAGAAATGTAAATGTCACGGAGAATCCCGCAGTGGTAACAATTGGTGCTATTCATGGTGGAAATCGCAGTAATATCATTTCCGAAAAAGTGGAAATGTTGGGAACTGTTCGAACACTCAGTGCCGAAGATGAAAAAATGGTAATCCAGCGCATCAATGAAATTGCCACCCATACTGCGCAAGCAGCAGGAGCAACTGCCATTGTGGAACTTCCCTACAGCATTCGCTACCCGGTAACTGTCAATGATGTCGCGTTGACCAACCGGATGCTCCCATCTGTTCAAAAATCTGCGGGCATGGAAAATGTAAAACTTGTCCCGGCTCAAACCGGAAGTGAAGACTTCTCTTACTTTGCTGAAAAAGTACCTGGCTTATTTTTGTTTTTAGGCGGAATGCCA
>JANPBK010000127.1:0-4714 GCA_031430395.1 Cyclobacteriaceae bacterium
CAATGGAGCCTGTGATTGTGTTGGGCTGAGCGACAATAGTATCACATGCCATTGCTAAATAATAGCCACCCGAAGCTGCATAGTCTCCCATCGATGCAATGATAGGTTTTGCTTTTGAGGTTAAAGTAATTTCACGCCACATCACATCAGAGGCCAACGCACTTCCTCCCGGTGAATTTATTCTCAACACAATGGCCTTCACTTTATTACTGTTTCTTGCCTTGCGCAGCTCTTCCGAAAAAGTCGTTGAACCAATCGTGCCTTGTTGTGCTTTGCCAGGCATAATATCGCCATCGGCTACAATTACAGCTATCTCGTTTTTAGAGGTACTGTAATCGCTGATCGTCCTTTTGTATTTGTTGTACTTAACAAAGTTGATATCTTCACTTTCTTTTAGGCCTAATCGAACTTTTAATTCAGCAAGCACCTGATCGTAGTAAAATAAAGAATCCACCAAATGTAAAGTCAAAGCTTCTTGCGTGGTCGTTGCCAACATGCGATCTGATATCTCTTTCAATTTGGATACCTCTATCTTCCTACTCTCCGCGATTTCCTTTATGATTTCACTATTGATACCATTAATCAAAGCATTTAATTGCAAGCGATTCGCTTCACTCATCTTATCTAACATAAATGGCTCTACGGCACTTTTGAAATCGCCTACACGGAAAATTTCAGGCTTGATCTCCAACTTATCAAACATTTTCTTAAAAAAAGAAACCTCTAAAGCCATCCCGTTAAATTCCATTTGCCCTTCAGGATTGAGATACACTTTGTCAGCCGCAGAGACAATATAGTAGGCTTGTTCAGTCATTACTTCATTATAGGCAACCACCCACTTTCCCGCCTTCCTGAAATCAAGTAATGCGTCCCTTACTTCTTTCGCTTTTGCATAGCCACCCATGAACATAGATAAATCAAGATAAATACCTCTAATGGCCGGATCTTTGGATGCTCCGGCTATTACATTCTTCAATTGAATCAGGCCTATCGGGTTCTCACTTGCACCGGGTATTGGCAAGCCTTCTAATGGATTATCCAACTCCATTTCGGTAATTGGAACATCTAATTTCAAATGTAAAACGGAATTATCTTGCAACTCAACTACTTTATCTCGAGGCGAAAAACTTGCTACCGCAGCCGCCAAGAAACTAAAGAGTAAAAAAATTAATATGATGAAAGCCACTAAAGAACCTAAACACGAAGCCAAAAACGATTTAAAAAAATTCATATTTACTATTAGAAGGTGCAAAACTACTCAAACCTAAACGCTTATTAAAGTCACTTGGTTACCTTCGTGGTAATTAATTAAACGTGGCAGATTCCTTATATTTTCTACTACTGGGTAGTAATCAAGGTAATAGACTTGATCAATTATTTAATGCTGCCGCTAAAATTGAATACCAAATTGGTCAAATTAGTGCCCACTCGTCTATCTATCAAACTGAACCATGGGGCAATAGTGATCAACCTTTTTTCTTAAATCAGGCCTTGAAAGTTAAATCGCAATTGATTCCAACAGAAGCACTGCGCATTTTTCAATCCATTGAATTGGAAATGGGTAGAACAAGATTAACCAAATGGGGAGCAAGAACGATTGATATTGATATTTTATACTGGGATGATCAGATCATCAACTTGCCGAAGTTAATAATTCCACATCCCCAAATCCAACATAGAAAATTTACATTAATGGCATTGGCTGAAATCGCTCCGGATTTTATCCATCCAATTCTGCAACGAACAAACGAGCAACTTCTGGTTGCCTGCAAAGATGATTTGTCGGTGGCGCGATTTACAGACTAGAAATTTCCACTTGTGGAGCAATCTTCTTCACCAATCCTTGTAAAACTTTGCCGGGTCCACATTCAATAAATGAAGTTGCCCCATCTTTAACCATGTGTTGCACCGATTGAGTCCACCTAACAGGGGCAGTTAATTGACTAATTAGATTTTTCTTGATCACATTTAGATCACTGGAAGGAAGGCCATCTACATTTTGATAAACAGGGCAAAGTGGTACGCTAAAATTAGTTGCCTCTATTGCAGCCGCTAGTTCCTCTCGTGCCGGCTCCATAAGTGGTGAATGAAATGCACCTCCGACTTGTAAAGGGAGCGCCCGTTTTGCACCCGCCAATTTTAACTTTTCACAAGCTAGTTCAATACCTTTTGTAGATCCTGAAATAACTAATTGCCCCGGGCAATTATAATTGGCTGCCACAACAACCTCCTTAATTGATGCACAAATCTCTTCCACAATTTTATCATCCAATCCAAGAATTGCCGCCATCGTAGAGGGATTCAACTCACATGCCTTCTGCATCGCCTGAGCCCGCTTGGATACCAGTCGTAGTGCGTCTTCAAATGAAAGTGTCTTGTTAACAACTAATGAAGAGAATTCACCCAGTGAGTGGCCTGCCACCATCTGAGGTTTCAACGCATCCTGTGAGAGGGCAATTGATACGGAGTGAATAAACACTGCTGGTTGTGTAACTTTTGTTTGTTTTAGCTCTTCGGCAGTGCCATAAAACATTATTTTGGAAATGTCAAATCCCAATATTTCGTTGGCTGCATCGAATAAGGATTTAGCTTTTGCATTAGAATCATAAATAATCTTACCCATTCCGGTAAACTGAGCCCCTTGCCCTGGAAAAATAAATGCGTTCATCTTAGTTGGGTTTTAAAATCAAGGTTCAAAGATCAAAATTATCTTAAGATTGCAAAGCAAGTTCTTACTCTCTTATCAAGAAATATCTAAGAATCAATAAATCTTGACCGTAGCTCAGGAGTAGGAATCATACAAGATTCTCTTTTCCCAAACCACTCATATCGTTTTTTTGCAACAAAATCATAAACTCCATCTCGTAAAAAAGTGGGGATAATTTTAAAGACATAAAAACCTGGCCATAGGCCATCTAGATTTTTTGCAATTTCAAGAGCCGCAGCGCTTCGAATTAATAAGCGTCCATCTTTTACTAATAAAAGAGTATCTAAATTATTCAATGGCAAGTTGAATTTCTTTCGTTGACGCTGTCCAAAAGTAGATTGCAATGTGGCAAAGGAAAAGCGCGCAGCGCGATCATGTTTGATAACAAATAAGACCGAACTATTACAGAGATTACAAACTCCATCAAAAAGTATGACCGGCTTTAGCGAATCAATTGCACCCATCCTTTTATGGTCCGATTAGCTTTTGTTGGATCTACTACATCAAACGCTACTTGTGCTTCAAAATAATATACGCCTGTGGCTAATTCCTTCTTGCTGTTATCGCGTCCATCCCAATCGATGTAAATACTTCGTTCCGCGCCCGATTCATAGGTATATACCTCGGAACCCCAACGATTGTAAACAGTGAAATTAACTTTTTGCACAAACCGAGCGCAGCGTCTTTGCAAATCAAGTACTTGAGCGGCCGAAAGAGATTTCTGAGCACAATCGGATAATCCATTTTCACCAATAAATCGTGTGCTATAGGCGCTAAAGAAATCATTACACTTGTCATCATTTGGCGTAAATACATTCGGTAATTCATAATATGGACAATTATCGAAGCAAAGCGGTTCACTTAACACACTTTCATTTCCGGCTCGATCCACCGCACTTAATTTATAGCAACCTGCGAACGAGGGCAAGTTGGTATGTACAAAGAAAGTATCTGTAACAACTACCGGTAATTTTTTAAATTCCTCACCTGTTTTAGCGGCATAGTAGATTGAATAGCTCTTAACATCTATTTCGCAACCGGGCGTATTCGGCCGCCTCCAATTCAATGTATTACTAAATACACCTGACACATTGCAACCTGTTGAAACAGCATATTTGTTACAGTCAACATCTTCCGGTTTAGGAGGAAGAATTGACGGCTTACAAGGAGGAATGTTGTCGTCCGGTTGAGCACAACTAATTTGTGAAAAGTTTATTAAAGGAGCTTTTATTTTTGGATTTCCATACGAACCCCTCGTCATTATACGATAACAGTAAGTATCTGAATTCTTTAATGGAACATTATTGTATTGGCCCGAATCCAAATAATAGAATCCTTTTTGATTTATATTCACACTATCAATTAGTACTAATTGACTTTCTGTAGCTCCTGCTGGCCCGCGATAGATCCGATGCCAGGGGTAGTCGAAGGTCTTATTGGACCAAGGCACATTTGCCGCCCATACCAACTCTAGTTGCTTAAACTTCGGTTTTATTTCCAATCTTACTGAGGACGCCAATGCAGATGAATCAATTTTAAATCCATTATTATCAAATCCAAGCACCCTATAATTGTATATGACATCTCTGGTGTTAATTCCTGCATCTACCCAAATTGAATCGGTTCTTGTTCCCGGAAATGTCTCAGTAATATTTATTTTGCCACTAAAACCTTCTGCCCGATAAACCTTGTATGAATAGGGCGGTGGAAAACTTGTTTTATCAATATCAAAAGGTGAGCGCCACTTTACTGTAATTTGACCGTTCGTTGGATCTGTTTTATCGATTGTCACATTTGTAATTACAGCTCGATCTGCCGTGAAGGGGGGCAAACAAATTTCTTGAGATACTATACTATTTCCACCTTTGGGTAAAGGAAAGACTGCCACTAAACGGTAACAGTATTTAGCGCCTGATGCCAGACCAGCATTGGTATATTTAGTTGTGCCTATTGGGACCGTAGCTATTTTAGTATAGCCGAAAGAATCTGGCATACCAGTTATGCAAG
>JANPBK010000128.1:0-8813 GCA_031430395.1 Cyclobacteriaceae bacterium
ATTTGAATGATGGATGTACAGCCACTCGCTCTATTTATTTGTGTGCAGAAGGCGCTCAAGTGCAGTTTATTCAAATCGCTGGGGGAGGCCATACCTGGCCAGGAGGCAAACAATATTTAGGAAAATTTATCATTGGGAAAATCTGTCGTGACTTTTCGGCTTCTGCTGAAGTGTGGAATTTCTTTCGCCAATTCTAAGTTTATTTCATGAGACTATAAGTTTTGTTTTCTCCCGATAAACTTTTACAAGAGACCCTCAAACCATTAAAGATGGAAATGCTAGGTAGCAATGGAAGTATGTTAGTAGATGAGGACTCGGTTACATTGATGAAAGATCAAAAAGTGAAAGGATCCTTTTCATACGAATGAGAAGAACGGTAGTAAAAAAATGCGCCTTATCGTCAATCAAGTGGAAATAGATTGCTGAATCAGTGGATTGTGCCCCCAACAGACTTCTTCAAATAATGTAGTGGCTGACTGAGTTTACTATCAACGACAGTTTGAGATTTGACCTTTATTATTTCTTTAGTAGAGGCCTTTTATATAATACATCCCATGCAGCAAGGCTGGGCTTTGATTTAAGATTTATATCCAGCACGCCTAAGTAGATGAAATTATTAATATTGGGATCTACATTGGAAGGCAATCCACTAACATCTATGTCAGTAACTACTAATTGAAATAGAGCAGTTGCTTGAGCTTTGTCCAACAATTGACCTTGTCGAATAATATAATTCTGCTGAACCGTTAGGTCACTTTTGATTACTATTGAATTTGCACCGGTAATGGTAAAGCTTTGAGATGGCCAACCGCCTTCGCAAATAAAAACGGGTAATGATTTGCCCTCCGCTAATTTAGAATAGTAGTCTAGTGGAATATCTTCCGGCTTTGAAAAACCAAAATAAGGATACGAAGAGATCCCCAATTCTTGTATGAAAGGGAAGTCGATAAAATCTTGTGCGATACCTACATACACCCCATTGCCTAATAATCTTCCCCACGCGAAATCGGCCTGAGCACTAATGCTAAGTTTTACGGTTTTATCAATAATTCGTACATCTGCGGCAGCATCATTAACTGCTTTTTTAATGCCATTGTAAAGTGAGGGAGGGGAGGCCGCCCTGATAAGATTTGTTTCGAGGGCTAACCCTAAATGCTCTGGCCGTAAGATGCTGTCCATCACAACCGCAAACCTGCGATATAATTTTTGAACGTCATCTTGCGTCATGCTTTTACCAAGCGCTATTAACTCCCGCGCATCTGAAGCCCTGTTAAGCCCATTGGCGGGATCGATATAAACCCACAGTTGGAAATTTTTACTTCGATAATAATCGACTAAGCCTTTATAATTATTTAAAACATATTGTTTTGCAGATTTTCCAGCATACAAACTATCCCAAGGAACTTCTATGGAGATGATGGCGGCATCGGCACGCGTTGTCCAAATAGCTAATGATTGAAGAAACAAACTGAAATCATCAAAGCGAGGAGTTGAATTTTGGAAACCCATTCGGTAAGTTCGGGTAGGTTCGGCTGGGTTTTCTTTGTTGCATGAAATACAAGCCAAAGCCAATGTGGCTAACAGAATAAGCAATGACAAACCCTTACAAAGGATATCTGATCTA
The DNA here is from genome assembly GCA_031430395.1 of Cyclobacteriaceae bacterium. Lineage (GTDB taxonomy): Bacteria > Bacteroidota > Bacteroidia > Cytophagales > Cyclobacteriaceae > ELB16-189. Next base: position 1,625 of record JANPBK010000128.1, read on the forward strand.
TTTATAAAAAACATTTTACACATAATCTTATGACAATCTACGAAAAAATCATAGCAGTTTTTGACAAAATTTAATAGACCTTTGGCGTGTAAATGAAGCAACATCAATTCCAACAAATTAAAGGTATGACTAAAAAGAAGTTCAAAATCTGCTTTCTGCTTGGCGTAACTATTTTTAGTATAGTTAGCTGTAGCAAATCAAGCGATCCTGCTCTAACTACTAACGCAATAGTTCCTGATATCTATAAAAAAATATATGGGGCTACCAGTGTAACTTCTGATGGAATATATTTAATTATTAAGACAAATGGCCTGCCCGATCATACTAGTGCTTATTATGCTACCAACAATTTGCTGTACGCAACGTTCAGTGGTACTACCTATGGAGGATATACGTTTGCTAAAAACCCTAATAATATTTCATCACAAACCCTGACCTTTAAAATTCCTGTGGATCCAAAAGTAGCTGCAAACCATGCTGCTACCCCAATGGGACCAATTGGAGTTTCCATCAATGGAATTCCGTTCTTTAATCAATATGCAGCAGGAGGCACCCCAGTTACCAACGAAATAGCAGGCTTTGATCAATGGTGGGGGCATCCTCAAAACTCAGGGCAATATCATTACCATGTAGAACCAAAGTATTTAACAACTGTGAAAGCAACGAAGTCGGCATTACTGGGTTTTTTGCTAGATGGCTTTCCTGTATATGGTCCTGATGAAAATGGAAAGACATTGGTGACTTCTGATTTAGATACTTTCCATGGGCATACCGGAGTAACTACCGAATATCCCAATGGAATTTATCATTACCACATCACTGCTGATGCGCCTTATTTGAATGGCTCCGGATTTTATGGTACTGCCGGCACGGTTTCACAATAGACATGAGGAGGTTTGTATTTCTGATTTTTGTAGGGATGTGGGCGTGTTCTTCAAAAAAGGAAGATTCAGGTACAGCCATTCCCAGATTGATTCCTTCTAATTGGGTCGAAGCGAATGATAAAGCGCTTACCAGAAATCAGGATACATTATTTTATAAACGCTCATATTTTTCGGGGTATCTTTTTCAATTGTATCCATCATCAGATACTTCCTATGTGATTTCATATCTACATGGTTTGCAAGAGGGCCTTACGAGAAAGTGGCACCCGAACGGGCAGTTAGCAGAAAATCGGATTTATGTTTCTGGCAAGAAAGAGGGAACACACAGCGCTTGGTGGGAAGAGGGTAAACCAAAATTTATTTTTGAAGTCAGAGATGATGCGTATTCGGGTGAGTTGCAAGAATGGTATAACACCGGCCAACTGGCCAAATTGTTCCATTATAAAGACGGGCAGGAAGAAGGCTCGCAAAAAATGTGGTGGGCAGATGGATCGTTGCGCGCTAATTACGTAGTGCGAAACGGAAAAAAGTACGGCTCGATTGGCATCAAACTTTGCCTCAATCCCAATGATTCGATTTTTAAAAAATAGTTTCCTGGCGGTCATTCTTTTTAACGGATGTCAACAACCGTCTTCTGATATGCTTCCATTTTATAATAATCCGGACTTCACACCAGAATGGATTGAACGCGACTCGCCTTTGTATGATTCGATACATACAATCCCAACTTTTTCATTTATCGACCAGGACGGGGTAGTAGTAACTGAGAAAATGGTGGAAGGGAAAATCTATGTGGCTAATTTTATGTTTACCAGTTGCGTAAGTATTTGTCCGGTGATGACGGATAATATGAAGATTCTGCAAACCTATTTTATGGATGATGCAAAAGTAATTCTGCTTTCACATTCTGTATTGCCAATTGTAGATAGTGTTTCGGTTTTAAAAAAATATGCAAAAAGAAAGGGCGTTGTGTCATCCAAATGGCATTTGCTTACAGGTAATAGAGACTCCATTTATTCAATAGCCAAAAAACAGTATTATGCAGGAGACTCCATTGGCTTTTATGGCAATGAACGTGATTTTCTTCACACCGAAAATTTTATTCTGCTCGATCGTAAAAGGAGGATAAGAGGTGTGTATAATGGTACTGTCAAATTTGAAATGGAGCGAATAATTGAAGACATCGAGACGTTGAAAAAGGAACAGTAGTTGGTGGGCTAATAACAGATAATTACAGGTGCTGGTTTTTCCTTCCTATTCATTTTATATATTGAACTCTCATTAGTAATTACTTGATAACCTCCATAATCATTATATGTATTGCTGCCTTCACGGCCGGATTTATTGATGCCATTGTAGGGGGAGGAGGGCTGGTACAAACGCCAGTTTTATTCATGACTTTTCCTCAGTATTCTGTAGCCACTATCTTAGGAACAGTAAAACTACCATCATTTTTTGGCACTTCTGTTTCGCTCTATCAATATGCTAAACGTGTGACGATTCAATGGAGACTAGTTGGATGGATTGCACTGACGGCTTTTGGAGCAGCTTTGCTTGGTTCACATCTAGTAAGTAAAATTAGTAATACCACTTTCAAGCCTGTTATTTTGGTGGCACTAATTATCGTTGCCATTTACACGTATTCAAAAAAAAATTTTGGTCAACAGGAGGAAAGGGAATTGTCATTTTCAAATGCGTTGATTCGAGGCATCATTAGCGGCTTGTTAATTGGTTTTTATGATGGATTCATTGGCCCGGGTACTGGCAGTTTTCTGGTACTGATATTTATAAGTTTACTCGGCCATGATTTTATGCATGCAAGTGCACATGCTAAAATGGTAAACTTAGCAACGAACAGCGCATCCATTATTTATTTTGCTTTTACTGGTAATATCGTTTATGAATTGGCCATTCCTATGACAGCATGTAATATGGCCGGTGGGTTTTTGGGAACACGCTTTGCGTTGCTTCGTGGCAATCAGTTTATTCGTATTTTCTTTTTGTTGGTAGTATGTGCAACCATCATCCGATTTGGTTATGATATTTTTTTTAAATGAACCACCACTCGATAGCCCAAGTTGGTAGTTCTATGGAGATTTCCGAAATGCATCCATTACCTTTTCAAAACTCACCCAATAGATATTGCCTTTGCCATTTTGTGTAGCCTGATTTATATTTTTGATCTGGCCATACGATGTCTTTCTTTCAAAGGAAACAGGTAGTGTTGTCCGTTCACTCGTAAAAAATAAAATCTTTTTGTCAGGGCTTAAATAAGGGCAATAGTCCAATCGGGTAGAGTTTAATGTGGCGAGATTTTTTGAAGGAAGCCATTTGCCATTGGCATCTTTTACGCTCATATATAAATCGCCCCGACCTTTATCATCTTTTCTACCATAACTGGTGTAGAGAATAAATTCTTCGTCCGGATCTACAAATGCATTGAACTCGTAACTTTTAGAATTTACTGCTGTGTCCAGTGGAATAGGCTTTTCAAAATGATCCGTTTTCCAGCTGGCAAGAAAAATATCTTCTTTGCCTACTCCATCCTTGTATTGAGCAGTAAAGTATAAGTTGCCACTTTTAGAGATGGAAGGATAAAACTCATCTGACTCGGTGTTGACGGCTCCGCCAAGGTTTTTTGGCACGCCCCAGGTACTACCACTTCGCTCTACTACCCAAATATCAAAATCTTTGGGTTGACCTCCGGTGGGTGGCCGATTAGATGCGAAATACATCTTGTTTCCATCTGTATTGAAGGCAGGCTCCAGGTCACTATATTTTCCGGCAAATGGAACGATCTCCGGTTTTGACCATCCGTCTTTCCTAAGAGTGGAAAATACAATTGTTTGGAAAGAAGATTCAGGCGTAGAGATTGTATAATAAATTTCTTTGCCATCGGGTGAAAGCGCGAAATCTCGTTCATTCATGGATGTCGAGACAAAACCTTCTGCGAATAGAGTCACCTCAGCCGGGGGATGTTTTAAATCGATTGGCGTTTGAGCTGACAGAAAATAAATGGGAGAAAGGAAAATCAGGAAGGGAATGGCGTTTTTCATTTATGATTTGTTGGAATACTTCAATGTATACGAGTTAAATTGATTTTGGATCACATTTTCTTCAAAGAACAAATCTGATGTTTGAAAGCATAATACTTCTTATTTTTGAGTAGCTATGAACCGTCTCGACCGCCTTACTTCCATTTTAATTCATCTACAATCCAAAAAGATTGTCAAAGCTTCGGAAATTGCCGATCGTTTTGAAATCAGCCTGCGTACTGTCTATCGCGATGTGAAGTCGTTAATGGAAGCTGGTGTGCCCATTGGCTCAGAAGCAGGCACCGGTTATTTTATTGTGGACGGGTTTCACCTGCCACCTGTCATGTTCACCGAAAATGAAGCCAGCGCAATGATGATGGCCGGCAAACTTGTAGAAAGAATGACCGATCAGTCCATACAAACTGCTTTTGAGGGTGCACTTTATAAAATCAAATCCGTACTCAACGAAGCGCAGAAAGACCACTTGGAAAGTTTGCAGGATCATATTGAAGTACTCAAACCACAGATGAACATTCCTGCGCAATCGGGAAATTTCTTAACTGACCTGCAAAAGGCTGTGGTAGCCAAACAAGTTATATTGCTCGACTACTTTAGCAACAATCAAAACGAACTCACCCAGCGACAAGTTGAACCCATCGGTCTATTTTATTACAGTTCCGCATGGCATTTAATTGCCTGGTGCCGCCTGCGCAATGGCTTTCGCGATTTTCGTTGTGATCGTATCAAAATCCTCAAACAAACAGGAGAAGTATTCAGCCCGCGTAGCATCTCTACTATGCGAGAGTACTTCTACAGTTTGCAGCAGGCCAATGTTGAAATGAAGTCGGCCACTATTTTATTCGATCGTAAAGAAGCGCACTATGTGCAGAATTCACGTCACTACTTTGGATTTGTTTCAGAAGAAGATGCCGATGGACAGGTGCGTATGAATTTCCTTACGGCAGACCTGAATCTTTTGGGGCGTTGGTTGCTTTCTTATGGACGAGGCGTAGAAATTGAAAGCCCCGAGGAGTTGAAGCGCACTCTTCAGAATTTGGTGGAAGTGTTGCAAGACCACTATTTGAAATTGGTATAGATTCATAAAACATTTTCTAACACCAGAAGGCGCAAAGATTCCCAAATTGGCTTGATTACCTTTCTCTCCTGACATAGGGCTGTCACATCCTTTTAAAATAGTTCGACTTTCTTTTTTCCTACTGACAGGGGGCTGTCAGCCTACATGCGTTGTTTTGGTAAAAACTATTTTATGACCCAACCCACCATCAAACAAATCAAACCGATCAATTTTCTTTTTCATCGCGCTGAGGTGAAGATCAGCGATCTGATCAATCAGATTCCAGTTGCAAAAGAACTCTTCAAAGAATCCGTGCGACTCGATCTTCATCCCTCAGGCCCTATCCATTGGCACTACTTTGGATTTATGGGCGATGAATCAAAGCCGTTCATACTCGAGGTATGTTTGCCTTTTGCCTCTATCCCTTCCGACTATGACGGAAAATTTCATTTCAAGCGTACGGAAAATTTCAAATGTGTTTCGCTATTGCATGAAGGTGGTTGGCAGGCGATTCCTAAGAGTTACGGCATACTGATGGAATTTATGCAACAGAATAAACTCCAGTCTTCAGGCGTTACTCGTGAACTGTACATCAATGAGGATTTTGTGAATCCGGAAGCGAATGTGACTGAAATTCAAATGGGTGTGAATTAAGCCATGGAAGTACTCGTTTTCTCTACCTCTGTGCAATCGCAGGATCAAGTAAAAAGATTGGCTCCCAAAATCAACTCCCTGGTAGGAAGAGGTCTTTGGAACTTTGCACTGGATGACTGTGATAAAATATTGAGAATAGTTTCTGACCATGTGAAGGCAATCCATGCGATCAGTATATTGAAAGAAAATGGTTTTGATTGTCGCGAACTGGATTAGAACTACTAAACCGTTGAACATATGAGAAAAGTAATCCTCGGTGTGGCCGTTAGTCTCGATGGTTTTATTGAAGGGCCAAAAGGTGAATACTACTGGTGCCCGCCTCCTTCGCAAAAGGAGATGGACGATTTTATGAGTAAGATTGATTCTATCTTCTTTGGCCGAAAGAGCTTTGAGTTGATGGGGCCATCGGCTTTTTCTGAAAAAGAGTTGTTTGTGTTTTCCAATTCCCTTCAAAAAGCAGATGGGGAAAATGTTCATTTAGTAACAGGAAATATTATTTCTCAGGTAAAGGAAATAAAAAACAAACCGGGCAAAGACATCTGGCTGTATGGTGGAGCCAGCCTCACCACTACCTTTATCAATGAGGAATTAGTTGATGAAATGTGGCTGGGCATAGTGCCCATCATTTTAGGAAAGGGTAAGCCATTATTTTCTGATATCCGACAGCGGACGCATTTCAATCTGAAGGAAGCCATACCAAGAGATGGATACCTCTCGTTGATACTTAGCAATGAAAACAAACAAAATAAATAGACATGGAAAATTCACTAACCTTAGAAGTAAGCATCGGGATCAAAGCAACAAAAGCATCTGTTTGGAAAGCTCTTACTGATCCTGAGCAAATCAAGAAATATCTTTTTGGAACCGAGACTGTTTCAGATTGGAAAGTAGACAGCCCCATTACCTTTAGTGGTGTGTGGGAAGGCAAGCCTTACATGGACAAAGGCACGATCTTACAAATAGAAAAGGAGAAAGTTCTGAAGTACAATTATTGGAGTTCTTTTTCGGGAACCGAAGACAAGCCAGAGAATTACGCCAATATTATCTATTCGGTAGAGGAAGAAAATGGTGAAATAATTTTCTCCATTTTACAAGACGGTATCAAAACAAAGGAAGCTCGAAGTCATTCCGAACTAAACTGGAAAATGGTGATGAACAACTTGAAGGAGCTTTTAGAAAAATAATTTATCTTCAGGATAAGATGAATGCAAAAAAAATCACTTTAGAAAATAACAATGAAGAAGAAATTCATTCAGCGCATTCTTTGTGGTACATGGCTCATCTAGATGAGATTATACCTTCAATGGCTCTAAGGGAAGCCAAATGGTGACCGTTGTACCTATACCGTATTTGCTCTCAAAAGTTACATGCCCATGTAACTTTCCTATCGCTCTTTTCACAATGTACAAACCTAAACCATTGCCTTTGGAGGATTCATTTCCGCGAAAGAACATTTCAAATAATCTTCCTTTATACTCATCTTCAATTCCCACCCCATTGTCAGACACCGAAAGGATCACTGCGTCCCCATCTGATTTGGC
>JANPBK010000129.1:0-9138 GCA_031430395.1 Cyclobacteriaceae bacterium
CCTTCTCTTCTCATGGTTTCAATCAAAACCGATAAGTGAAGAACTCCTCTACCGTAAACCAAAAAACTATCTGCCGAGCCGGTATCTCCTACTTTCAACGCTAAGTTTTTCTCTAACTCTTTATCCAAGCGATCTTTGATGTGGCGTGAGGTAACATACTTACCTTCTTTACCATAAAAAGGAGAGTTATTGATGGTGAACATCATACTCATGGTTGGTTCATCAATCTTGATTGACTTCAATGCTTCTGGTTTTTCCAAATCAGAAACCGTATCGCCAATTTCAAAACCTTCTAAACCCACCAATGCACAAATATCTCCTGCAATTACTTCATCTGCCTTCTTCTTATCGAAGCCTTCAAATACATATACTTCTTTAATGCGTGTTTTAACAATCGCACCCGTCTCACGTTTTACCAAGGCAACAAATTGTCCTGCCTTTACACTTCCACGCTGAATGCGGCCTATCGCCACCCTTCCGATATAAGAAGAATATTCTAGCGAAGTAATCATTAGTTGAGTAGGACCTACATCAATTTTTGGAGCCGGAATATATTTGATAACGCCTTCAATAAGGGCAGTGATGTCAGTGGTTGGTTTTTTCCAATCATCGCTCATCCAACCTTGTTTGGCTGAACCATAGAAAGTAGGAAAATCAAGTTGCTCTTCTGTAGCATCCAGAGCAAACATTAAATCAAATACCGCCTCATGCACTTCATCAGGCGTACAATTTTTCTTATCTACTTTATTGACAACCACAATCGGTTTTAATCCCAATTGCAATGCTTTTTGCAATACAAATCGTGTTTGTGGCATAGGACCTTCAAAGGCATCTACCAACAACAAGCAACCATCAGCCATGTTCAATACGCGCTCCACTTCTCCACCAAAATCACTGTGGCCCGGTGTATCGATTACGTTGATCTTATAATCTTTGTAACGAACTGAAACGTTCTTGGCAAGGATGGTAATACCACGTTCACGCTCCAAATCGTTGCTATCCATGATCAATTCACCAGGATTCTCATGATCCTTGAAAACATGACCTGCATGAAGCAGTTTATCAACTAAAGTTGTTTTGCCGTGGTCAACGTGTGCGATAATTGCGATGTTCCTGATTTTTTCAACGTCCATAATTGCCCTATTCTAGTGTTTTTTCTGAATTTAGGCCGCAAAGATAGGCTTTAATCGCCAAAGTAACGTGGTCACTCTTAGCAAAAGTCAATAATGTTGAACGTCTAGGGAATCTGTTCTAAGGCTTCTTAAATCGTATGAAAGTACCCATTGGCAAATCATTGCCCTTCTTAGGATGTAAAACAAACTCACCAAACTCCGGAGCGATGTTTTTAAAATTGCTTTTGGCTACGTTCAGGCCCACAATAGATGAAAGTCCTACTGCATACATCGACAAAATAAAAAACGAATCTTTTTCCTCGAGTAATTCACTGCTTAATGAAACTAGTTCGTTTAATTTTTCTTCCAGTGTCCACTTCTCACCATCCGGCCCACGTCCATAAGGCGGAGGATCCATAATGATACCATTGTATTTTTTCCCTCGCTTCGCTTCGCGCTTTACAAACTTGAGTGCATCTTCATGTACCCATCGAATGTTATCCAGGCTGTTCATCTGCATGTTTTGATTGGCCCAATTCAATCCGGGTCGTGAAGCATCCACATGCGTCACATCAGCACCCGCTGCTTTGGCTACGACCGAAGCAGCACCCGTGTAGGCAAACAAATTCAACACTTTCGGACTTAAAAGACTCCAACTTGAAATGGCATCGTAAATAAAATTCCAATTGGCCCCTTGCTCCGGGAAAAGTCCCACATGTCCAAAGTTTGTCAATGCTAATCGAAGCGAAAGTGAAAGCTTGTTATATCCGTACTTTATCTCCCAACTATCAGGCATGGTCTTATACTTCTTCCATCCGCCTTTTATATCCTCTCCAAAGCGAAAGTTATCCTTTTGTTCACGATTGAAATGAGCGGTGGCCAATCTCTTCCACTCGTCTTGCGAAAGAGAACTATTCCAAATAGCTTGAGGCTCTGGACGAATAAGGTGATAGGCACCAAAGCGTTCTAACTTTTCAAAATTGCCTGAGTCAATCAGTTCGTAGTCAATCCAGGAGGAAGGGCTTATGATGTTCATGGGGCAAATATAGTTACCCGTTTCCAGTTTCCGGTTTCTGGTTAGCTTGTGGCCATTATTTATCAACATCCAATATCCAGTTTGAATCACTAATTTTGAATTACGATGCATTTCAAAATCACCAGCACCCAAAATCCAAAAGTAAAAAGCCTGCTTGCTCTCGAGAAACCTCGCGAACGAAGAAAACAGCAACTCTTTATCATTGAAGGGAAAAGAGAAATTGCATTGGCACTGGAAGCAGGATATAGAATTGGCAATCTTTTTTTCTGTGATGAAATCGTTAGTCAAAAAGAATTGGCTGAACTTCCGCTGGAAGACAAACTACTTATACCCGTTTCAAAGGAAGTCTTTGACAAAATTGCTATTCGCGAAAGTACAGGAGGAATATTGGCCGTGGCTGAACAGAAGACGCATCGTTTAGCCGAAATAAAATTGAGTAAGAATCCATTGATACTGGTATTAGAAGGCGTAGAGAAGCCCGGCAACCTAGGTGCCGTTTTAAGAACGGCCGATGCTGCGGCCGTAGATGCAGTGATTATCTGCGATCCGCAAACAGATTTTTATAATCCTAATGTAATTCGATCTAGTGTAGGTTGTGTCTTTACCAATCAATTAGCAGCCGCTTCATCAGAGGAAACTATTGAATGGCTACACAAAAACAATATCTCCATTTTTTGTACCTACCTGAAAGCTTCTATGTCCTATCATCAAACTGACTTCATTCAACCTTCCGCCATTGTCATGGGAACAGAAGCCACCGGCTTATCCGATGTTTGGGTAAAAAATTCAAAGGCGAATATCATCATTCCGATGCTTGGAAAAATTGACAGCATGAATGTTTCGAATGCTGCTGCAGTGGTAGTGTACGAAGCAATGAGACAAAGAGAATTTAAAATAAGCTGAAAGCATGAAAGCTAAAAGCACAAAGTTGAAAACAGAAAGTTTAAAGCTGAAAGCTAAAAGTAGGTTTAGCTTTCAGCTTTGAGCTTTCAACTTATTTACTTTTTCACCCCCGGCTCGCGCTTAAGGAACTCATTGTATAATTCAGTTTGACGGCTAACCATCGGCATACTCCACCCTTCAATAAAGACATGAGATACTTGAGTCTTCGTTTCAAACGGATCTCCATTGCAAATAAAAAGCGTAGCGCTCTTACCCACTTCAATTGATCCTAATTTGTCGGCCACACCAAGTAACTCCGCTGGGATAATAGTGATGGCTTTCAACGCATCTTCTTTACTCATGCCATATGCTACAGCAAAGCCAGCATGATAAGGCAAATTCCGATAGTTGTTATTCCCACTTTCTGATTTGATAGCGACTTTCACTCCTGCTTTCTTTATTAAACCGGGATTGGCATATGCCTTATCATAGCGATCATAGTCACGAGTCGGTAATTCTAACACCCCTCCTGTGATGACAGGAATACCCGACTTCGCAATTTCATCTGCTACTCTCCAACCTTCTGCAACACCCGTTAAAATTGACTTCTTCACTTTCTTTTCTTTCAACCACTTTAGCGCAGCTTGGATGTCTTTAGAGGCGTTTACTTCCACCAACAATGTTTGCTCGCCACGTATGACTGGAATCAATGCTTGTAGTTCAGGATAGTACCCCGTTCTTCCTTTACTAGCGGAATCAAGTTTATTATATTGGGTGGCTTTCTCCCAGACATCATTCAAACTGGCCAGTGCTTTATCAGAAGCTTTCTTTATTTCTTCATCCGTTCTTCGATCAAAAAACCCTCTGCGACCTGTATTGGGAAAAGTTAAGACAATGCCTTCAAAACCGGCATACATTTGATCCGGTGTATATCCATGAAGGTTGATGAGAGCAGCTGTACCGGGTAGCATCCCTCCTGTTGGAATCGAAAGTGCAGTTGTTACTCCACTTATTCTCGTTACCGGTATAGCACTTGCATTGGGATTTACCGCAGTCAACGCTTTCATCTGTGGAATGACTTCTCCGATTTCATTGAAGTCAGTGGTGCGAGCAACTGAACTGATTTCATTTAAACCAAGATTAGTTCCTGCATCAATCATCCCAGGGTAGATGAATTGTCCTTTACAATCAATTATTTCTGTGCCCGATGGAATGGATACGTTGGCGCCTAGTGCGGCTATTTTTCCATCCACTATTAGAACAGTACCATTTTGAATGATGCCTTTGGTAACGGTTTCAATTGTTGCATTGGTCAACGCCACATTTCCATATTTTCCTTTAGGGCTTTGCGCCTCCACGCGCAATACAACTATACAGACGATCGCTGTTAGTAAACCCATGATTGTTTGTAAGCCTTTCATATTATTTCTTGTTGGCATTAAATAATTCTGAATCCAAAATAAACTCTGCGCCTTCCATGCAATGATCCTGATTAGAAAGCTTGTCTCTGAAAGTAGCCGTTTCGATAGCTTGCTTGGGATCTACTACCAATCGCATATCATCCGGATCCTTTTCGCGATCGAAGCGAACGACACCATCTACAATCGTAAACATTGGCACACCATAGATCGATAATGGGTGATTCTTAAATATCGCAATGTCTGCTTCTTTGCCTACCTCCAAGGACCCCACTCTCCCATCGATTCCCAGTTGCTTAGCGGGGTTGATCGTGATCAACGCCAGCGCTTCTTCATCGTTCAATCCGCCATACTTTTGCGTTTTACCCGCTTCATGATACAAGTGGCGCATCATTTCTCCATCATCTGAATTGATAGAAGTAACTACCCCGTTCTTTGAAAGTATCGCAGCATTATAGGCCGTAGAATAATATACCTCAAATTTATACGCCCACCAGTCTGAGAATACGGAAGCCATTGCTCCTTGTGCCGCTAACTCAGGAGCCACTTTGAAACCTTCATTCACGTGCTGAAATACAATTCGTTTTATCCCAAAGTCTTTGCACACCTTTAACATCATATAAATCTCATCGGCCCGGTAGCTGTGACAATGAACAATAATTTTATCGTTCAAAATATCAGACAACACTTCATGTCTGTAGCTATAAGTAGGAGGCGCACCCCGAAATCCCTTTACCAATTTAGCTTTGTTGTATTGGTTCCATTTCTCTGTATATTCTTTTGCTTCAGAAAAAGCCTGACGTATCACAAACTCCACGCCCATACGAGTACGCGGTACAATACCACTTCCTTCTCCATGACTACGAGTGGGGTTTTCACCCAATGCGAATTTAATGGTGCGAGGCGCTCCATCCATTTTCAATACTTCAGGATCAAATGTGCCGTATCGTAGTTTAATGGTCTCACACTGCCCACCTATTGCATTGGCCGAACCATGCATGGCATGCACCGTAGTAATCCCCCCACCTAATGCACGATAGATTCCTATTTGAAATGGATTGATCACATCACTCTCACTCACTTCAGGAGTAATAGGATTTGATCCTTCGTTAATTCCATCCAATGCGATGTGTGAGTGTGCATCAATGATTCCAGGCATTACAAACTGTCCTGATGCATCGATTACTTTTACACCCGCTGGTGTTGCAATATTTTTACCTATCTGGGTAATCTTTCCATCTTTAATCAGCACATCGGTTTGTTCCAAATTACCTTTGGTGATGGTAATGACCGTTCCATTTTTAATCAACAAATTTCCCTTCTCCACTTGCGCTGTTGCGCCAAGCAGGATAAAACTTGAAAAGAGCAGTACGAATAATTTCTTCATATCAATTATTTTAAGTCTTAGTTTTTAGGATTTTTTGTTCCTTCGATTGAGAAACTTCCTCGAGGGCCCACAGTTGCGTTTCCTTTGAACGAATCACCTTCGACCGTAGCCTCCACTTCGACCTTGATGGTGTTGCCCCCAAAACTAAGTGAGTAGGTGTACGATAATTTATTTCCCTCCAGCGTAACAGAAATTAAATCTGCAGGGGCCGGCATTCTTCCACCGGAGATAGTACCCTTGTACCCACTTCCGTCCTTTTTAAAAATCACTTTTCCATCATTGCTGCCCTGAGGTGTTTGAGTAACCGTAGACCAGCTTCCCTCAATATCTACCTTTGCATTAGGGTCAGATTTTTTTTCTTCTTTTACTTCTTGCTTATACATTACGCCATCTACAAAAACATATCGCACTTTCGCTTTCTCATTGAAATACGATTTGTCTGAAATAATGAGGTTAGCCATTTTTCCGTTTTCCACCGTTCCCATTCGATCGGACAAGCCAAGCAATTGTGCTGGTGTGGTGGTCAAGGCAGCTAAGGCCGCATCTTCTGACAAGCCAGCCGCAATCATTCTTCTAAGATTCGCAGGAATGTCTTTTGGCTTGGCGCTCAATGAAGAAAATCCAAACGAAACACCCGCTTTATTAAAGACACTTGCCTGAGACGTATAATTTGCAATGGCTTCAGCTTTTCTCTTTTCCAAAGCATCTTTCTCAAGATCAGCTGCTGTCTTAGGCTTGGCTACTTCTTTGGCTTTGATAGAGTCTGCCTTCTTATTCGATTTATTATCACTTTTCTTATCATCTTTTTTTACTTCTTCAGGTAAATCCAGTGATAAGAAAACTTTGATGCCCGAAGCCTTTATCTTGTTTGCGACTGGCCAACCCTCCTTTAAATCAGCTAACATCAAAGAAAAACCTAAATCGTTCCTCAACATCAATATCCGATGTGCATCCAACATTTTTTCTGATTTAAATAACACTGGAATTCTTTGATCAATGACAGGATAAAATGCTTCCAACACACGATCATTACCTGGCCTTTCCAACCCGGCTCGATTCGAAGCATACAAACTCTGGTATGATTTAGCTTGTGAAGCTTGACGATACAATTCTCGCCACTTGGCTATTACCGCCATTGTCGTATTGGGGTACACTCCATTCGCTCCAGACAATTCAGAATACAAAGCCGAATTGCTTACGAGCACCATTTGGTCTGCTGACTTACCACCCATTAATACAATACTTCCTTGGCCGGGCAATAAATTGCCATATGGTACTATCTGTGCTACTGTGAATCCCACATTCCGCAAATCTTCGATGGATTTATCCGAAGCGTTTAACGAGTTGCGAACATCATTTTGTGGTGTGATTCCTGCACGATCAGGGGGTGGATTGCCCGGATCCTTTATCTTTTCACGATTGGCTTCTTCTTTAGGCTTGGTAACACCTGCACGAGAGAGGCCATCAATAAATCCGGCATATAAATACATTGAATCGGCTTTGATCACTACCGCATCTAGGGGAATTGATATGCCTTTGCCTACCGCGATAATTAAACCATCTCTGACAACCACTGTTGCCATATCTAATTTTTTGCCGGGGGCCTGCACTACATTTACATTAGTGATGGCATAGGTTCGCGTAACAGGTTTTAGTTCCTTTTCATCTTGTGCTAAGAGTGAGCAGGAGCAAACTAACAGAACGACAATTCCGCTTGCCGTTTGTTGAATGAATCTTTTTTCAACCATAGAATTAAACTTAAGCCGAAAAGGTAAGATTTTTTAATCAAGGATTAAACGGCCTTACAGGAGTGGCTTTATTGATGGGCGAGTGGGACAAACACCTATGCCTTGGCAGGCAATGAAAAAGTAAACGTTGAGACTTCACCCAGTTTGCTTGAAACACGAATGGTTCCTTTATTAAGTTCAACAAACTCTTTCACCAACAGAAGGCCCAGACCTACACCCTTTTCATTTTTGGTACAAATGATACAATAAAAGTTAAAAATACTTTCTAAAACCTAAATGGCTTTTCAAGCGACCGCGATCAGTTCCCACAATATTCCAGATCAAAATCACCAATAGGCATTCCGGGAGGCGCAGGTAAAAGTTCCTCACCTACAAATTCTTCCGGGTTTTGCTGCATGGAATTGATCTGTCTTGCGATAAAAGCATAATGCGCCTTCCATTCTTCATCAGTAGATATCTTCGAAACTAACCAACTCTTGAGTTGATCTAATTTCAACAAGACAATTGCTTTCGTCTCAGCAGATGCATTTTTCGCCAGAGCTAGTTTAGCCATGTTTGTGAACAATACATAGTTAGTTGACATTTGAATAGCTCCTTCCAATCCGGTTTTGTTGGCTGACTTGAAGGTAGCTGTTACTAACTTGTCAATCACCGTTTGCAAGCCAGCCAATTTAGGATCGCGGGCGTGATGTTCGATTAATCGATTGGCTCGGGCGGAATGAAGAATCAAACTGAATGTAAGGTCAGCGGCACTTTCAGCTGCCGATATAGGGTCAAAAGTTATTTCCGTTTTAATCTTCATCAATTCCCGATGGCGAGAATATCCAATGGCGCGAGGAGGAATCATTTTTAAAAGACTTTCCGGCAAGGTCAATGCCGAAGGCTCAACGGTTTTAATAAGCGCGTCCAACGCCTTTGTCTCTTGAACAGGCGTAAGCAGTTCTGTCACCGGCTGGCCATCTCCACGTAAGGCATAACGATAATTCAATCCACCAATCATTTTTACCGCAGCTTCTGCTTGATAGCGATGGAAGAAATACATGGGTACCAGCACTTCTTCTAATGTAGCCATCGGTGCACCTATTTTGATACTTCTTTCTCCAAAATTTTTCAGAGCAACTGCTCTCACTTCCATCACACGATTTAATTCATCAACAGGATCTTTGCCATTGTCCCACAAGTGAGTATAAGGATGAGCACCACCTATCGGACGAGCATCTTGATCGGATAAAAAAGTAAGACCTGCCTTCAGCGAATTTTGGATGATCCCATCGAGTGCTTTTTCTACATCTGCCTCTGGAGGAAAATCCTGATACCCAAATGTGATAGCAACTTTATCGAACGCTCCAATCTTTGTATCGTAGGCTTCACTCAAATCAATTTTTCCGTTGTTCAATTTGGCAATCGGATGAGGATAGTCCATCACGGAAGAAAGGTTTTCCGCACTGGACGAATAGGCATGCGCCAAACCCAACGTATGACCTACTTCATGTGCGGCTAGTTGTCTTAACCGAGAAAGAGCCATTTGTTCCATTTCTTTTGAAACCGGCTTGCC
>JANPBK010000130.1:0-26571 GCA_031430395.1 Cyclobacteriaceae bacterium
CCTTCACGAATAGAAGAAGGTTGATCGAGCATAACTATTTATCTAAACCATAATTTTTTAATATCGCCTTCGCTAAGGAAACTTTGTGAACTTCATCCGGGCCATCGTAAATTCTGGCTCCCCTTTCATGGCGATACCAAAAAGAGAGCAATGTATCGTCTGTTATACCGAGTGCCCCATGCACTTGAATGGCCTTATCTAATGTCTTCATCAGAATATCAGCCACAAAAAATTTGATGGTAGAGATCTCAAGTTTCGCTCCTTTGGCTCCATTCTTTTCCATGGAATAGGCAGTGTGTAGCACCATCAGTCGAGCCGCATTGATGTTGGCGCGACATTCCGCGATCCAGGCTTGTATAATTTGTTGTTGCCCTAAGAATTTGTGGTCGCTTAATTTGCGCGTTGCCGCACGACTACACATTAAATCAAAAGCACGTTCACATATACCGATCCATCGCATGCAATGGTGTATGCGCCCTGGCCCTAGTCGTGCTTGTGCCAAAGCAAATCCTTGTCCTTCCTGGCCTATCAAATTTTCAACCGGGACTTTACAATTGTGAAACCGCACCTCTGCATGACTAAAATAATCTTCCCCCGCTTCGCCCATAATGGAAATGTTGCGAACTAACTCATAGCCCGGATTATCTAGCGGCACCAATATCATGCTGGCTCGCAAATAGGGATTCACATTTTGAGCGTCCGTTACAGCCATCACGATGGTAAAAGTGGCACCATCTGCAGCGGTGGTAAACCACTTGTGGCCGTTGATAATATATTGATCACCTTCCCGCTTTGCTGTAGTCGCCATGTTCACGGGGTTGGAACCTGCAAACTCCGGCTCCGTCATAGCGAAGCATGAGCGAATGTCCCCATTCATCAAAGGATGCAAATAATTTTTCTTCAAATCAATGGAGGCGAATTGATGCATCAATTCCATATTGCCAATATCGGGGGCATTGCAATTAAAGATCAAATGCCCTAATGGAGAAGTGCCTAGCACCTCACTGACTTGTGCGAATTCCATCAGGTTCAATCCCACCCCCCCTTCTTCAAGTGATAAATGTGGGGCAAAAAGCTTTTGCGCTTTCGCTTTTTCCCGCAAGGATTTAATTACCGTCAGCGACTTACGAAACGGTTTAGTGATGATGCCTAGTTCGATGGGATACACTTCATTCTTCAGAAATTCCTGGTATTTAGGAAGTAGTGATTTTAGTTTTTCGGTATGGAAGAGTTCGGTCATAAGTCTTACGGTGAAATTGAAAGTTATGATTTTTTCACACAAAGCTGCTAAGTTGAACGGAAGAATCTAGCACTACATGCCGCTCATCATTAAGCAAAGCGGCTTTTAAGAAATTTAATTAGCTTGCTGAAGCAAAAATGAAAAAGCTAGTTGCTATCGGATTTTTAAGCCTCTTCGTATTACAGTATGCAGGATTCTACGCATACTTTGGTTCCAGGCTTCTAACCATCCACCAGGAAATGCGGGTCATGCTGGAAGCAATGCCAAATAGGAAGTTGGAGAGAATCATTCTAAACAAGCTGGAATTTAATAAAGTGGATTTCGATGATAAGGAAATCGAATTTCATGGTAAAATGTATGACATCGTTAAAATTGAAAAGCACTCTGATCAATACATATTATTTGCTGTCCATGATGAAAGTGAAGACCATCTTCTCTCTCTTTTAGATGAAATAGTTAAGCGCTCGGGCAATGATAAAAAGCCTGTGCCTTCACAGTTGTTGCAGTTCTTTTCTCTTGTTTTTATAACACCCCTAATCAATTTTGAACTTTCTCAAGACCAATCCAAACTAATTTCATTGGATTACTCAAATCTATACTGTTCAATTCAATACCCGATTGACTCACCTCCCCCACAAGGATAATCTCTTCTTCCTAAATTCTACTTTATACCTGTGGCTATGAGGCCAAGGTAATTTCACCATCTTAAATAATCTTAAAATTTATGAGGATCTATTATACCATCATTGGTATTTTCCTGTGCCTATCTGCGCATGCACAATATACAGAAGCTGAGGAGCGAGATACGCTTAAGACTTCCTATTTAAACGAAGTAGTAATCTCTGCTAATAAAATTCCGGAACAACGCAGAGAAATTGCCCAACATGTTTACTTGATTCGGCCATCCGTGATAAAGTCCTTGAACGCACAGACAACTGCGGATCTCTTACAAAATACCGGCATGATTGCTATGCAAAAAAGCCAACAGGGAGGTGGAAGTCCTATCCTGCGAGGTTTTGAAGCAAGTCGAGTGTTACTTGTTGTGGATGGTGTGCGAATGAATAACGCGATCTATCGAGGAGGGCATTTACAAAATGCGCTTCGAGTGGATAATAATAATTTAGATCATGCTGAAATATTATTTGGCCCATCCTCCACAGTGTACGGGAGTGATGCGTTGGGTGGCGTTATCCATTTTTACACACGGAATCCTACTTTAGCATCTGAAGGAAAAAATTCAAATACGACAGGCGAAGGATTTGCCCGTTTGGGTTCAGTAAATGACGAAAAGACCTTTCACTTTGACATTAATGTAGCAGATAGCCGAATGGGATCATTTACTTCTTTCACGATTAGTGATTTTGGGGATTTGCGAATGGGCAAAGAAAAAAATCCGAATCTTGATCAGTCTTTTGGTCTACGAAATCAATATGTGGTCCGTGCCCCTGATAACTCTGCAGATATTTTGGTCGATAATCCAGATCCACTGGTACAGAAATTTACCGGCTATCGCCAATGGGATCTGCTACAAAAACTTTTGTACAAGCCGAATGATCGGGTAAGCCATTCCCTTAATTTTCAATTTTCAAGTTCTTCAAATATTCCTAGATACGATCGATTAACTGACGCTGGCGCAAATGGTGTGGGTTTACGAACGGCTGAATGGAATTATGGTCCGGAAAAACGTTTTATGGGTAGTTATTCCATCAAGCTATCAGGTTTAGGAAAATGGGCCGATGGCGCAACGGCCACTGCGAGTTATCAAGATATTGAAGAAAGTAGAATCACTAGAAATTTTAATAGTAATAATAGAGATAGCCGATTAGAAAAGATTAGTGTTTATGGCTTTACAATTGATTTCAATAAAGATATTAAAGGTCATAAGATAAGATATGGATTCGATGGCCAATATAACGTGTTGAATTCAACCGCCTCCCGTGCCAATATTAGCAATCAATCGATTACCTCTCTTAGCACGCGATATCCGGATGGAGATAATGTGATGGGCCTTTATGCTTTGTACATCACACACACCAAAGAGCTTTCGCAAAATCTCTATCTAAATGATGGAATTCGCTTGGGGTACAGCACTCTATTCTCCAGTTTTAACAGTCAACAATTTTTTGCATTCCCATTCAAAAGAATTAGCCAGGAAAATTCCTACGCCAGTGGAAATATTGGATTGGTTTATACTCCTACTTCTTGGAAACTTTCACTTATGGGAAGTACCGGGTTTCGCGTACCTAACTTTGATGATCTAACAAAAGTGTTTGACACACAAACAGGTAGCGCAACTACCTCCGGAACTCTTGTGCTGCCAAATGCAAACCTGGGACCAGAGCGAACCATCAATGTTGACTTGGCTGTAACTCGCTTCTTTGGTTCAAAAGCTAGATTAGAAGCTGTGGGTTTTTATACGAAATTATTTGATGCCATTGTGGTGAGGCCATCCACATACAACGGCCAATCTACTATTACATACAATGGGTTTCCTGCTAATATCTTTACCAGTCAAAATGCGACTGAAGCTTACATCTACGGATACACCCTAGGAGGTCGTTTTGATTTCACCGATCAATTTTCTGCAACCGGTTCTTACAATTTTACATATGGCCGTGTTCTAAATCCAGGCAGTACGGAAACGCCCTTGGATCATATTGCCCCCACTTTTGGAAGAGGAGGCATCCTCTATTCCACCAAAAAAATCCGAGCAGAAGCTTTTCTAAACTTCAGTTATGAAAAAAGTTTAGGTGACTATAGTAACAGCGGAGAAGACAATCTCCAGTATGCAACTGTCACAGGTATGCCTGGATGGTACACGATTAATCTTCGAGGTGCCTATGAAATCAACAAGACCCTTGCTATACAAGCAGGTATAGATAATTTAATGGATATTCAATATCGAACTTTTGCGTCTGGTATTAATGCGCCCGGTAGAAATATTTTTGGAACCTTGAGAGTCAGGTTTTGATTAATAAAGTGTGCCCTCATTGAGGGCACACTTTATTTCTACTCAACTTATTATTGTCTCATCACTTAGCCCATCTTCTTTCGCCAGGCTATTTTGAAAGATATTGGGTTGAATATCTATTCATTATAGAAAAGCTATAATCGATTCTTTCTTCTTAACCCCCAAGCGGCAGCAACCATAATCAAAATAGAAACAACCCATGCCCATATATTAGGCCTTTTGGTCTCCACAGATAAAGTGTAATCTTTAAAGGCAAACTTCAAATAAGAGGGGGTCCAATAAAATTCATTACCCGATACGGAGTCTGCATTGTGCTCAACCATTTCTCCCGGCATCACAATAGTATGCCTATACTTACCTTCACTTGCCCATGACATAAAATTGAGCTTGCTTTCTACCAATGCTTTTTTGGTTTTATAATCAACAGAAGTAGTATTTATGGCAATCTTTAAACTATCCAGTAATGCAGGCCATGGATCATCATCCAATTTACTATCCTTCTTGAAAAGTAGTTCAAAAATAGACTCACGATGTGCCATTAATTTTTGTTTTTGAGTGGCATCTGCCAAGTCTAACAATACTTGAAATGACTCGTCAAAATACGCTCGGTTGCCATAGTGATCAAAAATTCGCTCATTTAATTTATTCAAAAAAAGACTATCTGCTTTTGAAATAGCCTTACCTTCCGCAGGCAGCTTCTCAATAAATTGAAAGTCAGCGGAAGTTAAATAATCATCTATTGATAGTTTAAAACGATTGATGGCATGGTAGGTGTCTGCATAATAATAGCTAGAATAGAACCATCTAAACTTTTTCTCAAACTTACTACTCACACGAAATAATGAATCGGAGGACGTTGCCAATTCATCATTAGATGCGTTTGCCGAAGCGAATGACTTTCTAAATGAATAGACAAACTTCGTTTCATTTTTGCTTGAGGCTTTTTTTGTCGAATCTCTTTTTTGAACTGAATCGATGGAAACATTCCAGCCTTGTTTCGTTCCAACATTAAGATAATTTTTAGTGTCCAGCTTTAAGTCCTTAGAATATAAAATAATCGTTTTATCTAAGCTGCCATCCTCATGAACGATGGTCTTCATTTCCACCTGATGTTCGCACGATGAAAACATCAAGCACAATATTAAAAGAACAAGATTTGTAAGTAATTTATAGTTTTTCATAAAATAGAGTATTAAATGTTCGTCTTCTTCACTTTCTGATAGCGTTGATAAAATGTTACACCTTTTGGCGCATTACGTATTTCCTCATATTTCCGAATAAAGGCTACACTATTGAGAATTACTGTTTCGCCTGTTGGGAAAAGTCTTTTCATTTGATTTGAATCCGGTTTGCTTTCCCACACAAAAAAAACAATCAACACCATCGATGCAAAACGCAATGAGTTCTGTAGCCACATGTTATCCCATACATCCAACACCCAATTTTTCCATGGATTCTTAACAGGAAGCGCTTCCATAATCCGATTTGTAAGTGCCGCTGCATTTTTTGGCTCAGGAATGATGGGTGTTGCTTGTTTTAGAATCTGACTAACCGTTTTGATTTCCTCTTTCAGTTTTCTACAATCTGAGCAAGATTCTAAGTGGCCATCGATGTACGATCTCTCAACCAATGAAAGCTCAGAATACATCCAAATACTTTTTTCACACTCTTGGCAATTCATATTTTTATCGTTAGCCATATTGTTTTTTAATAAACTCTTGTATTTTTTTTCGAGCATGGTATAAGTTGCTCTTAACCTGATCTTCATTGATATACATTAGTTGACAAATTTCAGTTGATGCTAAGTCCTCCATTTCACGCAATACATAAATCATCTTTTGCTTACCTATCAGTTGCTCTATGGCTAGTTGATGTACGACAGCCAATTCCTTCCCTGTTAATTCATTCAACGGAGTGGCGACTGATCCTAGTTGAAAAGATGTTTCGAAGGATACTTGAAATAATTTACGTTGATAAGAAGCGTTTTTCTTTTGATCTAAACAGTGATTCACTAAAATGCGATAAATCCACGTGCTTAATTTTATTTCAGGGCGATACTTGGAAAAATTCTTCCACAGCTTAACAAAAGTCTCCTGTACAGCATCTTCCGCATCCGCCTCGTTGGCCAGGTACCGATATGCTACCCCATATAAAAATCCTTGATATGTTTCTACGACATGCCTGAACGCTTGTCTATCGCCAGCCATGGCTTTATTGATCAGTGCTGGGTCAAGTTGTTTAGGCATTTCCTACTTTGATACTGATACGAGTAAAGTAGCTGAAAGTAAAATGAGAACTAAAAAGTTTTATTATCGATGAACGATAAAAGTGTTCTTTTCAGTATTTATTTACCAATTAATGCGCTTCCAGCCAATTCTTCCCGATTCCCACTTCAACTTCCATGGGCACTTCCAAGATCACTGCTGATTTCATCAACTCTTTCACTTTTGGCTTCACAATTTCCTGTTCGCTGATATGCAGATCAAACACCAATTCATCGTGCACTTGCAAAATCATCTTTGTCTGAAGTTTTTCTTTTTGCAACCAACGATGAATATTAATCATAGCAATTTTGATGATATCGGCTGCACTTCCTTGAATGGGCGCATTGATGGCGTTGCGCTCAGCAAAACCACGAGTTGAGATGTTCCGTGAGTTGATGTCACGCAAATATCTTCTTCTTCCTAAGATGGTTTCTACATATTCTTTCTCCCGGGCCAGGTTGATGCTATCATCCATATACCGCTTGATGGCCGCGAACTCTTTAAAATACGATTCTATAATTTCTGCGGCTTCCGTTCTAGAGATGTTGAGATTCTGCGCCAAACCAAAAGCTGTACTGCCGTATAAAATTCCAAAGTTCACTTCTTTTGCTTTGCGCCTCATGTCGGGCGTCACTTTTTCAATCTCAACTTTAAAAACTTTAGCAGCCGTAGTAGTGTGTATGTCTCGTCCTAATCGAAATGCTTCAATCATCGTTTCATCTTTGGCGAATGAAGCTGCAATCCGCAACTCAATTTGCGAATAGTCGGCTGACATAAACAGATAATTCTTATCGCGTGGTACAAAGGCGCTTCTGATCTGCCTTCCTTTTTCCGTACGTATTGGTATATTTTGAAGATTCGGATTATTCGAACTTAATCTTCCGGTTGCGGCAACAGCTTGCCGATAGTCTGTATGGATTCGGTTATCCCGCTTACTCACCATTCTTGGCAAAGCATCCACATAAGTAGATCTAAGCTTTTCATATTCTCGATAATCCAAAATCTTTTTGGCGATTTCGTGTTCTCCCGCCAGTTTCGATAAAATCTCTTCACCGGTTGCATACTGGCCTGTCTTGGTCTTCTTTGTTTTGTCCAACAACTTTAGTTTGTCAAACAATATTTCTCCCAGCTGTTTAGGAGATCCAATATTAAATTCTTGCCCGGCAATTTCATAAATTTCCTTTTGTACTTTCTCGCTATCTTTTTTCAACGCCTCCGACATCCATTTTAGCGTCTCCTCATCCAATGCTACGCCTTCAAATTCCATCGCCACCAATACGTGTAGTAATGGCATCTCCACATCACGCATCAGGCGAGAGTGCCCTCGCTTCTCTAATTCCTTTTGAAGTTTTGGCTTTAATTGAAGAGCTATATCAACTCTTTCAAAGAGCTCGTTCGGGTCTCCTTCCGGAGAAAGTTGGTAGCCAAGGTATTGATTGCAAACGATCCCCAGATCATGTGATGATTCCGGCTCGATAAGGTAATGAGCCAGCATGGTGTCAAATAAAGTTCCCTTCACTTCCACACCTATTTTTTTGAGCGACAAAATCGTTGGCTTGATATTGTGACCAACTTTGATGATATCATCATTTGCTAAAGCCGATGCAAAATGGGAAACAATAAATGCAGTATTTTCTATCCAATATGCTTCACCCAATGAAAATGAAAAAATGAGTGCAGTGAGCTTTGAATCAAAGTTTTCTGCCTGATCAACGATTGCTTCAATAGAAAATTCTTTTTGCTTAATTAATTTTTCGGCCAATGCCTTGGCTTCCTCTTCGGAATCAATTTTTTGATACCGAATGGAGGAGGTGTCTAAAGACTTCTTTTCAGCAACCTCTGGAGTTGACTCTACCTCACCTCCAAACATGGAAAGTTGTGCCGGCTTTTGTTCGATAGGCGCGCTACTCGTTTTTGATCCCGATGTGGTTGGATTTCCAAATACGCGAGGCATCATGGTTTTAAATTCCAACTCCTCCATGATAGGCTTCAATACCGATTCATTGGGACCAGTATATAGCAACTCCTCTTCGTTCCAAACAACCGGAACATCTGTGATAATTGTCGCCAATTTTTTAGAAAGCAATGCTTGGTCTCCAAATTGTTCTACTCGTTCTTTTAATTTACCCTTCAACTCACTTGAGTGCGCAATAATATTTTCGATATTTTTATATTGCTTCAATAACTCCGCGGCTGTTTTTGGGCCTACACCCGGTATTCCGGGAATGTTATCAGAAGTATCACCTTGCAATCCAAGTATTTCAATCACCTGTGAAACATTGTCAATGTCCCATTTCTCACATACCTCTTTGGGACCCATGATATCTACTGCATTGCCCATAAAGGCTGGTTTGTACAATTTAATTTTCTCTGATACCAGTTGCCCGAAATCTTTATCGGGTGTCATCATGAATACATCAAAGCCTTCTTGTTCTGCTTTTTTTGCAATAGTCCCAATTACATCATCCGCCTCGAAGCCATCCATTTCTAAAATCGGAATATTAAACCCGCGAATGATATCTTTTACTTTGGGAACACTTGATCTTATATCCTCGGGGGTTTCCTGGCGGTTTGCTTTGTATGCTTCAAATATTTCATCTCTAAAAGTCGCGACCGGTGTGTCGAAAGCTACCGCAATGTGCGTTGGCTTTTGCTTTAATATGACCTCCAACATAGTATTCATAAAACCAAATGGGACCGAGGTGTTTATGCCTTTTGAATTAATTCGCGGGTTTTTTGTAAAGGCAAAATGTGCCCTATAAATTAAGGCGTAGGCATCGAGGAGAAATAGTTTCTTTTCAGGCATCTTTATTTGTAGAACTGTTTCGCAAGATAAAAAGAAGCAGGAGAAAAATATTACCAAAAAAACGTACCTTTTGTCCCATGCAAAAGTTCGTTCTGTACTTTGTGATACTTATTCTGGCCACAGCTGAGGTTTGTTCTGGGCAAACCAAAGTCATTGATAGCCTTCAACGTATTGTTGCTTTACAAAGACACGACACAACGGAACTTCATGCCTTGCTTGGTTTAACAAACGAATTTTTACGCAAAGACATGGCCCAGGCAAAAAAATTAGCAGTGCGGGTAGTTTCCTTAGCCGATACGCCACAAGAAGTACGATGGTTGTCAACTGCCTATAATTACTTGATAACCTGCTATCAACAATCCGGAGGTTTAGATAGTGCCTACTATTTCATTCACGCCTCAGAAAAACTTGTTATGGATAACCCGGAAAATTATAAAATGAAGTTTAATTATAATCAATCCGTTAGTTTGTTTTATAAGAACACAGGTGAATACAAAAAGGCGTTACCTCATATGCTTGAAAATTTGAGCGTCTGGAAAATTGAAGACGAAAATAAGGCAGGTCAACTACTTAATCTGGGTAATCTTTACACCAATCTTGGCGAATTCAAAAAAGCTGCCGACTCACATTTGCAGTCACTTCGCTTGTTTGAAAAGCTTGGAAATAAGCGTGGTCAATCATATTGTTTGCATAGTCTGGGAAAAGATCTTTTTCAGCTGAAACAGTATAATGACGCAAAAAAATACCTCGAGCGTTCCTTGAAAATAAAAGAAGAATTGGGAGACAAACGCGGGTTAGTAACATCTGGCACTGGACTTGGTGATGTGTACAAAGAATTAGGAGCGTTCACTCGCGCGGAGGAGCACTATCTAACGGGTATAAAAATTGCTACTGAAATTAAAATGCCGAATGAAGTAAGTCGCATCCAGCATCAACTTGGTCTTTTATATAAGCGGATGGGTAACTTTGACCGCGCGAAGGAAAATCTGAATCAAGGTTTGAAGCTTGCCCAAGAACTTCATGACAGCACGTTAAGCAGGCAGATAAAATCAGAGCTAATCGGCATCGATCTTGAAAATCAAAAAGGAAGAGTGGCTGAGTTTACTCTTTTGTCCAACCTAAGTACAACCATTCGTTCGGGTGATCGTCAGCGGCAGGCGTTTGAATATTCAAGGCTGAGCGAATACTATGCGTTGAAACAACAATATGATAAAGCTTTTACCTACCTGAAGCTGCACATGGAATTAATCGACAGTGTGCAAGGAAATAGTGTTCTGCTTCAATTGAAAGAATTGGAAGAAAGATATAATAACGAGAAAATAGAAAAAGAAATCTCTTTGCTAAAAAAAGATCAGGAACTACAAACGCTGGCGCTCAGCAGGCAGCGCGTAATAATTACACTAGGTATCATTGGGTTAATTTCAGTTTTGATGATTGGCGTATTACTTGTAAACCGTTATCGGGTAATGAACCGATCCAAAAGGTTACTTGAAATTGAAAAAGTGCGCAACAATATTGCCCGAGATTTGCATGACGATATGGGCTCAGCACTATCTAGCATCAACATTCTAAGTCAGGTAGCGCTTGTTGAAAAAAATGGAAACACCCAAAGCTATCTGCAGCGAATTGGCGATCAGTCGGCTCGCATGATGGAAGACATGGGAGATATGGTGTGGTCCATTAATCCGCGAAATGATTCGATGAGTCAGGTTCTGATTCGCATGAGAGAGTTTGCCTCAGAAATATTCGAACTAAAAAACATCGAGTATCAGTTTATTGAAAATGGTATTGAGCATGTGACATTAAATGCGGACCAACGAAAAAATCTTTTTTTGATCTATAAAGAAACCATCAATAATGCCGCCAAGTATAGCCAAGCTGAAAAGATTGAAATCAATCTTCACCACCAAAATCATTCATTAGTCATGTCCATCAAAGACAATGGCCAAGGCTTTGACGAACAAACCATAAAGGCCGGAAATGGGCTGCGCAATTTGCGGGAACGCGCAAAAGAGATAAACGGAACTCTTGAACTGCGAAGTGGTATCGGCAAAGGAACAGAGGTTGTGATAGAGGTACCCATCACATGATGATGCGATACCGCTATATAGAAGTAAGGGTGATATTTACAGTCTCAATATGACGCCACATTCCATTTTACTGTATGAAGATAATCAGCTGCTGAGCGAAAGTATCCAATCGATGTTGCGCCTGAACAGCAACCTGAAACTACTCGGAGCCTATGAAAATCCGGTGGAAGTAAACAGCCATTTGCAAAGCAAAAATCCTGATCTGTTATTGATGGATATTGATATGCCAGGCATGACCGGTATTGAGGCTGTTGCAAAGGTTCGTGCCGTCAACAAAGATATTCCTATTCTCATGCTCACCGTGTTTGACGATAATCAACATGTGTTTGATGCCATCTGTGCGGGGGCTTCGGGTTATTTGTTGAAGAAGCACATTTCCGCTAAACTATTTTCCTCTATTGAAGAAGTGATGGAGGGCGGAGCCCCTATGTCACCCAGCATTGCACGTATGGTATTGAGTTCGATGCAACTAAAGACAACTGTTGAAAATCCCTATCAACTAACGCCAAAAGAGAAAGAAGTGTTGACCTCGCTCAGCAAGGGCAACAGTTATAAAATGATTGCGTCCGAACATGAAATCAGTTTGGATACCGTACGCTCCCACATCCGAAAAATTTATGAGAAGTTGCATGTGCATTCGCAGACAGAGGCGGTGAGCAAGGCGATAAATGAAAAATTGGTTTAGTGTGAAAAATCGGATCGGATTAATAAACACAATTATGATTGGCTCTCTCCTACTTGTCGGTTGCTCCGTCAAGGAGAATACAGAAAGTGACCAAATGTCCAACGATAGCATCCCGCTTACAAACAACCTGTCTCCTACTCCAAGTGAGTCGCCCCAAACTGTAGACGCAAGTGATTTTGGAAAATTTATTCAACTGTTCAATTCACCGGGAACCGAAATCTCATCGGACATTCTCTCTGCTTTGTCAGTGGATAACGAGGCTGGAGGCTATACTTCGAAGGAAATCCTCGAAAATGACTCCATCATTTTTGTTCTATTCAACCACCTGAAGCAAGTAGGACCCGGCATAGACGAGTTGCATGCAGCTACATTTTCAAAAGATGGAACTTTGATTGAGGAAGCTTTGCTCGGAAGTTCTTACCCCTCTTCCGGTCCGGATGGAGGTGGTAAAGACTATAACTATCGATACAATGCGCAGCGAAAAATTCTGTGTGTAACTAATTCTACCATTGAATGGGATGAAAGTGCGCAAGAAGAAGTAACCACAGAGGCACTCCACTACTTTCAATTGACTAGTGACGGGAAACTTGTAAACCCACGTCAATATCCAGAAGTTTCCGAACGGCTATTGGAACAGGCTGAATTAGTAAGTAAAACGAAAGAAGAACTCATGATTATGCGCAACGAGCCATTTGCTGCCTATGGCTATATATTCAAGAACAAGTTTTTGAAAAACCACTTCGAAAGCAAGGCATGGTACAACCCGCAATTTGATAATGTAAGCGATCGGTTAAGTGAAATTGAAAAGGCAAACATTCAATTGATCAAGGAGGCGGAAGATTCGAAGTAAGTATCTTTTTGCCTTGTTCAGGCAAACCTCTATCGCATCATCATGCTATTTCGATGCATACACGATCTGATGATATTTGAGAATAGAATGAACTACTAACTAAATCATCTCTTTATGAAGTCCCTCCTTTATTCCTTACTTTTCTTGATTGTGCTCAGTTGTGCGCCAGGTAAAAATAAAGAGTCGCCAACGGACAGTACAGTGGTGGCAACCGACACCACTTCAGTATATACTCAGCCTGTTTACCACCCTGGGCCAGCTCGATGTTTTCCATCATTTTCTTCCTATGCAGTTACGGAAAATGAACTGGAAGTTTCTATCGCAGAAGCACTCACTGAACTATTAAACCAATACGATACAGCTAAGTATAGAACGATTAAGAGCGAATACACTGTTTATTACAAAGTTGCTTCCGATTACGAAGGTGATTCGCTTGATACGAGCAAAACGGAAACCAAAACGTGGTATTATTCTACTGCCAACGAGTTGAAAGCATACTCGCTTGCCTTTGAAGAAAAAGAGGGGTCAAGCGTATATAATCCCAGCAGCGAATCGAAATTCGGCAGAAGCGAAACTGCTATCTATTTATTCTCTGCCGATTCAATTGGCGACCCGATCCTCGCTGGCATTTACAACGATACCGACACTTACTATGATTTCGCTATTTCAAGTAAACAGCGGATCGTAACTTCCAAATGCCCGCAATGCGGAGTAAGTCTAAATTTTGACACGGGCACTGCTGATCTAACAGATAAGGCTAAGGCCGTTGAACAAGAGTATGTTTCAGGTCTATCAACTACTTTCTTTGAGGAGTATAATTCACTCTTAATTTGGTTGAAAGGCACGGAGATGGAAAAAGACAATGAGAACTATGTCACAAAAGAGGAATTGTCTCATTTAAAACCTGGCTCAGACTACATGATAGATTACACTTACACAGTCGATTACACTATTAATGAATCCCTCTATAAGAAATTGGTGAAAGGAAAAACTCTTTAATAATTCTATCATGTCATATATGAAGCCCAACCTTTACTTCTTAGTTTTTTTGGTAGCACTTAGTTGTGCACCTGGCAAAAACAATGAGACAACTATTGATAGCACACAAGCCAAAGTTACGGATTCAGCAGCTACCTTAATTGAAGAAGAGGCAACCTCTCCATCAACAGACGAATCAGTTCAATCTTCATCAGCAGTCGAGTACGAAGAACCATTGTCTGGTATCACCAATAATTTCCCAGAAATTTCAATGGCTGCCCTCACCAATGACTCTTTGGAGGTGGAGATGAAGAATCGAATGGCCGAATTGGCTCAGCGGTACGATACGATCCAATATGCTACGGTTACGGCAAGGTATTTATGGGAAAGGCCTCATTATGTGCAAGGACAGGAAGGTGAAGGAAGCATGTTTACTGAGACAGAGGAAGAGATAAAGACATGGTTATTTGATAGATTCAATCGGCTTAGAGGATATTCAATGTCATTAGGGAACGATGAAATGAAGAAGTCTGTCGTGTATCTATTTTCTAATGATTCATTAGTTGCGGTAAGTGAACAACAAGAATACTTGGACGATGGAAATGTTACTGAACATTTAACAATACTTGCCTTGCAATGTCCACAGTGTGGCCTAGCTACCACTAACAATGGTGGGGGACGAGTAAACTATTTGAATGAAAAGGACTTAGCCACTAAGCAAAAAGAATTTAACGACTCGATGCCCGAGTTAGTCAACATACTCAAGGCTGGGCGAAAAAAAGCAAAAGAAGATGGTGACGATTTTGTTTTTAGCGTCAATCGCACGAAAGCAGGAAATACCGAGGAAAAGTCAAAAGCAATAACCTATCCCGTAGAGTTTAGGGTACCCAAGGATCTTTATCCAAATTACATTTCCAAGCAATGAAAATTCATCATTTATGAAACCAAGCCTTTACTTTTTGATTTTTCTGATAGTGCTTAGCTGTTCCCCTGCTAAAAACAATGAGACGGCCGCTGACAGCACACAAAACGAAGTTACAGATACGGTAACAACTCAAATTGAAGAAACGGTAACGTCTTCACCAAGTGATGAATCAGTTCAATCTTCATCAATAGACGAAACGGTTCAATTTTCACCAACAGTCGAAACCGCTGAAACGTTTTCTGGCACCAATAATAAGTTTCCCACGTATTCAGGTGAAGTTTTTACGAAAGATTCATTGGAAGATGCCACCACTAAGGCTTTGGTAGAACTGCTGAACCAATATGATCTACAAAAACTTGAGAGCGTAAATAGTAACTATGTGGTCACTTACAAGGTAGGTAACGATGGTGATGACTCTACGGTGGATGGAAAGACTACAGAAAGCAAAACATGGTATCACGATAGCAAAGGACAGCTTAGTGCCTATACACTAACATCTGAAAGTGAGGCTTACGATCGCGTTGATGATAAAAAAACAATAAATTACTTGTTTGTCAATGGGCAATTAGCAGCCGTTTACTCGTATCATTTATCTATTGTTCAAATTTATTTTCTCGATCGTGAAAAAATAATGGTTTCGCAATGCCCTGATTGTGGAGTGAAAATTACCGATGAAGGATCTGCCCCCACGCTTTCCAAAATTAATCAAGCGGATGTTTCACAACTGACAGATGAATTCTTCAAGGAATATGACGAATTATTGAAAGACTTAAAGAGTTCGACCAATCAGAAATTAATAGGTGATCGATACTTCCTTAAAAAACAAAAAACCTGGGATGATCAGGTAGTATATACCGTAAAGTATGATATTGATCAAACACTTTACAATAGACTGGTCGGAAATTAATTTTTGCTTTTCGAAATCAAGGACGGACTTATAACCAAGAAAATCATTTATGAAATATCTTTTCTTCCTATTTCTCCTGTTCCCATTATTTGTAAATGGGCAAATCACTTTGTATGGGCGATTTCCGACTGAGCCAGTCAATTATGTGACCGATCAGGCGGGTGTACTAACCCCAAGCGAGGAAGACCAATTAAATGCCAAACTTCGGGGTTTTGAAGACAGCACAAGCAACCAACTTTTTATTTATGTAGCCGAAAGTTTACGCGCTAATGACTTGGAAGATTTTTCCAGAGAAATTTTCAATAAGTGGGGCATCGGGCAGAAAGACAAAAACAACGGAATCCTAATTGCCATTTTTATTGACGACCGTAAGTACAGAATTCAAATTGGTTATGGCTTGGAGGCCGCACTGCCCTCCGAATTATGCAAACAAATTCAAGATGAGTTCATGGGGCCTCATTTTAAAGAGAAGAATTACTATGAAGGCATCAATGCGGGTGTTGATAAACTTATCTATTACAGCCGCCATGAATATAAACCACCTACTGCTTTTGAAAAAATGCAGACTCCCATACTCGTTACCTTTTTGGTAGGTCTGGTGATTTTTGCCATCAATCTATCATCGCTTAAGAAATGGAACAACCAGCCGAAGCGGAAACAAAAATATCTTTTGCTCGGTGTCTCGTTTTTAGGAGGTGCTGCAATTTTAACAGTTATTGCTGTATTCGTAACAGAATCGCCTTACGCACTAGTGCCTCTTCTCCTAGGGACGTTTGCTGAGATACTACTTTGCACGGTCATCAACGATAAAGACGAAATCAAATACGATAATGAAACCGATACGGCCTACGAAAGAAGGATGCGAATGCAAAGAGAAAGAAGCAACGATCGCTCATCTGACAGTTTTAGCGGAGGTGGCGGTGGAAGTTCGGATAGGGGTGGCAGTAGTAGTAGTTGGTAGTTAGAGATTGGAAGCTGTAAATTCGAAAAAGGAAATAACTCAATTAATTTTTTTCGGTATAGCACACAGCATTGTGCGTAAAAAAAACCTTTATGAAATATTTTTTCTTCCTGCTTCTCATGCTGCCAGCGATGGCCAATGGCCAAGAATTTCCACTAAAACCTAAAAACTACGTAACACGTTTTGATCCTTCCTATTCTAAAAACTTTGCGTTAACTCAGCAGGAAGAAGATTTATTGAATGCTAAACTGCGCTCGTTTGAAGAAAGTACAGGTATTCAGTTATTTATCTATATCACGCTACATGGCCCGATTAAAGCCAAAGAAACTCTTGCTCAACAAATTTTTAATGCCTGGGGCATAGGACAAAAAGATAAAGACAATGGAGCATTAATAGCCATTTTTACTTCAGACCAAGAATTTGTAGTTGTAGGACGCGGACTTGACTCTATATTGAATTACGATACATACATGGAGATTCTTGATGAAGAAATGACTACCCATTTTCAAGACAAAAATTTCTATCAGGGCATTGATGCAGGCATTGACAAGCTAGTCCACTACTCCAAAAACCAATACGAACCACCAAGTCTCCTAGTAAAGATTAAGAAAAACAGAATGGAAATAATTGGAATGACAGCTCTCACGCTACCTTTTATCCTTGGTATCATCGGTTTTCTATTAAAAAATAGACGAAGGAATTAACCAAAACTGAATATCCCTGATGCTGGAAATCTGTACAATGAGAAAAATCCTTTCTATCCTCCTCCTCATCACCCTTTCCGCACAAGCGCAGGTAAACAATTATGATTACCTCTACTTCAGCGACAAACTCATCGTTGATATCAACAACTCCGTCCCTTATTTACAAGTGTTCTATGCCGACTTAACCGAATTCAAAAAGAAATCAAGTTTTCGATTCCGGTATTTTGATTCTTACAATTTCATACGCCAACCAGACGAAAACGCGTACACTAAAATCAAAGGCGGCACAAATTCCCTGTATAAGACAACTGCGATCGAGCTATGGAAACTCTACAACCAGTGCTACGCCAAAAACGGAGAGATCGTTGCCTACATCCGTTTGGAAGATTATAAAAACGATTTAGAGAAAGGGTTTGGTCTAGTAAGAGAAATGCAGCAATTGCAAATCGCGATGGGCAAAGCTCGTGACCAACTGGCCAGCAAAATTACCACCGAGGCCAACGCAATGTCAGCCTCCACTAGTTTTATCAATCCGTATAAATTGCTGCTGAAAGCCATTTTGCATGAAGAAGAATTAATACGCACGCTATCGCAAAATTTTAATGAGGAAATATTTGTAGGCTTTCAACAAGATGAAATTTTGAATTCATTTTTGGAAACAGACGATTTGTTGAAAACCCTAAACCCCGCAAGTTTTAACATTGCTTATCCTAGCTCTAGCTATTTCAAATCCTGTATTGAAGGCCTGCAACTGATGCAGAAGAGCAAGCAACATGCACTTGATCATTTCACCAATGAGGCTACGTTTGACGGGCAATTTGCCAACCAACTCTACAGCCACCTTCAAAACTATTTGAACAATGACCTGCTTCATTTTTATTCAAACTTCTGTTCACAGGCTCGCCTCAACTATTATCCCCGCGGCCTTCTGCGATATGATTTCGATGCGCCACCCAAGGCGTGGCCGCTCACACACTTAAGTTATTCATTGCCTGCGTTGGATAGTTTGGCTATCAGCAAGCAACCTGCTCCATTGCCCGTGGCGGGTTTCACACAACTCAACACCATTGTCAACTACATAGATGATTGTGTAGGCTCCATGGAAAATCTGTTCAAAGAATTGCGAAGCGAAGGAAGCACCTGGAACAGTCTGAGAGAAGGGAAAATGCCTTACAAAAACCCCATCCTCAAATTTGACAAGTTCAGAATACCCATCAGCACACATGCTCTTATCTTGAAAGAAAGCAAGTACCTACCTACGCCTTATCGCGCGAGCCTGATCAACAGGGTGAATGATATGCAGCAAATCATGCTTGCGCTGCAAGACCATTTGATGGAGCTGAGTCAATACTTGAGTAGTGGAGCTTTTCGCGGAAAGAATATTGATTACATCGACACTAAATTGAAAACAATTGAAACGTTATACACCGAATTGGATGTGCGCAAAGAAAAACTGTTTATTGAAACGCGAAGAGCATATGCCTCCTACCCTACTCAAAAAACAAACGCTTGGACGGTGACTTCATCGGTGTTGCTTAAAGCAACAGACGATAGTCGCAAAATCTTGAAGCAAATAGACCAGCGCGTGTATGAACTGAATCAATCGCCTATAGCTACTGCTGCCATCCATGAAGATCAACGCGATTTAATCACCAACCAACTAAAATACATGAAAGGCATTGTGCGTATTGGTAGAAACAATGGACTATGTCCATACACTCCATACGAATACATTCCCGAATACTTAAAAACACTGGAAGAAAAAGTAGTGGAATTTCCCACAGAAGTGGAAAACAAAAACAAAACCTATGGGGATTATTTGTACATGCACAATATCATTGTTAACCAATACAACAAATTTGCCGAATTGGGTTTAGGTGGCAATGAATATTCAGCCAATGACCCGATGAGGCCCGCATATATTCTTTCGTACATTCAACAGCCTCCCAAGTATCACTATGAAATTCCTAAACCCGAAATAAAAAAGGAAGAACTTCCCAACGAGCCAGAGCCGGTAGTAGAAGCACCCACCGAAATCATTTCATTTGAAGGCTACGCGTTTAACAATCTCGTTTTGCTGCTGGATGTTTCGGCCTCAATGAACCGACCCGAGCGGTTGCCACTGTTGAAAAAAAGCTTTCAACAATTAATTAGGCTTATGCGGAAGGAAGATGAAGTGAGCATTGTCATTTATTCGGGCAAGGCCACGCTTCACTTGTCTCCTATCTCAGCGAGTGACACTACGAAAATCCTACAGTCCATTCAAACATTACGATCGGAAGGGAACACTAACATTACGGATGGGTTGGCATTGGCCTATAAAACAGCTAACAAGAATTTAATTGAAGGGGGCAACAACAAGATTATCTTGGCCACTGATGGTGAGTTTAAAACCACCGAACCGCTTTACAAACTGGCCGAAAAAAATGCATCCAAAATTACCTTGAGTGTTTTTGATTTCAGTCAGCTGGTCGCACCACTGCAGCCGCTGCAATCGCTGGCCGAAAAAGGAAATGGAAATTATGTAAAAGTAACAGTAGAAAATTCGCTTGAGGTATTGGCGAAAGAGGCGCAGAAGGAAAAGCAGCAGCAAGAAGATAAATGATGTACTTGAAATTCGCTTTTATCAGGATTCGAACTTGTAGATCCTGTACCACTTAAGAAAAATCTATAGTTCGTAAAGATCAAATAATATGAAGAGTAGAAAAACGGTGAAAAAATCGAAGCAAGCTGAAAAGAAATCATTCGGAATTTTTCCTTTCTTAATATTATCAATGATTGGAATTGCACTTTGTTTTGTATCCTATTATTCACTTCAGAGTGGATTGATTTCAGAGGATAAACTCAGTAAATATACAGGCGAAGTCATCTACAAAGATGTCGTTACTGAAACCTATCCAATGACTCGAGACCCGGAAACGGGCGTTCGCGAGCGCCCCACGAAAGACTTTTTTCATCTTAGATTAAAGGGTCTAACACAAACATTGGTATCATATAACATGGAAGAGGATTACCATAAACTTGAAAATGCACTAACCTTAGGAGATCAGATTACCGTTCTCTTTGAATCAACTAGCCTTTACAAAGTAGAAAAAAATGGTGTTGTCATTTTAGATGACAAAGGGAAGAGGCTAAGAAATAAGATCGTTGGATTTATTGCAGGCATAGGTGCAGCACTTGTTTTTTGGCAAGCTCTAACCATGTCAAAGAAAACCTCAGCATAAAACAGCTACCAATGAAAAATACGCTAAGCCCCACCTTGCAAAACGACCGGGCCGACATCCTTGATGTCATCAGGGGCTTTGCCATTCTCGGAATTTTTATGGACAATCTTTTTGCTTTCACCGGCTGGGGGTTTTGTTCACCAACACAAAGAGAAGCGATGTCCACCTGGCCAGCAGACGGAGTATTTGGATTGCTCGAGTTAGTTTTCGTCCATGGAAAGTTTTACAGCATTTTTTCTCTTCTCTTTGGCATCGGCTTCTCTATCATACTCATTCGAAATGAGCAAAAAGGGATCAATCCCTTGAAAATATTTTTCAGGCGATTATTCATCTTACTGCTCATCGGCTCCATCCATCTTTTCTTACTGTGGGATGGAGACATTTTATTTCTTTATGCACTGTTAGGCTTTTTGCTGCCGTTGTTTCGGAATTGCAGCGACAAAAAGCTATTGACTTGGGCAGCTATTCTTATTGTATCACCGCTGTTGGTTGATAGTATCAAAGTGATTTTCCATTTTAAGGCGGGGGCTTTCTTGGAAACAATCGCTCAGGGCATTGATAAGAAAACCGGTGTACCCATCGATGAAACCTTTTCAAAGTATTTATTCAGCGAGAGAAGTGGTTGGCAAGAATGGCGCAATTGGTTATCGTCCGGTTGGGCGTATCGCTATGCCTATTTAATTGAAAGCAACCGGGCACCAAAAGTACTTGGCATGTTCTTGATTGGATTATATGTGGGGCGGAAGATGATCTACACCAAACTTGAGGAAAATATCCAGTTATTTAAAAGACTAATTAAATGGGGCTTGATCATCGGCATACCTTCTAACATTGCGATGGCCTATTTTGAAATCAATGGGCATTCTATTTTTGAATCCGTGGGATTGCTCAACACATTGTTCACCATCGGTGTGGTGCCATTGAGTCTCGCGTATGTATCCGCCATCTGCTTGTTGTGGCTTCGATCAGACGGTACGAGCAAATGGAAGATTTTCGCTCCGGTGGGAAGAATGGCATTGACTAATTATCTTATGCAAACCATTCTGGGTATTGTCATCTTTTACGGAGTTGGTTTTGGGTTAGGTGGAAATATCGGGCCTGCTCTCTTTCTACCTATCGGCTTAGCTATTTATTCATTTCAGGTAATCTACAGCAACTGGTGGTTTCGGTATTTTAACTATGGGCCATTAGAGTGGGTTTGGCGGCAGTTGACCTATGGAAAAAGACTTTCAATTTTAAAAACAAAAGCATGACACTAACAGCTGCTCCTGTCCAACAAATCGAACGAATTGACATTCTTGACTGCCTACGCGGAATCGCCATTCTCGGTATTCTGTTAATGAACATCCCCAGCTTTTCATTGCCGGGTGTGGTGGGCCATGATCCCTCTACGCTCAATGAATTGGGGACTATTAATTACTATGTCTGGTATGTTGTCAATTGGGGATTCGATGGAACACAACGTGCTTTGTTCTCTATTTTGTTTGGAGCCGGCATTCTTTTATTCGTTGGCCGCAAAGAGAAAAATCTTGAAGGGTTGCAACCCGCTGATTATTTTTTCAGAAGGCAACTATGGCTGATTGTGTTTTCACTTTTTGACGTGTACATATTGTTGTGGAATGGTGATATTCTATTTGATTATGCTTGTTATGGAATGTTGTTATTTACCTTTCGAAAATTGTCGCCCCAAAAATTACTCTTAGCGGCTAGTATTTGTTTGCTGTTAATTATTGCGCGTGATAATCGTGATTTGTATGAACAAAAAAAAATGATTCGTGTAGGAGAGGCTGCGGCCGCAATCGATACTACCAAGTTCAAGCTGACTAGCCTTCAACAAGAACAACTTGGTAATATGACTGCTTTTAAAGAACGGTTTACGAAAGAAAATAAACTTAAACGAAAAGAGGCTACCATTGAA
Source organism: Cyclobacteriaceae bacterium (assembly GCA_031430395.1). Taxonomy (GTDB): domain Bacteria; phylum Bacteroidota; class Bacteroidia; order Cytophagales; family Cyclobacteriaceae; genus ELB16-189. The sequence continues at coordinate 22,524 of JANPBK010000130.1, forward strand.
AAAGTAAGGGGCAACTATGAGTCAGTATATAATTTTAGAACGGGGATGTATATCGACAATATTGTGGAGTACACTTATCTTCAATGTTGGGACGTATTTATGTTTATGTTGCTGGGCATGGCCTTTTTCAAAATGGGCATCCTTACAGGTGAAGCATCTACCAAAACTTATTTTTGGTTGATGGCGATTGGCTTGGGTGCTGGACTCACGCTATCTTACTTTTTCATTCAAGCGCGAATTGATGTTGGTTTTAATTGGTTTGAGTATTTCAAACATCTATCGTTTAACTACTACCAACTCACGCGAGCTCTACGCACACTAGGTATTTTTGGTTTAATAATGTTGCTCTACAAATCCGGTTGGTTTGGCTGGTTATTTTCCATGCTGCGTCCGGTAGGGCAAATGGCGTTAACGAATTATTTGACGCAATCCATCATCTGTGGAATTCTCTTTAATGGATTTGCCTTTGGGCTCTTTGGAAAACTCCAACGGTATGAAGTCTATTTAGTAGTTGCCTCCATCTGGCTATTTCAGATTATCTATTGCAACATCTGGATGCGCTATTTTTTATATGGCCCCTTCGAGTGGCTATGGAGAAGTTTAACGTATTGGAGGAAGCAGCCGTTTGTCAAGGGTTAGGATATCGCATCATCATGCTATTTACTTGGCCATTTAATCTGGCCAGATTTGGTACATGAAAAAAATCCTATCCCTTATTATCATAGCGGTTATTGCTCAGGCATGCGACAATCAGCAAACCACCATCATCGGAATTGAACCAACCGCTGGTCAATGGAAACCGTGGGTAATTCCATCAACTACCGAATTTAAAATTCCGCCTCCTCCCACTGGTAGTGACGAAAAAGAGGAAACCAAGGAAATAATTTCGGTTCAAAAAAATCTGGATAGCACGCTTATCGCGGAAATGCATTACTGGAATGCAGGCCCACCCTCATACCGTTGGCAAGCTGCGGCAGACGATCTGTTGGACACAACACAATATTCCCTGCGCGTTTATTCACTCCTTAATGTAGCCATCTATGATGCAACGCTTGCTGCGTGGAATGCCAAGTATGAACATAATCGAAAGCGGCCTTCACCTTCTTTGGATGGCATCAAACAATTGGTTACTCCACCTCAAACACCATCGTACCCCTGCGAACATTCTGTTACGGCTGGTGCAGCAGCCACTATGTTGGCCTATCTGTTTCCTGCCAAAGCTGATTCTATTCTAGCGGCTGCAAAGAAAATCGGACAATCGCGCGTGCTTGCGGGCGTTCAATTTCCGAGTGATGTAAAAGCTGGTTTTGATTTGGGTGTTCAAGTTGCTAACTATATTATCGAACATCGCGCTAAGCAGGATGGAGGTGATAAACGATGGAAAGGAAAAATTCCATCAGAGGCTGGTTATTGGAAAGGCAAACGCTTGCGCCACGATATTCCAAATATGAAACCATGGGTGCTTACTTCCACAAATCAATTCCATTCGGTTCCTCCTCCCGATGTCAAAAAAGATATGGCTGAGTTGAAAGCATTTAAGAGAACGGATGAATCGAACTACCGCGCTTTTAAATGGGAATTTGAATGGCCGTGGGGCGACATCATCGATAGAAAAATAATGGAGCATGGACTTCTCAACAACGCACCAAGAGCCGCCCGCGCCTATACATTATTAGCCATTGCCGATTATGAAAATCAAATCGCCAACATTGAGTCTAAATATGTTTACTTCCGCATTCGGCCCGATCAATATGACCCAACCTATAAAGCGCTTTTTAAAACTCCACCCTCACCAGGCTATCCGGCCGGTCATGCAACCGTAGCCGCTTGCTATGGAGAAATACTTGCTTACTTGTTCCCGATTGATGCAAAAGAATTTCATGAGTTGGCAGAAGAAGAAACATTATCACGATTTGAAGCAGGCGTACACTTTCGAACCGATAATGAAGCCGGTATGAAACTAGGGAAAGAAGTAGCATTGGAAATTATAAAAAGAGCAAAGGCCGATGGGGCGGATCGGGTTAACTGATTCTTTGTTTAGTAAACTCTCAACGATGTATTAATTTCTCACAACTACTATTTATAGTGATGATAAACATAAGAGAAACTTCAAAGCCCGTTACATTTTACAAGAATGCGTATCTGTACTTTATCATTGCAGCAATCATAACAGTTTTTGCCTTCGTTCCTTCGTATTATAAACGATTGGCCGTAACCGATGCAGCTCACCACCTCCACGGCATCACCGCTACGTTTTGGATGTTGTTGCTCATAATTCAGCCTCTGCTTTATCGTTTGCGATTGTTGGCATGGCATCGCGCCCTAGGTAACCTTACCCTTATCGTGGTGCCCATCATTGTGATTGGTGCCTTGAACATGGTTAGAATCATGATCCTCAATAAGACCAATTATCCACCGGATACACCGTATCAATTAGCGTTCATTGATTTCTTTACCATATTCCTATTTGTTCTGTTTTATGTGTTAGCTATCATTCATCGTAAAAATATACACTTGCATGCTCGGTATATGGTATGCACTGTGCTCGGACCACTCATTCCGGCCATTACTCGATTACTCTTCCTGATTCCCTTTGTCGACAACTTCAGCAAGTCGTTGAACATTGGTTACGTACTCATTGAATTGGTCTTGTTGCTTCTATTAGCGGACGACCATCGCTCAGGTAAAATTCATAAACCTTACTTACTAGCACTTGCTCTATTTCTGACACAGCATCTCCTCATGAACTTCGCCATCGATTGGGAATGGTGGCGCAATGCCATGGATGCTTATGCGCGTTTTTAGTTAGCTCTCCAATTCTATGAAAGCATATCACATCATCATGCGATTTTCTGGCGTATTTAATCTGGTGAGATTTGAAGTAACCAAAAATTCTGGAAGAATAGGCAAACTCTAGGTTCGGTTGAAACACAGATTAGTTAGATTAAATTCATCCTATGAAGATCTCTATGTCTTTTCAAAAAAGATTTTTTTTAATTTTCACCATCCATCTATGCCTATCGATTTCATCGCTTTTTGCACAGGAAACCGTGTCATTAGGCTGGATGAAACAAGTTGGTGGAATAGGAGGCGATCGCGGCCGTGACATGGTGTTAGATGGGGCGGGAAACGTATATACGACTGGGGTATACGCCAATACAGTAGATTTCGATCCGGGGCCAGGAATTTTTAATCTTACCTCCACAGGCGGCTCACAAATATTTGTTTCTAAACTGGATACTGATGGAAATTTTGTGTGGGCCAAATCGATGGGTGGCAGTGGCGCGGATTCAGGGCAAGGTCTTGCGGTTGATGCTGCTGGTAATGTGTATATAACAGGTGGTTTTACCGGCACAGCCGATTTTGATCCGGGACCAACGACATTTACATTGACGGCAGCTACAACTACCGAGTATGATATTTTTATTGTTAAACTAAATTCCCTTGGTGATTTCGCTTGGGCAAAAGGTATAGTAGGTGGCACGTGGTGGGATAACGGCCAGGATATTGCCGTAGATGCGTCTGGGAATGTACATGTGGTTGGACGTTTTTACTTTCAAGGTGGCGCGCGTGATTTTGACCCAGGACCTGGCACATTTTTCCTAACGGCCGGACAAGAGGATGTTTTCATCTTAAAGCTGGATACTAATGGAAACTTCGTTTGGGCAAAAGATTTTGGTGCGGGTTCATTGGAGAATCGTGGGTATAGCATCGTGCTGGATGCTACCGGCAATGTTTACACAACAGGATACTTTGAGGGGACAATAGATTTTGATCCGGGTGCGGGCACGGCAAACTTAACAGCCTCGGGCGATTGGGATGTTTTCTATTCCAAACTTGACGCCAATGGAAATTTTGTATGGGCCAGATCGATGGTGAACAGCATCACCAATTACTATTCTATCGGGGACCATGGAAGTAAAATTGCTTTAGATGCCAGTGGTAACTTGTATGCCACCGGACGTTACAACGGCACTGTTGATTTTGATTTGGGAGCAGGCACATTCAATCTTACAGCGAGTGGTGGTGGATATGATATTTATCTCAC